>CALFCI010000018.1 GCA_937951135.1 uncultured Aquimarina sp. | reverse complement strand
TATCTCTTCGACCTACTGTATTATTACCAATCATCTGAAAATCACCGTTTTCTGTAATCTGAAAACGTGCTGCTCCTGTTTCCGTAGGATCTAATACTACAGATTCAAAATCAACATCGCCGAGTACACCTGTTGATGTTATTACTTGTGCATTACTCTGTGTAATGCCCAAAAGTAGCCATGTGACAAACACAATGACTACTTTTAGGTACATTATCGTTTTCATTCGTTTCGCATTTGTGGGGGTTGCTGCATCTTTCATCTTGTCTCTACTTTAAATCATTACTGCACTTTTAGAATATAAAGATCTCCATCATAACTGTTGCCAACATTAGAGAATAAACTCTGTTTGGCCTCTTCGAGATCGTCAAATCTTTTCAGATATACATAGATGTAATTATCTTTAGGGTTTCTAAAAGATTGTGGTTCTAATCCGCGGTCTTTTAACTTCTGCATACCGCGTTCAAAATAATTCTCTCTTTTAAATATATTGGTAATCAAATAATATCCATTATCGATATTATGTCCTGCGATATAGGATAAATTTTCTGTTAATACGGTATCATCTTTTACGGTTTCTTTAATTAATCGGGTTTCTTGTAATAGTTTTTTATAAGACTCTACTCTGTTTTTTGCAATTTTCAAGATCCATAATTCTCCAAAGAATCGGTTATCCATATTCGAAAGATAATCTTCCATGGCAGCACTTTTAGTTCTATATGATCCTACGGATACATACTGCAATCCATTTTCTGAATTTTCAATTACTTGTGCATTATCAAATCCTAAATCACTTAGTTTCTCCGTGAATTTTTCCGCATATCCTCCTCCTTTAAAAACATTACCCACTAAATAAAATCCTTCTGGATATCCAGCGATATATTTTGTTGCAAATTGTGGTTCAGGTCTTTTTGTTTCTGCAAATTTAATGAACTTATTTTTAGCTTTTAATCGCTTAGAACTTACAGGATCAGTGGATTTTGCCACTCCAGCATCTTTATCCATACTTACTAAAGATTCAATTAATCCGTTGAACCCTATTTTATCCACGGCAGCACTTGTATTTAATAAAGAATCTCGTTTTGCTTTTAAGCGTTTGGTAATTCTAGCACTATTATTTAATTCTTCCTCTATTTCCTCTATTTCATTTTCTGGTACTGATGCAGCAGCAGCTTCAGCAAGCCTTTTAGCTTCTGCTAATTTTGCAGCTTCAGCAGCTGCGGCTTCCTGACGCAAGCGCTCCTCCTCTGCTAATCGAGCAGCTTCAGCTTCTTGTTGTAAACGTGATTCTTCTGCTAATTTTGCAGCTTCAGCAGCAGCAGCTTCTTGACGTAAACGCTCCTCTTCTGCTAATCGAGCAGCTTCGGCTTCTTGTTGTAAACGTGATTCTTCTGCTAATTTTGCAGCTTCAGCAGCAGCAGCTTCCTGACGTAAACGCTCCTCTTCTGCCAATCGAGCAGCTTCAGCTTCTTGTTGTAAACGTGATTCTTCTGCTAATCGAGCGGCTTTAGCTTCTTCTTGCAAACGTGCTTCTTCTGCTACTCTAATCACTTCCTCTTTATCAACCTTTTCCTCTTCTATTTTTTGTACTGAAACTACCTTTTCTAATACTTTTCTAGCATCTCGTTGCTGTACTTCTACTTTTGTACGCACGGTCTCCTGTGCTTCTAATAGTTTCACCGTCTCTGCTTCTACACGATCTAACTCTTTTTGTGCTTCTATCGTATTTTCTTTTTTGGCAATTTGTTCTTCTATTTTTTGATGTGCATATAATTGCTTTTGTTCTATTTGCAACAATTCTATTTGCTGCACTGCTGCTATACGCTTTTGACTCGCATCTGCTTTAGCCACTTTTTGATTGGCTTCTAGGAATTGCTTTTCAGTCATAATAACCTTCAACTCTTTTTCTGCTTCTATACGTTTTACATCATCATTTTGTGCAATGGCCTCATCAATACGTTGTTGTGTGCCAAGACGCTTCGCTTCCAACTGCTCTAATTGTATCGTTTGTTGCTGCTCTAACTGTTGTGCTTCGGCTTCTACTCTTTCTAATACCTTAATTGCTTCTTGTAACTGCTCTGTAATTTTCACATCTTGTTGTTTTAATGCAATTACATTTTGTGAAGCCAAACTAATTACTTCTACTTTAGCACGTTCTTGTGCTGTTTGGGCATCCGCAAGCGTGTTTTTAGCTTCTTGAAGCTTTTGAGTAATCTCATTATCAACTGTTTGCTGCTGACTTAATAGTTTCGCTTCTTCTTTATCGATCAGTATTAACGCTTGTTTCGCAGCCTGTTGTTCTGGTACATTCTGTTCTGATAGACTTCTTGTTAATCTGCGTTTTGCGATCAATCGTTTCTTATCTATTGTCGCTTTGGCTAATTCCTGTTCTGCTGCCTTTCGTCGTTGTTCTACTTCGATACGTTTTAATTCTTGTTGTGCCTGTAATAGGTCTTTTTCAGCAACAATCTGAACCAGTTCTCTTTCAGATTCTAAGCGTTTCCCTTCTTGTTTTTGAGCAATCGCTTCATCTATACGTTGTACAACACTTAAACGTTTACTTTCCAATTGATTCAACTGTATTAGTTGTTGTGCTTTCAATTGTTTTTCTTCTTCTTGTACCGCTGTAGTTACCTGCTCTAATCGTTGTAGTTGCTCATTTATCTTTTGTTCAGACTGTTCTAGCGTCACAGCGCTTTTCGCTTCTATATTAATTGCTTCTTGTTTAGCACGCTCTTGCGCTTTTTCTGCTTCTGCAACCGTTGTCTGAGCTGTTTTTAATTTTTGTATAATTTCTGTTTCTATGACTTCTTTTGAGGCTAACATTTTAGCTTCTTCACTATCAAGCGTTATCAATTCTTGTCGAGCCGCGGCCTCTTCTTGTCCATTTTGAGTTGCAAAACTTTGCGTTAATCTACGTTTTGCTGTTAATCGTTTTTTATCTATTATCGCTTTGGCTAATTCCTGTTCTGCTGCCTTTCGTCGTTGTTCTACTTCGATACGCTTTAAGTTCTGTTGTGCCGCTAATAGGTCTTTCTCAGCAACAACCTGAACCAATTCACTTTCAGCCGCTAAACGTTTTCCATCTTCTTTCTGTACAATTGCTTCATCGATACGCTTTACAACACCAAGGCGTTTTCCTTCAATTTGGTTTAACTGTAGTGTTTGTTGTTGTTCTAATTGCTTTTCTTCTGCTGTTACTGAAGCGACTACCCGTTCTAATCGTTGTAACTGCTCATTGATCTTCTGTTCTTCCTGCTGTAGCGCTACAACATTTTGCGTTCCTAAATTGATTGCTTTTACTTTAGCACGTTCTTGAGCTGTTTCTGTCTCCGAAACATTAGTTTGCGCTATTTGTATTTTTTGTGCAATCGTTTCTTGAGCAGACTTTTGCTGTGCTAATAATTTAATCTCATCATTTTTAAGTCTAATGATCGTTTGCTCTGCTTTTTGTTGCGCTGCTTCGTTTTGTTCCGCAATACTTTGACTTAGTTGTCGTGTAGCCGTTAATCGTTTTTTCTCTGCTTCAAGACGTTCTAATTTTTGTTGTGCTTCTAATTTTTGCTTTGTTGTTTCAACACGCTCTAAACCTTGTCGCGCCTTTAATACATCCTTTTCAGCATTCATTGCCACCAATTCACTTTCTGCACGAAGTCGTTTTCCTTCATCTTTTTGTGTAATCGCTTCATCAATACGGGCTACTGTACTAAGACGTTTTACCTCCAATTGATTCAATTGTATTGGCTGCTGTTTTTCTAGATCACGTTCTTCATTTTCAATTTTTGCCAATACCCTACGAGCAGCTCTTAATTGTTCTTCTATTTTATCTTCAGACTTTCGTAATGAAATTACTTCTTTAGAGGCTAAGGCTATTGCGGTTTGTTTTGCTCTTTTTTGTTGTACACTTTCTTCTGCTTCTTGTTGTCTTGCTGCTTCTGCTTCTCTTGCCGCTTCTTCTGCTTCAATACGCTGTAGTTCCGATGCTGCTAGACCCGTTGGGTTATTTTGTTGATTATTGATGCCTTCCAATCTGCTTTTGGCTCTAATACGCTCTTCTTCTTCTTCTCGTTTTTTGTTTAGTAACCTTACATCTTCTATACGCTTCAATTCGGCATCTCGTGCTGCTGTTCTTTGGTTTTCTTCTTGCTCTTTAATTTGTCTTTCAAGCGCACTCATTTTTCGTTGTGCTCTAGACAAGGTGTCTCCACCTGATCTTCCACGTAATTCACGTATAATTCTGTTTTGCTCTAAAACTTCTTTCTTTAAACGCTTAATTTCAGTATCTCTAGGAGATACTGATCTTGAAGATCCTTTTCTACGCCCTCGTCTTCTTTTTTCTTTTTGGAAATTATACGCTAATCCTACTTCATGAGTTGCTCCAAAATTACTGGTGTCTCCAAAACCAGTTTCATAGGTATATCCTACAGATACGTTTTGAGTAATATTTCCTCCTATTCCTAATGCTGCACCATAAAAACTATTGTATCCTACTTGCGCCCATCCTAATTTTGGCCATTCTAATATCCCATTCAGTCCATATCTTAAGTCTCCTTCTGCCGGCATATCGGCATATACTTTTCCTCGTACTAATTTATCAGATCTTCGTTCTAAACTATGGGTATACATAACATGCCCTCTAAATGCCATATTATCGGTAATCAGTTCACTACCACTAAGGCTATATGCAACTAAATTTCCTACAGCCACACCCGCATCAAATTGTCCGTAATTAAAGTTTACACCCGGAGATAATAAGAATACGGATTGGTTTTCGTAACTTAAAATTAATGGATCATTAACCGTGAGTCCATTATTCAATGTAAAACCATCATTGATTGAAGATGCATCGATATTAGACTTAATACTACTTTGGGAATACGCTAAATTAACTCCAAAAGTGAAGTTCATATCGTTTCCAAATTCTAAATTATAGGCATAATTCGCAATACCTCCAAAATACCTGTAAATACCTTCACTTTGTTGATACAACCCAATAGATACTCCCGTTTTTTCTTCAAAATTAGTTGTGAAATTGACTAAAAAAGTTTGAGGATTATCATTAAAGGTTGTCCATTGTGTTTTGTTGTATACATTAATGGATTTTTTATCTTCTCGTACTAATGAGAATGTAGGGTTGAAATAAAATCGATTGTATTTTACTAAATTATTAACAGGAATATCCGAAGGCAATACTCCAAACTGCTGAGTAGCCTCTTCTTCCTGTGCTGAAATTAGTTGTATCGCACAACAGACGAACGTGAATAGTAATTTTTTAATCATATATTATCTCATTACTGTGATGGAGCCTTTTCTGACTACAGCGTTATTTCTTGCTATGATATAGTAGTATATCTGGTCTTCTCCCGAAGAACTTGAATTTTCTCTAGGCCAGTCATTTTGGTAACTTGATCCGGAAAAATCTACTTGTCCTGTTCGACGGTATATTGTAACTTCTACATCTTGTTGGTTTACTAGTGATGCTGGCAATGACCAGGTATCATTAATATTATCACCATTTGGAGTAATTACATTCGGAATAATATCGGATTGCCCTACTGCTTCTGAAATATTAATTGTACTGGAATCGATGATACATTCCTCTAAAGTAATGCGCACAAAATACAGTCCATTTTCACTAATTACTAGTGTATTTGTAAGTGCTCCTGTAATTACTTGGTTTTCACCATCTACTACTTGAAACCATTCATACGTATATCTTGCATTTTCTGGTGCCGTTAAGGTTACACTTTCGCCTTCGTCCACAAAAGGAGAGGACGCTGTTAGTGCAACTTCATTAGAAAGAAATTCCACTACAAAATCATTAGATCGTGCTATAGGAAAACCTCCACTGCGAAACTCCGATTCTAAAGCAAATGTGTTATTAATATCGGATTCACTAATGGTTTGTGTTATCGTTGTATTGGCGTTACTTATATTATCTTGAAACCACTCAAAATCAAAAAAACTATATTGTTCCTCTGTTAATGGAACTTCTGTACCATTAGCAGCAATACCAAATAAATTTTCTAATCCTATAGTTCCTAAATTATCATCACAATCAATTACCGAAGCAATAGCTGTTCTAAAACCTACAGGAACAAACACCTCGGTTTGAGCATCCAGAACATCTTTACATATATCTGCACTTGGCGAAGTATCTACTTCTACACGGTAGACACCTACTGTATTTACTAAAATAGATAAAACCCCTGGATTAGCAACTGGCAGAGGAACTGTAAATGGGATGTTATCCTTAAACCATTGTACCGTACTGCCTATAGGCGCATTAGTAGTAATCGCCAATTCTATATCTGGTTCTCCAGGCAATAACATTAATTGTGGTGGAGGTTGTGTTAGAATATCAGAACCTAAATTTATTACTTCAATAGCTTCTGTAGTTACAGAACAATCTTCACTAGCGATTACTCTTACGGAATACATGCCTCCAAAATTACTTTGTGGTAATTCTAAAGGGTTTGAGTTGCTTTCAGGAATCAATATCCCGTCTTTAAACCATTCATATGCAAATCCAGTTACATTTACAGTTAATTGTTTCAAATCGGACGGACAAAATTCTGCTGGTGATGCATTTTCTATGAATATGTTATTTGAATTCTCACTAAAATCAACAATTTCAATAGTCGCAGAGGTATTAAAGGGTATTACACCATCACAACTTCCTAATTCAGCAAGTACCTGATAGGTCCCAAATTCAGAAGCATCTTCGAGTACTGCAGTTGTTTCTCCTGGAATAATAACACCATTGAAACGCCAAATATAGGAAGTAAAGTCATTAGGGATTACTTGTAAGGTTACTAATTCTCCATTACATAATCCTATATTGGATATCCCCTCTACATCAGTGTTAGAACCATTGATATCTAAAAAAGTATTCGTCTGGACAAAATATCCTGGTATATTTTCATTAATATCACTAATAAAATCTGTATCATTTTCTCTTGGCACCCTAATTCGAGCACTATAATTCTCACCGGCTAGACCTGTAGGTATCGAAAAAGGTGGGAGTTCTATTTCTGCCAATCCACCAAAGGCTGTAGGGCTAATAAAACTAGAAAGTATTATCGCTTCATCTGAAAACACTCCATTGGGATCAGAAAGTTCTAAAATAAATTCTGTTCCAGGGCCAAAAAATAATCCTGGTCCTGAATAATTTACTATAGCATATCTTTGGGATGTATCTTGGTCTGCACACAATCGAGTTACTTCTTCATCATCAAATGTAGAGAAAAAAGAAGGTTCAGACAGCACCTGCCCATTCACCTCCATCAAAGAAAAGAAGAGGCAAAGTGCTAAAGCAAATCCCGATAGGTTAAGTCTGTTTTTCATAGTATCACCGTACTGTTTACGTTTGGATATATGGATATTATTATAGCGGTTTGGGGCGCTTGTTAATAATATTGTTAATATAATTTTTGTAATATCATAAAATTATGAATTAAATGTTTATATCAAACCATTTTTTAATATTTTTTTGTACTAATATTCCTACCAAACCATATCTATATCCTTATGTTTATAAAATAATATGTGCAAATGAACTTACAATATACATAATTTTTTGTTAATCAAGGTTTTAGATAAAAAACTAGTCTACAAAAACAACCTGTTACACCACGAAATTTCCTTAAAAATATAGCGGTAAAACCGGAAAATAATTAAAAAAAGAACCTGTTTTAACTATTTTACAGTATCTTATTTTTAAAAAAACATCTTGAAAATGTCATTTTTTACCGATTAAACGTATCTATTTTATTGGTGTTAATTTGAAATTTTAAACAAATCCAGCGGTGCATAGGGGATAATTTATACATTTAAAAAAATGCTTAATTTTCCCTGAACACAGTGTTTCTAAAACCACATGATATCCAAAGGTTTCCATGAAAATAGGGCGCATTTTACTTCTGAATACACTACAGATAGTACTCCATTCTTCTCTAAAAACATAACAAAAAGAAGCTGTTCTTTTTTCCTTTAAATTTAAATAGTAATACAATTTACGATTTTAGGTTTCGTATTTTAGATTTTGAAATCGCATATTGTAATTCTTAATAGTACCCTATTCAATCTCCGAAAAAGTTATATGCAAATTGTATAATCCTTAAAAATTGACATTTTTTGGAAGTATATCGCACTTCATCTCTAAATGCATTATCTGTTTATTTTTTTGTGCTAATTCCATAAAAAAGCCATTCAAACAGCATAAAACAATGTGTTTCAGTACTGTTTGAATGGCTTTTTTAAAATGTATTTTCTCTTAAATGACCTTCAAAATAAACTTTTAAAATCCATTTAATGTACTTCTATTTTGAAGTAGTTGTGTCTTCTTCTTTCACTGCTTTTTCCTCTTCTTTCTCCACAGCAACTGCTTCAGAAGTATCTGCATTTAACGCTTCTATAATGATATCTGTAATCTCTAATTCTTCTTTACCATACAAGATATTGCTTACTTCTGTATCGCCATAAATGTAAGTATATCCATTTTTCTTACCATAGTCTTTAATAAACGTTTTTACCTTACTCACTATCGTATCTATTTCTACTTGACTACCTTGTTGAATTTCCTGCGTTCTTACTTGCTGCTCTTGCTGTAATTGCTGCTGTTTTGCCATTAAAGACTGTTCCTGCTTTTGTTTATTTGCTGGAGACAATGAATTCGCAATTGCTTGATAGCCTTGAACTTCTAGTTGAAATTGTTTCGCTTTTTCTTCTAATTCAGCACGTACTTCATCATTTCTTTTTGTCCATTTTTCTTGTGCAGTTTTCATTTCTTTATATTCAGAAATGACTTTTTTATTATTTACAAATCCTGTTTTCTGTGCTTCATTACATGATACTACTACTAATGCTGTGATCGCAATCCAAAGATACTTCTTCATCTGTTTTTTTTTAATTGTTTTAATTGTTAGTTCTCATTAACATTTCAAATTATTTGTTGTCAACAAGTGTGCTCTTCGCTTTTGTAATTTTAAAAAAATTTGTGTGCTATTAAATAGCGGATAAACATCTCAAAAAATTTAAAAATTTGTTGATCGTATCTGGTTATGATTTCTTTTGATTTAAAAACGATTCTAGCAAAAATATCAAAAGTAAGCTGATCTTAATACTACTCAACCGTCAAAAAACAAAGAATAATAAAAAACAATCGAAATTATTTTTTTAATTGTTAAAACCAATCAAAAACTGGATTAAATAAGCTCATTTAAACGCTTTTCAAAAAATTTGCTGCCCAACACACCAGATTCATCTTAAATTAAGCACTATGTACTCTATTTTGAGTTTTTAACTGAATAAGTATATATTATAGCTTATCTAGTTCTGTTTTTTAATACATATATATGTGAAGAGTATTCGTTTGTTCTTTTTGCTTTGTAGTTAGATAACCAACCCCTTCGAAAAGCCTTAATCACATTCATTTTCCCATTTTTGTATTTTTCGGATAATAACGAAACATAAAATGCATCCAATTTCATTGGTATTATTTTTTCTAATACAATTTCTTGTGTTCCAAATAATTTTTGAATGCTTTGCTTTGAAAAATGCCATAAATGCCTTGGCACATCATATCCTGCCCAATATGCTGCATAATACTTGGCATCATAAGATTTATAATTGGGTACAGCGATTAGTAGAACTCCATTGGGTTTTAGTAATCGTTTTAGCGCAGTGATCTGATCTTCTAAATTTGGAACATGTTCTAACACATGCCACATCGTAATGATGTCGAAATGATGATCTACATAGACTGCCGTATCTTCTTTTATTTCTATTCCTTTTTGTACTGCTAATTCTCGAGCTGCTGCATTAGGTTCTGCGCCATAACATTTCCATCCTGACGCTTTTGCAGTGACTAAAAAATCACCTGTCCCTGCTCCTATATCTAATAGCGTTCCTTTTCCTTGATGTAGTGTTGTGATTAAATTTACTTTTTTACGTAATGCATAGGTTTTTGCAATATGATACACTTTTTCAAATAGGCTACGTTTTGCATCCGTATGCGAAATATAGTCTTCGCTTTCGTAATAGGTATGTAATTTTGAAGTGTCGGGTTTTGGTGTAGTGACCAACATTTCGTATTTCGCATCATAACACAATTCAAAAATTTCTTTTGAAACCGTATGGTCTTTACAGCGAACGTATACTTCCATATTTTGATTTATACTCATGGTTACTATATAGAAACTATCCCGAATAGTCGGGACGCTTTGTTATTAGATGCTAGTAGTTAGGCTTTTTCAACCTATTCTCTTTTGGACACTAGCATATTGGTACAAATCTGTGAGATTTGGATACTTACATCCTATTTTTATTTGTTTTCATCAAAATGTTCCACGTGGAACTATTCTGTAATTTACAACTCTGAGACTACACTTTAGAAGCGTCGTATACTTCAATATCAAAAAATCGTCCTATCAATTGTGCTTTTTTTAACGCTTCTTCGTATTTGTATTCCTCAAAGATCGTTTCACTTCTGTTTTCTTTAAAAAAACGAACTGTCCATTTTTTATATCGGTATTGATCATAATCCGTATACTGGACATATTCATCAGGCCTTTTATACCTAGCATGAAATACAGAAATATAATCTGGATATTCTAGATCCAATTTTTGTTCTACTATTTGTTTTTTAAACACACGGTACACTATCCTATTTTGAAAGTCAGCTGTGAACACGTATTCCTTTTTGATACTAAAAACAAAAAAACCGATCGTAAAAAAACCGATCCCAAATAACCAATGTATTCCTATCAAAAGAAACAAAAGCCCTACTACTGAAAAAACTACAAAACAGGTCATTACTACCGTTTTATGCCTGTCTTCAATACGCAACATTTCCATTACCTACCCATATATACCAACAATACTGAAATATCACTTGGAGATACCCCACTTATTCTTGATGCTTGAGATACCGTCGTCGGTTTGATCTTCGTCATCTTTTCTCGTGCTTCAAATGACAGTGACTTTAGCTTGGTATAATCAAAATTACTTGGAATCTTAACCTCTTCTAATCGGTTTAATTTATCGGCATTATTTTTTTCCTTTTCAATATATCCAGAATATTTGATTTGTACTTCGGCCTGCTCCATCACCTCTCTATCCAAATCATGTGTTTCTATATATGCAGCTACTTTATCAAATTGCTTTACATCTTCTAATGTGATTTGTGGTCGTGCAAAAAGTTTAAACAACTTACCACTTTGTTTTACGGAAGCGGAGTTCTTTTGTTCTAGAATTGGATTCGCCTCTTCTGGACTCACACTCGTCTCTTTAAAAAACTGAACGAACGCTTTAGATTTTTGATCTTTCATTTCCATTCTACGCATTCGATCATCTGATGCTAACCCTACTGCATTTGACATTGGTGTCAATCGAAAATCTGCATTGTCCTGTCTTAATAACGTACGATATTCGGCTCTAGAGGTAAACATACGATAGGGTTCTTCTGTTCCCTTTGTGATTAAATCATCAATCAACACTCCAATATATGCTTCACTTCTTTTTATAATTAAAGCTTCTTGTTCTTTAACTTTTAATGCCGCATTCATACCTGCCATCAATCCTTGGGATGCGGCTTCTTCATATCCTGTAGTTCCGTTAATTTGACCTGCGAAATATAAACCTGATATGATTTTCGTTTCTAAGGTATGTTTCAATTGTGTTGGCGGAAAATAATCATACTCAATCGCATATCCTGGTCTAAAGAATTTCACCCCTTCAAAACCGACTACCGAACGTAAGGCTTTAAATTGCACATCTTCTGGAAGTGATGTAGAAAAACCGTTTACATACACCTCTACAGTATTCCACCCTTCAGGTTCTATAAACATTTGATGACGATCTTTATCTGCAAAACGATTGATCTTATCTTCTATAGAGGGACAATATCTAGGCCCTATACTTTTAATACTTCCGTTAAACATTGGAGACCGATCAAAACCTGTACGCAACACATCATGCACCTCATTTGAGGTATAGGTCATGTGACAAGAACGCTGTTTGGTTAGTGGTGAAGTACAGTCTAAATAACTAAATTTTTCAGGCTGTTCATCCCCTGGCTGTTCCGTCATTTTACTATAATCCAAAGATCTTCCATCCACACGTGGTGGCGTTCCTGTTTTCATTCTACCGGATTCGAAACCAAGATCTACTAATTGCTCTGTAATTCCGGTTGCTGCTTTTTCTCCTGCTCTACCTCCACCAAATTGTTTTTCTCCGATATGGATCAAGCCATTTAAAAATGTTCCATTAGTTAATACTACGGATTTGGCACGAACCTCAATTCCTAGAGAAGTACGCACTCCTTTTATTTGTTCTCCTTCTACAATTAAACTGCTCACCATATCCTGATAAAAATCAAGGTTCTGGGTTTGCTCCAACAACATTCTCCACTCTTCTGCAAAACGCATACGGTCGCTCTGTACTCTTGGACTCCACATCGCTGGCCCTTTGGACTTATTCAACATCTTAAATTGAATAGCAGTACGATCACTAACGATACCACTGTACCCACCTAAAGCATCAATCTCACGAACTATCTGTCCTTTTGCAATTCCACCCATCGCAGGATTACAACTCATCTGTGCTATGTTTTGAAGATTCATTGTAATCAACAATGTGCTACATCCCATATTTGCAGCAGCAGCAGCAGCTTCACTACCAGCATGCCCTGCACCCACAACTACTACATCATATTCTTTATCAAACATATCTTATACAAACTAAATGTTCCACGTGGAACACTATTACTAAAGCATCTATTGTTCCACGTGGAACAATTTCAATTTCTCATTTTCTTTACTACGCATCAACGCTCCTTCTTCTTCTGTCTTATCTTTATATCCGCACAAATGTAGCACACCATGAATCATCACTCTCCTCATTTCTTCTTCCTTTGAAGTCCCAAAATCTATAGCATTTTCAGAAACTCGTTCGTCGGATATGTAGATTTCAGCGTGTAATTGATTTCCTACTGTGTTATCAAAGGTGATAATGTCAGTATACGTATCGTGATTCAAAAAATCTTGGTTAATTTTTAAAAGGTATTCATCATCACATATAATAAATACGATCTCTCCTTCTTTTTTATCTTCAGAAACAATTGTAGTTGCTATCCAAGACTTTAATGCAGATTCTTCAAAGGGTTCAATTTCTGTTTCGTAAAAAAAAGCAATCATTTTTCTGGGTTCCTAAAGTACTCTTGCACCTTGCGTTTATAATTATATCGCAAAGGTAATACTTGTCGGTTTAATATTTCAGTGGTATTAAAATATTGTTTTATTCTTTCCTGTTCCTTTATATTACGAATATCAAACTCTTGTACATTCGATTTACTTTGCCGCTTCTCTTCTTCGCCTTGTTCTAAAGTAGCATCCTCCAGCTTCATCAATTCATGCTTTATGTTTTCCATTTTACGCAAGGTGTTTTCATTGAACCCCTTTTCTAATAGTTGCTGTTCTACCTGTTCCATTTTTTTTAGCATTTGGCTATTACTCGGTTTTCGAAGCCCTTCTTTCTTTACCTTATCTTCTAGTGCTTTTCGGAGTTGTTGTTGCTCTTTATAAATCTCATATAATCGTCCATTCATTTCTTCTCCAAATGAACCTTCCTTACCATCCTTACCTCCTGCTTGTTTTCCATCTTTTCCAGATTTTCCTTTTCCTCCTTTTCCAGACGATCCTTCTTCTCCTTCACCCTTACCGTCTTTACCATTTTTTCCGGACTTTCCAGATTTACCTTGTTCTCCTTCTTTTCCTTGTTTGCCCTGTTTACCTTGCTCTCCTTTTTCACCCTCTTTTCCTTCTTCACCTTTTTTGCCTTTCTCCATTCCCTTCTTCATCTCTTCATTTAATTCTCCTTGTTTTTTAATAATGTCTGGCAATTGAAACCCTTTTGATTTTCCTTTTCCAGAACCTGACTTCGGCATACTGTTTTGCATCTGATCTAAAGCTTGACTCAACATATATGCTAAATCATTTGACCCTGTAATTACATATTGCTGACTTGCTGTTCCCTGACCCAATTGGTTGTCTGCTAATTTTTCTAAAGACTTATCCAGATTATAACTAACATCGGTAAGCTTCTTTGTAACATCATCTGCAATTTGAGGTGTTCGTAATGCTAAAGCATATAAGCTGTCGTCAATATGAATGAAGTTTTCTCTTAGTACACTCTGCCTTTTTAATCGCATAGGATACCTAGGATGATCCAAACTACTTTCCTTAAAACGTTTCATCAAAATTTCTTGCTCCAAAGAAAACCCCACTAAATTATCTAATATCTGACGTAACATTTCTGTGTCTTCTTGTTGTTGTGCTTCCCCTGAAGCTTGCATCTGCTTTTGCATCCCATCTGCCATTTGCTTCATTTTTTCAGCAGCACTCTTTTGATTTTTTTGAGCATCTTCTTTTTGTTCTTCTTCTAAATTTTCAGTTGCTTTTTGTTGCTCTTGTGCTATCCCTTGCTCCTCTTCTTTCTTTTGATCTAAACTCATCGGTTTACGTAGTCCTTCATTTTCTTTTCGTAAAGATTCCATTTCCTTCTGAAAAGCTTTAAAAGATGCATTCATCTTTTGTTGCTGCTCCTTTGAATTCTCTTTTTTATCCGCCAACTTTTTTTGCTCTTCTGCAAGTTTATACAATTGCTCTGCTAATCGTTCATGCTTTTCAACGACATAAAAACGCTTTGTTAATTCTAACAATTGCTCTAAATTTTTATTAATATTTTTATTCTCTTTGTTCAGTTTCTCTAACTTTTCTGTGAGTTTATCTTTATCCAATTTAGAATTCAACTTCTCTATTTCTTCTAATAGTTTTTTATTCTTTTCTAGACGTTCTTCATTTCGTTCCAACCGTTCTTTGAGTGCATCTTTAAAGGGTTCCTTTTTTTGACTCAATTCTTCCATGTTCTTCTTTAGCTCTTTGGAAAAATTCTGCATTAATTTCTCTTGCTCTTTTTGACGCGCTAAAAATTCCTTTAGTTTCTTTCGATCATTATAATCTAATTCCTTCTTCTCCTTTTGAAGCTTACTGATATCTTTTAAATCTTTTGAACGCTCTTTAAATTTTTGTAACGATTGATTTAAACCACTTATACTTTCTTTTTGTTTTACCAAATTGGCATTCTTTTCTTCCTCATCTGTTAATTTTCTAAAGCTATATTCTTTACTTTTAGTCTGCTTATAATTATGGAGTTGATCATTATCAAATACTTCAAAATAATAATAATACGATATTCCTTTCTCTAAAGGAAGTGTGTTTGGAAACGTATATAAAAACTCATCCAAAGTTGATTTTTTAATGGGTAGTTGTACCCTAATCTTATCTGTTGGAGACTCCGATTTGTAATACACCAATTGTAATTTATGCAACCCATAATCATCACTTACACGAGCAGAAAAATAAGTGATCTGATCATCCAAGGTATCTTTTTTAGAAGCTATATTTAGTTCTGGATATTCATCTATATCCACTTTAAGCTTGAAAGCAATATCATCATAATTATGAATGGCGGTATTTGAAGTTGCGATATGGTAACTCAAATCCGTATACACTTTCTTATCTATTGAGAATACCGACTTATCTTGTTTCAATACATAAGAAGTATCTCTTGTTTTAAGTTGAACTTGATTTGTGTTTCTAGTGGTCACTTTCCATTTTACCCTTGTACCCTCAGGAATAGTTGCGTTACCAGAACCTTTAATTACTCTATCTTTTTTATGAGTATGTCTTGGATATGATAGTTCCAAATCAAAATTTAGAATTAATGGAACTGCGGTTACTTCCAATTGAAGAGGTATCGATTGCACTTCATTTGCATTCAATACAAATTCAATAGTTTCCTTGGGTTGTATAAATACATGTTCGAACATACCTGATGCTATGTGTTGCAAAAAATAAACTTCGCCATTATAGGTAATACTCGCATTTTCTGGCACTACTTCTCCTTTTGTCTTTACTCTTAGTTTGTAATCTTTATTCTCTACAGTAGCTAAAGTATCATTCAGTACCAAAAATTGAAAAGGCGCTGGAGGCTGATAAGCGGTTTTATAGTTCACCATTCTGGTATAACTTTCATTAAACCAATTTTTTGACATCACTACTGAAAAAAATAGAAATACTATAATTGGTAATGCGGCATACTTTACATACTTTTTGTTCTTCGTAAAATCTATAGCTGCCTTAAAAGGAACAGCTGCCAATTGGGTTGATTTTTGTTCTATACTTGCTACTAATAATGTGGATTCAGATTTTGATTCTTGTAACTGTAAAAGGTTTAATAATTTATCATTAACATCAGGAAAGTGTTTTCCAATAATTTCAGAAGCTTTTTTGTGATCAATTCCTTTTGATACTTTAAATAATTTAGTGCCAGGAATAATAATAAATCGAACTAATAGGCTAGATTCTACTACGATAAATACCCAAAATAATAGCGTCCTTCCTGTAGTCCCCAACCATAACCAATATTCTAATAATAGCGTAAATAAAAAATAAAGTACTCCTGTTGCAAAGAACAATAGTGCTCCTTTAATTAAGGCATTTATATAATACTTTCGTATAAAATGCTCTAACTTTTCTTTAATCTGTTCAAAATTATTCATGCCAATTGTGCTCCTTATCATTACACTTTAAAACTACAACTTTATTTTTGAATATGTTATCCCTGACTAGCCATTAGCTATTAGCACTAAGCCACTGTATTCGTCTATACTAAAATTACAGACCTGCTAGGTTTTGAAAACCTAGCAGGTCTTAAACATGAAACAACGATAGACGCTTCAAAATATAAAACAAGACCAGCAACCCTACTAGGTTTTGAAAACCTAGTAGATATTCCTATCAATTTCCTGTCATTTTTTAAATAAACAAAATAATATAGATTGTATCTTTACGCTGTTTTCTATCTGTTGAATAGTAGCACTAGATACGAGCTGAAATATCGATATGCATTACTGCTAAAGATTTCAAAATAACTATCAACCGACAACTATCAACTATCAACTAAAAAATACCATGACAAAAAATATACGCGTTCGATTTGCTCCTAGCCCTACAGGTCCATTACATATTGGTGGTGTACGTACTGCTTTATTTAATTATTTATTTGCTAAAAAACATCAAGGTACTTTTGTACTTCGAATAGAAGATACCGATCAAAATCGATATGTTGAAGGTGCAGAACACTATATTGCCAATGCCTTAGATTGGTGTACTATTCCTTTTGATGAGGGCCCTGGAAAAGAAGGTGCTTTTGGGCCGTATAGACAGAGTGAACGCAAACCAGTATACCAAAAATATGCCGATCAATTAATAGCATCAGGTCACGCTTATTATGCTTTTGATAGTGCTGAACAATTAGGTCAACATCGTACAGCTCATGAAGCTGAAGGAAAAACTTTTGTATACAATTGGCACAATCGTTTAAGTCTCGACAATTCTTTGTCTTTATCTCCTGAAGAAACACAACAAAAAATTAAAGCCGGGACTCCGTATGTACTCCGTTTTAAATGTCCACAAGATGAAACATTATCACTAACCGATGAGATTCGTGGTGATATGACTATTGATACTAATGTATTGGATGATAAAATTATATTTAAAAGTGATGGGATGCCTACCTATCACCTTGCCAATATTGTAGATGACCATTTGATGGAGATTTCTCATGTCATTCGTGGTGAGGAATGGTTGCCTTCTTTGGCTTTACATGTTTTATTATATCGTGCCTTAGGTTGGGATGCTCCAATTTTCGCACATCTTCCTTTAATTTTAAAACCAGTTGGTAAAGGAAAACTAAGCAAACGAGATGGTGATAAAATAGGATTTCCTGTATTTCCATTACAATGGACAGATCCTAAAACACAAGAACTATCTTCTGGATACAAAGAGGATGGATACCTGCCGGAAGCCGTTGTCAACATGCTCGCTTTTTTAGGATGGAATCCTGGAACAGAACAGGAATTATTTTCTTTAGAAGAATTGATACAAGAATTTGATTTGAAGCGGGTGCAAAAAGCAGGTGCAAAATTTGACCCTGATAAAACCAAATGGTTTCAGCAACAACATTTACAACGTACTGACACCGCAGATTTAATAGCTCCTTTTGAAGCAATACTTGCTACCCATCAAATCAACACTACACTATCTCTTTCTACTATTATCGAACTCGTGAAAGAGCGCGCTGTATTTACAAAAGATCTTTGGGAACTGAGTTCTTTTTTCTTTATCACCCCTATCGCGTATGATGCTAAGGCTAGTAAAAAAGCTTGGAAAGATGACACTACTGCTTTACTGCAAGAATTGATTACGGTGTTATCAGATATTTCTGACTATACAACTGACACCATAACTCCTATAGTAAAAACATGGATTACAAGTAAAGAAATTGGTTTTGGAAAAGTAATGATGCCACTGCGTCTTGCCTTGGTGGGATCTTTACAAGGGCCGGATGTATATGCTATCGCAGCTACTATCGGAAAAGAAGAAACGATACAGAGAATTGAAAAAGCGATGGATCATTTATAGTTGGTAAAGGTTTCAAAGATCATGTTGCCAAAAAAGAGACGAATAGACGTACGCTTACAGCCTGTCCTGAGTTTATCGAAGGGCTAAGACAAAAAAGATTTTAGCTGTAAAGTTACAAAAATGACGCTGTACTGAAATAGCTGTGTATTCATCTCCGCGTCTTTTTCTCTATCAGTCTTAGCCCTTCGATAAACTCAGGACAGGCTGCAAGCGTATATCTCCTTTTCTTAGCACTTGTATCGTCCTAAAAAATAGTTTCTTATTATATCACTGATTGATCCACCACAAATTCACTATTTTTATAATCTAACTTTTAAACACTCTTCTCATGTATTATATTCCTATAGCAATTGCTATCATCATTTTTTTTACTGGGATTTTCACAGTAAAGCAACAAACGGCTGCTATTGTAGAACGGTTTGGTAAATTTTTGAGTATTCGTAATTCTGGTCTTCATTTCAAGATTCCTATTTTTGATCGTATTGCGGGCCGTATTAATCTTAAAATTCAACAACTCGATGTTTTGGTAGAAACCAAAACAAAAGACGATGTATTTGTTCGTCTTAAAATTTCTGTACAATTTCAAGTACTTAAAGAAAAAGTATATGACGCTTTTTATAAATTAGAAAATCCACACGATCAAATCACCTCTTATGTCTTTGATGTTGTTCGTGCTGAAGTTCCAAAAATGAAATTAGATGATGTTTTTGAACGTAAGGATGATGTGGCTATAGCAGTTAAACAAGAATTAAATGAAGCGATGATTAACTATGGCTATGATATCATTAAAACCTTAGTTACTGACATTGATCCTGATATGCAGGTAAAAGAAGCCATGAACAGAATTAATGCTGCAGAACGTGAGAAAGTAGCGGCAGAATATGAAGCGGAAGCGGAACGCATTAAAATTGTAGCCAAAGCACGTGCGGAAGCAGAAAGTAAAAGACTACAAGGACAAGGTATTGCTGATCAACGTAGAGAAATTGCACGTGGTCTAGAAGAGAGTGTTGATGTCTTGAATAATGTGGGGATCAATTCTCAAGAAGCCTCTGCCCTTATTGTAGTGACCCAACATTATGATACCTTACAGTCTCTTGGAGAAGAAACGAATAGTAACTTAATCTTATTACCTAACTCTCCACAAACCGGTAGTGATATGCTAAATAATATGATTGCTTCATTTACCGCCTCCAACCAAATTGGAGAAGAAATGAAAAAACAAAATGCTAAAAAAGGTATTGTAAATAAAAAACCTAAAGAATAACTTCCTTAGGTTTTGTCTCCTAAAAAAGCCATTTAAAAAGATCGTACATTGCTTTTTTTATAAATGGCTTTTTTTTATTCTGTTTTTCTAAAAAGCTCAAATTAAAACCGCTGTTGCCTGCTTATTCTTTTTCTAATAGTATTCATTCCCCTTTTTTAAAATGCGCTTAAAGGCCTTTTATATCACTTGATTTTTAATAGTATATTTCTATATGAACTGTATTACTATCAATATTTATAATACTATCAAAAAGCTTATCTTTACTTAAAAAATTACCATGAAAAAGAATATTTTCATACTATTAGTATGTATATCCTATACTACTTTTTCTCAATCCATAACAGCATTAAAAACGTCTGCATTAACACAGGCAAAAAATTTAGCAGAAGCGACAATAGATAAAAAAAAATCTGTCTTATTACAATATACTCATCCTGTCATACGAGATACGTATGGAGATCAAGCGCTTCTAGAAGCTATGGAAGAAACCTTTAGAACCATGGCTGCGCAACAGATCGCAATTACTACCTATGATATTCATGAAGTAGTCACTGTAAAAAAAGAAGACAACGCTTATCGCTGTTTGGTGACTAACACCACATATATGGATTTTGATGGTCGTAAAATAACGCTAAAAAGTTCTTTATTAGGATTTTATGATGATTCTGAAACGCAATGGTACTTTATAGAAGCTAATAAATTACTTGCCGATCCCAATACACAACAATTATTTCCGGATTTTAAAACTACAATTCAAATTCCAGATGATGAACAGCTTATGGAAGAATAATAGGTATAAAAAAAAGCATCACAAGTTTTAGAAACCTGTGATGCTTTTTTACTGTAAGATAACTACTATATTCCGTAAGTATTCGCTAACTGCTCCGCTTCTTCTTGTAATAACTCATTTTTATCTTCTTTTGCTTTTTGTATAAAAGCTACAGCCAACGGATCTGGTTGTGCTCCATTAGTTTCTAATACAATACCTAAGGCAATTAAAACCGCAATTCTAGTTCCTGCTTTTTTAACCGCAGTATCGTATAGTGGTATCAGCTCTTCAAGAGTTACTTTTGTCGCTGCTGCTTCAATTTTACTTTTTAAGATAGCTCTTTTTTCTTCTGGTAAATTGGTATATTTTTTTCCTGCTTTTTTTACTTCTTCTATTGCTGGAATTTCTCGTTGCTGTTGTTGACTTGGTTTGGCTTTATGTTGCCCCGAATCTTTTGGTGCCGCTTTTACTTTAGCCCAAGTATCTCTTAATCCTACTGTTTTATTGCATACTATTTTTGATGCAGTACTATCGGGATCAATATTAAAATATCCTAAACGTTGGAACTGAAATTGATCTAAAGGTTTTGCCTCTTGTATACTAGGTTCTATATAGGCAGTTACGGTTTGTAAAGATTTTGGGTTAATGTAGTCCATAAAATCTTTATCCTTATCTCCATCGGGGGATTCATGATTAAAAAGTCTATCGTAAACTCTTACTTCTACAGGAATTGCATGAGGTATCGATACCCAATGTATCGTACCTTTTACATTTCGTTTTGAAGCTTCACTCCCACTCCCTGATTTACTATCTACATCATAACTACATTCAATTTCAATAATTTTTCCATCAGCATCCTTAATTACACGTTCACCTTTAATGATATATGCATTCTTTAAACGTACTTCTTTTCCTAAAGTTAATCTGAAATACTTTGATCCCGCTTCTTCCTTAAAATCTTCTCGTTCAATATATAGTTGCTTAGAGAATGGTACTTTTCTCATCCCTGCATTAACATCTTCTGGATTATTTTCTGCATCCAACCATTCTTCACTATCAGGATAATTTGTAATCGTAAGTATTACTGGATCCAGCACAGCCATAATTCTAGGCGCCTTTTTATTCAGATCTTCACGAATACAAAACTCTAATAAAGAAACATCTATGATATTTTCTCGTTTCGCTACTCCTACAGTTGCTACAAACTTTCGCAAAGATTCTGGAGTATATCCACGTCTACGTAATCCAGATATCGTAGGCATTCTAGGATCATTCCATCCCGTTACAATACCTTCTTCTACCAAACGTAATAACTTACGCTTACTCATAATCGTATAACTCAGGTTTAAACGGGCAAATTCACGCTGCTTAGGCTTTATTTTGTTATCATCATATATCTGTTCCAAAAACCATTCATAAAGCGCTCTATGCGGCTTAAATTCTAATGAACATAAGGAATGTGATATTTGTTCGATATAATCACTCTCTCCATGTGTCCAATCATACATAGGATAGATACACCATTGATCTCCGGTACGATGATGTTCTTTTTTAAGAATACGATACATCAATGGATCTCGCATCAACATATTAGGGTCTGTCATATCAATTTTTGCCCGAAGCACGTATGAACCTTCATTAAAAGCACCCGCTTTCATTTGTTCAAATAATGCTAAATTCTCAGCTACAGATCGATCTCGATATGGACTATTTTGCCCTGGTGATGTAGTTGTTCCTTTCTGCTCCGCCATTGCTTCCGAAGTTTGAGAATCTACATACGCTTTTCCTTGTTGAATTAACTGTACTGCCCAATCATACAGTTGCTGAAAATAATCTGAAGAATAACATTCTTTATCCCATTGGTATCCTAACCATGCTACATCTTGTTTAATAGCATCTACATACTCTTGTTCTTCCTTGGCAGGATTCGTATCATCAAAACGCAAATTTACAGGAGCATTGTAGCGTAATCCCATACCAAAACTAATCCCTAATGCTTTAGTATGTCCAATATGTAAATACCCATTAGGTTCTGGAGGAAATCGAAATCGTAAATTAGTACGAGACATTCCGTTACTAATATCTTCTTCTATAATTTGCTCAATAAAATGGAGCGATTTGGTATCTGCTGTCATGATTCAATAGTCTAGTAAAATACAAAGCTATCATAAAATTCTGAATTCTAAATTCTAAATTCTAAATTGATACTATATCTTTACCAAAAAAGTTCATCTTATTTTAGTATTGAGTCGTTAGTATTAAGTACATAGTATTTTGTAAGTCTATAGTTGATAACAGGATTGACCTTCTTAATCTTACACTAGTATTACATATCTAATTGATAACATACTTAATACTAAGGACTTAATACTATGTACTAACGACTCTATACTAAAATCATGGGATACATTACATTACAAAACATTAAGGTTTATGCAAATCATGGATGTTTACAAGAAGAGGAAAAAATAGGATCTGACTATCGTGTAGACCTTAAAGTTAAAGCGAATTTATATACTTCTGCAAATTCAGATCAACTATCTGATACTGTGGACTATGTACATTTAAATCGTATTGTAAAGGAAGAAATGGCAATTCGATCTCAATTATTAGAACATGTTGCAGAACGCATATTAGCACGTATTATACATGAATTGCCTCTTGTAGCCGAAGCTATAGTTGATCTTTCTAAAATTAATCCTCCCATTGGTGGTAATGTCGAAATGGTAACTATTTCAAAAATTAAGAAAAGATAGGGGTAGCAAACGTTAATAAAACAAAAAAAGTATGTTTATTTTATTTTTATAACATATTCCTTTTAAAAATCACCATAAATTTTAGTACATTTGATCAACGAAAATATTAGGGTGTCGTGGCCGAGCGGCTAGGCAGTGGTCTGCAACACCATCTACAGCGGTTCGAATCCGCTCGACACCTCAAAAAAATCCTTCAATGTATATTGAAGGATTTTTTAATTTAATTCTATTGTTGAAGGTCTGATTTTTTCAATTCTATCTTGTAATTGTTCTTCTACTTGATTGGGTAGTATTCCTTTAAGAATCAAAAAAGCTCCAAATACTATCATCAAAATACTAATGATACGCTTAATACTATAAATTAATTTTGGTGTTAATTTTTGTTTTAACTGTTTTGCTAATAGTATCTTGATAATATCTATACACAAATATGTTGCTAATACCATTGCGAAAAAAGATAGCATTCTATTTTCATTCATATCTAATTGAGGACCAATTACGATAATGATACTCAACCAAAATCCTAAAACACCTATATTGATAAAGTTTAATAGAAATCCTTTAATAAATAGCGTGAAATAATTTCGCTTGTTAATAATCTCTACAGAAGTATCTCTAAGCTTATTGTAATTTCTTTTTTCTTGAATAAATGAAATGATTCCATAAGTTGCCAAAAGCATTCCTCCAAAAATGAATAAAGCAGGATCATCTTTTATTTTTTCTAAAATCTGACTTGTACTAAAATAAGCAATAAGAATGAATACAATATCTGCAATAATAGCTCCTATATCTAAAGTAAGCGCTGCCCGAAATCCTTTTAATGCTGCTGTTTCTAGAAGTACGAAAAAAACAGGACCTATTAAAAAAGAAAGTAAAAACCCTAAGGGAATCGCAGCATGGGCATCTTGAAGCATAGGATGTGAACTAATTTATTACAAAGGTATTGAATACTATTTAGTGTACTGTTATAATTTTACCCCCAAAGACTTTTCTCTGATCAATTTCATTAGGATTTCCATATATTCTTATAATTCCACCAGCTGTAGTATTCGCTTTTACATATTTTGAAGCATTTACTATAGCTTCTCCACCTGCACTTATTTTTACTCTTGTAGTTTCTGTACTCAATTCTTTAGATAAAAACTGTCCTCCTGCTTTTACAATTACTTCTTGTGCTGTAGCCGTTCCAGATAATACCAATTCTCCACCAGTTACTGCTTTTGCAAATAATTTATCTGTTACTATCTTACCTATAATATCTGCACCCTCTTGCGCTCTTAAATCTAAATTTTCAGTTTTTAATTCCCCTTCAATACTTACTTTAGATCCTTCATTTACATCTATAATAGAAACCCCTTTACAATATAAAGTTACTTTGGTATTATTATTTTCCCAAATATTATTTAAAGACATTTTAATTTTTAATACTTCATTACTTTGTACAATATCAACTTCATTATTTTGTAATCCTGTAATTTCTAATTTGTTTTCTGTACTGGGTATTAACGTTACTTTTATTTTATCAAAAACTTTAAGCTCAGTAAAAGATACTATTTCTTTAGTAATTTTTTTTTGTGCAAACGCTGCTATTCCTATACATAAGAATAACAGTACTACTATTCCTTTTCTCATTTATTATCTTGTTTGAGACGCAAAATATTGCGTCTTTACTGTTGAGACACAATATTTTGCGTCTCTATTTAAACGCTTTGCGTATTTACGATTAATGTAAAATCTAAATGACGTTTTATTAAATCTGCATTTTTCACTTTTACATGTACTTCATCACCTAACTGATATACTTTTTTGGTACGTTGGCCTATAATTGCATATTCATCTTGATCAAAAATATAATGATCATCACTAATATCCTTAAGGCGTATCATCCCTTCACATTTATTACTTACTATTTCTACATAAATCCCCCACTCTGTTACTCCTGAAATTACACCTAAAAATTCTTCATTTTCATGATCTTTCATAAATTTTATTTGCATAAACTTTATGGAATCTCGTTCTGCACTAGAAGCTAAACCTTCCATATTACTACTATGCTTACACTTTTCTTCATATTCTTCTTTAGAGACACTAAATTTAGTGTCTTTTCCCTTATCTAAATAATGTTGTAACAAACGATGTGCTATAACATCAGGATATCTTCGAATTGGAGAAGTAAAATGTGAATAATACTCAAAAGCTAATCCATAATGCCCAATATTTTGAGTACTATATTCTGCTTTACTCATGGTTCGTATGGCTAAAGTATCTACCATATTTTGCTCTTTCTTACCTTGTACATCTTTTAATAATCCATTTAAAGATGATGTAATACTTTTACGATCTCTTAGGTCTAATGTATACCCAAACCTACCAATTACATTTTGTAAAGCTGATAACTTTTCATCATTAGGCTCATCATGTATTCTATAGATATACGTTTGTTTTTTATCTTGTTTACCAACAAATTCTGCTACTTTTTTATTTGCTAATAGCATAAATTCTTCAATCAACTTATTGGCATCTTTAGAAGTTTTAAAAAATACACCTATAGGTTCATTAGCTTCATTTAAATTGAATTTTACTTCTACTTTATCAAAAGAAATAGCACCATCTCGCATACGTTTACCACGTAAAATTTTAGCGAGTTCATCCATTTTTAATACCGCATCTGCAATCTTTTGATCGACTTGATATGCTTTTCCTGTTAATGAAATTTCAGCAGGAATTGCTGTTTCTTCAGTTTCTATAATATGCTGTGCTTCTTCATAAGCAAAACGCGCATCAGAATAGGTTACAGTTCTTCCAAACCATTGGTTTTTAATTTCAGCTTTTGCATTCAATTCAAAAACGGCAGAAAAGGTATACTTTTCTTCAAGTGGCCGCAACGAACATACATTATTAGATAATACTTCAGGAAGCATGGGTACTACTCTATCGACTAGATATACAGAAGTTGCCCGTTCATACGCTTCAGTATCTAATATTGTACCCGGTTGTACATAATGAGATACATCTGCAATATGAATCCCTATTTCATAATTCCCATTTTCTAAGACTTCAAAAGATAAAGCATCATCAAAATCTTTAGCATCTTTAGGATCTACAGTAAAGGTCAGGATATTTCGCATATCTCGACGCTTTTTAATTTCTGACTCTTGTATGCTGGTGTCTAAACCATCTGCATATTGTTGTACTTCTTCTGGAAATTCATAAGGCAATCCATACTGTGCTAAAATCGAGTGAATCTCAGTATCGTGATCTCCTGGTTTTCCTAATACTTGGAGTATCGTTCCAAAAGGAGAATCTGCTTTTTCTGGCCAGTCCTCTAATTTTACGACAACTTTATCTCCATTTTCTGCATCCCCTATCTTATCTTTTGGAATAAAAATATCGGTATACATTTTTGCATTTTGAACCATCACAAAAGCATACGTCTTTTGGATGTCAATTACACCTACAAATTTTTCTGTTTTTCTAGAAATTATTCTAGTAATCTCTCCTTCACTTTTTCCTCTTCGTCTACGATTAATAACATAAACCTCTACCTCATCCTTATCTAAAGCTCTATTGAGTGCATTTTTAGGTACAAATATATCTTCTCCTAGTTCTTCTACAATTACATATCCAGTTCCTTTAGAAGTCACTTGTAAAACCCCTGAATAGGTATTAATATTCGGTATGATTTTAAATTTACCTGTAGACTCTTCTGTAATTTGTTTTTTGGCAGCCAGTTGGGCCAATTTTTTAATAATTTGGTTTCGACTACTAGGGTCATCTACTCCAAATTTTGCTGCTATCTGCTTGTAATTAAAGCTTTGGGATGGCTCTGATTTTAAAAGTTTCAGTATGCCTTGAGTAATATTTTCTGTATTAGATGAACTTTTTCTACGATTGCTCTTTCTTTTCATTAATTATAGTTATAAGTGCTAAAAGTACAGTTTATCTATTAAGATTAATAATTTATACCTTTAAAAATTAATACTCAATTTATTACATAAGATAAAACGTATCCTAAATCTAAACCTTATTTTAATCTTTAAATTTTCAATAGGAACTTACTTATGAACACATATTATATATATATTTCTTTTTCTTTTAAAATTAAAAAAAACAATGATGTATATGATGTAGTGTGAATAGCGGTATAACTTTTTGCTGTTTTATTAGGTTTATTTGGTTAGTGAAGTTCATTCGTGTGTTATGAACATAGATAAATTACGATAAGGTATTGAAAATCTTATGGAAACAAAAAATAATGAACAACTGTTCATATCTATATTAACTATTAAATCTTAACTTTTTTACGGTAAAACCATATTTCATAACTCCAAGTTATGGTCTCAAAACTTGTCTAAAAAAAAGAACTACTAAATTTTGATTTGTGAATGTATAACGTGTATTGAAATAAAAAAATAAAGAACCTAATAATACTTATATATCTTAGTAACTAGTTATACACATAAGATATGAACCGTTATTTGGAGTTATGAACATTACCATTGAAGGATTGAAATTCGTTTTAATATTCATTTATAATACTTTATACTTATAAGAATAAATATACTGATTATCAGTTTTTTAAAAGTGATACTAATAAAAAAAAGTTATAAATTCTACACCTATGATTGTATTTTGAAGCTGAGTACATGACAAAAAATAGTTATTCTCTATGTACAGTTGCATCATCACTTTATAATTTAGACCTACTAAAAACCTAGCAGGTCTAACAGAGCAAGTATCTCTAAAGCGTTGATTATCAAAAATATAAAATACAGCTACTAATTTTTCTCACGTACTAAAATTTTGAAGTTAAAATAATATTTTGGATTTAATATTTTATGATTATACTGGGTTTGTTTTGTTGATAGATATACTGACAATTGAGTAACCAATACGTATCTAAAAGGGTTTTAGTATTTTAGTAAAAAGTAAACTACCTTGGAGTAAGCTTAGGAGGCATCCAGCGGATACCTATTTTTAACATTTTGAGGCTTGCCTCAAAGCATTAAACTCCACAATGTGGATTAAAGTAAAACAATGATCAATAAACGGTTACTTATTAAACATCTATTAGCTCATAATGATGAAAATAGTTTTTATGATAAAAAACTGAAATTGAACATTGGTGAAAAAGAAGGGAAAGCTAAGTTTGTAAAGCATATTTGTGCACTAGCCAATTCCAATCCTAAAAACAATTCTTATATCGTTATTGGAGTACAAGACGATAATAATGCTATTATTGGGGTTGATTTTTTTGATGATAGTAAAATTCAGAATTTAGTGAATGCATATATTAGTAATCCCCCTTTAGTCGCTTATGAAAATATTCCCTTTCCGCATTTGCCTATTGATAAAGTAGTGGGATTGGTTACTATACGTCCCCCCGTAGATGGAAAATTGTGTTCGTTTCGTAAAAATATTTGGAAATATTATGGTGGAGCTGTTTTTTTTAGGGATGGCAGTATTAGTATGCCTAAAGTATTTGACATTGAAATTAAGGATATAAATTCTAAAATTGTGCATGCTATTGAAAGTAATGCACAAAATAATATTGAACTTACCCTGGATGGCGTTTTTGATTTCATGAATGTACGGCAAGATTATAATCCTACCTATAAAGTATTTAAAGAATATTTTGTAGTGTGTTGGGCTGGAAAAGAAAAAAAAGTAAATGATGGTATTTATTATTCAAGGGTAGATATCGAATTGATTAATGAACATGTTAAGTTATTTTACTCTGCTTTGGATGAAGTAAGTATTGTAATCACAGAAAATGAATTTCGAATTACGGAATATGTACAATTAGGTTTACAGCCATCCGACACCTATTATCCATTAGAAGAAGTAGTGATAACTTTTAAAGATAATGCACATTATGATATCGAAAGTAAATTACTATTTACACCACCTCAGTTTGATAGAAAAACATTACATCACTTATATAATAACAATAATATACTACTGGAAAAACTTCAGAAAAAAAGTCCATTAACTCCTAGTGAAGAGGATGATTTACAAAATATTTCGGCAACGTACCTGTTATGCTATTTTAATGATTTTAAGGAAGCTAAAGAAAAATTAGAAACGATTAAACCCTATATAAAAAAGTTTGATAAAGATATTTATGCCCGATATAAAGAGAGTATGCGCATCTTGCGAAAGGTAAAATATAATTAGATAGTGTCTTTTGATGTTTTATATATCGTCATTTTTTACGATAAAATCAACTAAGATTAGTACCTTAGATTATCTTATACCATTTTATGTTTGAATTTGCTCAAAAGAAAAATGATGAGTTTTGGATGTATATGAAATATAAAAAATCAGCATAGCCTAAGCTACGGTTATTTTTTATACTGAAATAGACATTCAAAAGGCGCATTTTAATTGGGTGAATTCAAATATTAAATGGTATAAATTAGTCTTCAGTATTTTTTAATCCACATTGTGGAGTTTAATTCTTCGAGGCTTGCCTCGAAATGTCTCGTGAGCTTGCTCCGAGGTAGTTGACTCTATTGGGGAAAATGGAAATCAGAGTTTACTACAAATATGAAATAAGAGATATACATGGGTAGAACATTAGTTATTGGAGATATTCATGGGGCATTACGAGCCTTACAACAACTCATTGAAAAGGCAAAAATAACAGCCGATGATACCCTAATATTTTTGGGAGACTATGTTGACGGATGGAGTGATAGCGCTACAGTAGTTTCTTTTTTAATTGAATTAAACCAGACACATCAATGCATTTTTTTAAGAGGCAATCACGATGAACTTTGTTATACATGGTTAACTCAAAAAACGCACAACCCTGAATGGTTACAACATGGCGGACAGGCAACATTAGATGGGTACAAAACTATTGATAGTGCCATGATGGTGAAGCATTTAGATTTTTACGAACGTTTACTTAATTATCATGTAGATACTAAGAATAGGTTGTTTTTACATGCTGGTTTTTCTAATCTACATGGACCTCATCGGGAGCATTTTAGCAAAATCCTATATTGGGATCGATCGTTATGGGAACTAGCACTTGCTATTGATCCTGCACTTCAGAAAACGGATCTTCATTATCCCAAACGCCTCTCTATTTTTGATGAAATTTATGTGGGTCATACTCCAGTAACTCGAATTAATAAAACCACCCCTGTACATGCTGCTAGTGTTTGGAATATTGATACGGGTGCAGCATTCAAAGGGCCACTTACAGCATTAGATGTGGATACAAAAACGTTTTGGCAAAGTGATCCAGTATATAGGTTATATCCTAATGAAATCGGGAGAAATTAGTTTTAATTCAGTACGTGTATTTTGTAATAACAATTATATCAAGGTGTTATCATGCGATCGGAAAGTATTTATAGTATGTTAAAAATGTTAATTTTAAGTTAAGGATTTAGCTAGCTTTTGTATATTGGTCTATTATACTAGCACAATCATTATGATTAAGAAATTACTTTTTAGCGGTTTTGTATTTGGGATGTTATCAACGATATCTGCACAATCGGTTCAAATTAATCCAGATGATGATCCAGCATCCGATTTGACGATCACACAATTGATTGATAATGTTTTGATTGATAATGATAATATTGTTTTGATCCCTTCTTCTGTACGATTGCTTGAAAATCCAGTCAATACAGGAAATTTTCGTAAGAGCTGGGGATACTTTAATCAAGGAACTAGTAGTTTTCCGTTTCAAGATGGGATAGTGCTTACTACAGGTAGTGCAACATTTGGGATGGGTCCCAATGATGACTCTGGAAGTGGTATCTTAAGAACAACAGGTTGGTTTGGAGATGCCGATTTAACTAAATTATTAAATGATAATAGTGCTACTGAAGTTGATACGTTTAATGCTACGGTACTAGAGTTTAGTTTAGTTCCTTACGGATTCAAGTTAAAGTTTGATTTTATTTTTGCTTCAGAAGAGTATAATGCTTTTGAATGTAGCGGAGACGGTAAGTTGAGAGATGGTTTCGCTTTTTTGATTAAAGGACCGGGTATTCCAAACGATTCAGGAACTGCTTTTGGAGGCACTAATCTTGCAGCAGTTCCAGGTTCTGCTAATATTTCAGTAAATACAGGTTCTATACATGAAAGTACATTACGTTGTCCTGATCGAACAGGAGGTGTTGCTCCCTTTCCTGATATAGAACAACTAGGGATCAATTTTTTTCCAGAGTTTTACATTGATAATCCTACTGGTTCCGAAATACTTGAATATAACGGGTATACAAAAGTACTACCCACCGAAATTGATGTAATTCCAGGAGAAACATATACCTTAAAGCTAGTGATTGCAGATCGAGGAGATGAAAGTGTAGATTCTGCAGTTTTTGTGCAAGGGATTTCGGCAGATTCTAATGTTATTATCGAAAATACTTCAGCCCCAATGCTTACTAGTGAAGATTTTGTGCTCTGTACTTCCGATATTCCACAAACATTAACGGCTAGGTTTCGAAATACTTCTTTTAGTGGACTTGAAACTTATGTATGGCGATTAAACAATCAGGTGATTCCTGGAGCCGATACGAATACTATAGAAATTGTTGAAGGAGGGGATTATAGTGTATTTGTTACCGATATAGCTGAAAAATCTAGGGATGGAATTAAGGTTACCTTATCTAGAGGGCCAGAAACTTTAGCGTTATCCGTATCAAGCGATAGTGTAACAGACAACGCTATTAGTGCTACTGCTACAGGTATAGGAATGTTTCAATACGTTATGGATGGTGGAATTCCACAAGATAGTGGTGAGTTTACCGATGTAACTTTGGGGGAACATACTATAAAAGTATTTGATATTGAAGGATGTGGAGAAATTACAAAAAGTATATTTGTTACAGGTTTCCCTAAATATTTTACACCAAACGGTGATGGTTTTCATGATACTTGGAATGCAATAGGGGATGAAGATCTGGCGATGATTACGATTTCTATTTTTGATCGATTTGGAAAATTCATCACCATGTTTAGAGCAGATGGTGCGGGTTGGGATGGAAATTATAACGGGAAGATGTTACCTGCATCAGAGTATTGGTTTAGTGTAGAAATTAATGGCAATAAAGAATCTTCAGGTCATTTTTCTTTAATACGGTAGTATGTGTCTTATTAAAGTGTAGAACTAAGAGTACTGCGAATTTTTAGCTGCTCTGTTAGCCCTATTAGGTTTCCAAAACCTAGTAGGTCTGGATCACAAAGTGATGCTACAACTTTAAATCGAGAACAACTATTTTTTGTCATGTACTCAAGCGAAATAGTTATCTGTAAATTGTATAATACTAACCCATTTTGAATTCATCATAGCAATCAAATTATCATTTTTATCGAAATTAATTTTTGATCGATACTTCTATTCCTTACTTTTAAAATTCAAAACACAAATACACTTGTAATGGGACTTTTTGATGAAATTAAAAAAAAATTAGGTCATGAATTTATAGATATTATCGAATGGTTAGATACTACCGATGATACTATTGTACACCGATTTGAACGGTATCAAAATGAAATAAAAAACGATGCACAATTAATCGTTAGAGAAGGGCAAACCGCTGTTTTTATTAATGAAGGGCAGTTAGCCGACGTTTTTGGTCCAGGAACCTATAACCTTACGACTCAAAACCTTCCGGTGCTAACGACCTTAAAAGGATGGAAATACGGATTTAATAGTCCGTTTAAAGCAGAAGTATATTTTGTAAATACACATTTATTTGCTGACGAAAAATGGGGTACTAAAAACCCGATCACGTTAAATGATGATCGATTTGGATTGGTAGAGATTAGAGCCTTTGGTACGTACGCTTTTAAAATTAGTGATCCCGGTAAATTTATCATTGATATTGTAGGTACAGATGCTAATTTCACAAACTATGAGATCAATGAACATCTAAAAAGTTTAATTGCTACGCGATTTACAGATACTATTGGAGAGGCTAATCTTCCGATAGAATTATATGCAGCCAATACTACAGAACTCTCTGAAACTTGTTTAGCGGTTATGCAACCAGAGTTTAATGCTGTGGGAATTTCTTTAGCAAGATTTTACATTGAAAATGTTTCAATGCCGGAAGAACTAAAGAAAGAAATTTTTGAATATAGCCGAATCGATAAATTGGATTTGGATAAACTCACAAAATTTAAAACAGCTAAAGCGATAGAAGCTGCTGCTTCTAACGAAGGTGGTACTGCCGGTGCTGGAATGGGAATGGGAATGGGCTTTGTAATGGCACAACAAATGGGAAGCCTGATGAACCCTACTAATGGTCAATCACAAGTACAATCACAACAAAATGCTGGAAATACTCCGCCTCCAATGCCTACGGCTATTCAATATTTTTATGCCAATAACGGACAGCAAATAGGCCCTGTATCCTTGGATCAATTGAGCGTGCTATTTGCCAATAGGACTATTAATAAAGAGGTTTTAATATGGAAACAAGGTATGGATAATTGGGAACCACTGCATACTGTAGCAGAACTCAAACCATTTTTAGGTGGAAATACGCCCCCTCCACTTCCTCCACAAGTTTAAATAAAATAAGTATTTACGCTATAAATATATTTAGTAAGCACTTATGGAAAATGAAATACAAAACGCAGTTTCTGAGCGTAAGAAATCTTGTGTAAATTGTGGTGCCGAGTTACGATATAAGCCAGGAACTGCGCAGATACAATGTGAGTATTGTAATCATATCGAAGCTATTGAACCTGCTCAACACGATTTTAAAGAGTTAGAGCTGGGGCCTTATTTAGAAAAGATGGGAACCACCCATCACTCAGAAAAAGTGATGATGTTACAGTGTAAAAACTGTGGTGCAAATCAACATATTGAAGAGCATTATAAATCGTTACACTGTGTGTATTGTGCTACACCATTAATTCTAGAAGATGCAATTGCCGAAGATTGGATTTTACCGGGTGCTGTGCTTCCTTTTCAATTTGATCAAAAAAAATCACACCAGATTTTTGCGCAATGGGTAAAAGGGTTATGGTTTGCACCTAATAAGCTTAAAAAAGCGGCATTGGATCCTCAGCATACAAAAGGGTTGTATTTGCCCTATTGGACTTTTGATGCACAGTTATATGCCGAATATACAGGTGAGCGAGGTACCTATTATTATGTACAGGTGCCTTATACCACTCAAGTCAATGGAAAAACAGTACGTAGAACACGACAGGAACGAAGAACGCGTTGGTCGCATACTTCTGGAACAATTAGTGGATTTGTAAATGATACTTTAATTCAAGCCTCCAAACAAAAGCCACACTCAATTCCGCGTAAGATTACCAATTGGAATTTGAATGCCTTAACTACATTTAATACGAGTTATTTGGCTGGGTTTGTTACCGAAAAGTATACGTTATCGCTAAAAGAGGGACATCTATCTTCTAAACAAGAAGCGGAAGCGATTGCTCGCAGATGGTCAAAACGAGACATTGGAGGAGATACACAACGTGTACATAACATTATGATGCGTTTATCTGAAGAAACATTTAAACATATTTTGTTACCCGCATACATTAGTTCCTATGCCTATCAAGATAAAAAATATAATTTTTTTATTAACGGACAAACGGGTAGTATTTCCGGAAAAAGACCGTATTCCTATTGGAAAATAGGTGCTTTAGTACTTTTCATAATCGTACTTATTGTTGGCATCATGTACTGGCATGAAACGAGCTCATGAGTATTGGTTATAACCAAATGAACTAAGTACATGACAAAAAACAGTCTCTATGCTTTAAGTTTCTGATCATCATTATTATAGTTAGGTGCTCTGTTAGACCTACTAGGTTTCCGAAACCTAGTAGGTCTGGATCACAAAGTGATGATGCGACTTTGAATCGAGAACAACTATTTTTTGTCGTGTACTCAGCCAAATGAATTAAAAAAGCCGTTTGATACATACGTATACGCATGCACAAACGGCTTTTTTTAACTTATGGGTTTTATTTACCTCCGTCTAGCTCATCTTGCCATTTTAATAATTCTTCCCATTTTCCTTCATAGGCTAGTTTAGCTTGTCTTGGCCAAGTGCCAGGCTTATGAATTTCAAAACGTTTTCCTCCAGATTTCAATACCTTTTGGCATTCCTCTACAGAAGATTCTGAAAGCGCTTTCCAAGTTTTTATATCATGGTTATGAAACAGTTCCTCGATCTTTGGACCAATTCCTTCGACTACTTTAAGATCATCTTGTTTGATTTTTTTGCCAAAAACTGCTTTAGCGGCATCGGTATCAAAAGGAACTACCAAAGCTGCAAATGATGTCGCTGTATCAACAGGAGCACTTACATTCGTTTGTAGTTTTGTAGTACATGCTGCCAACTCTGCTTCTAGAGCCAAACGCTTATTCTTACAACTATTATGCTCCTTTGTTAAGGCTTCATACTTTTGTTTCCAAGTTTCTAATTCGCTTGTATCTGTAGTATTTTTTTTAGAAAATAGTCTTCCTAAAAGATACCCTAATATTGCGCAGATCACGCCTACTATTATTGGAATAATTAAACACCAGTTCATATATTTCTATTTTTTTATTAGTTAATTGTAATTACTGTTCTTCTATTTTTAGCCCTACCTTCTGCTGTAGTATTTGGGGCTATAGGTGTACGATCCCCCTTGGAGGTTGCTTCTATTTTTTGAGGTAAAATACCATTATTAATAAGATACTTTCTCGCATAATCTGCTCTTTTTTGACCTAATGTTGTATTGGTATTAGGGTCACCCACGTTGTCGGTATGTCCTATAACCAAACATTTAGCATTGTCTACCTTATCTAAATATTTAGAAATATCGAATATCTTTTGCCGCTGTGTTTCATTTAAACGAATAGCACTTTGTCCTGTTTTAAAATAAAGAATTAATGGGTTTTCTTTTATAGTAGCTTCCAATACTTTTAATTCAGCAGCTATAGCATTATCGGCACTGCCTACTGCTGTAGTGTCCATAGTTTGTATTGCAAATTTTATAGGACCAATAAGCACACTATCTTCTTCAGCAATACGTGCTTTAAGGGCGCTGAAAACGTTGATTTGTTTTGAGGTAAGACCTTTACTAATTAAATGGTTTTTAACAGCGGTTGCTCTAGCAATCCCTAGATCAGGAAATGATCCATTATATACCTCATTACTGGTATAATATCCGGTAATATCCACATTTTTTTCCGGATGTGAATTTACATAGGTAGTAAGCTTCAATATTCCGGTATCTACTTTTAAGGATATGGGTTCTAAGATTTCTTTTGAAGAGTTCTTAAAATTGATATTATCATCGGTACTATAATCAAAGTCTCCTTGTGGATCTTTTATGAGTAGAGGGATGATTGTTTTTTCTTCTGGAACGGGTGTGGCGACTGTACTATTTTCTGTAAGTTTTGTATCATAAGTACTATACTTACAACAAAACCACCAGTTTAAAATAGCTCCAATACAAATCGTCAACACAATTCCTAAAAGATAGGTGGACTTTTTAGTCATTTCAAATGATTTATGTGTTAGCAGCCCTCAAATTATTAAAAAAAAACCATAAAACCTTGTAACACAGTTAATTTTACGGTTAAGCCATAGAATACGCTGTCGTTTAAACAGATTAACATACGAGTCTTTATAGTTGAAGTATACTTTGGGATAAAGTTTCAATACTCTTGAATATCTCTAAAACCCAATACCTCAATAAACAAAGGTATTACTCTATTTACCGTTTATTTTTTCAATAAAATCCTTATTTTCGCGTCCATAACAGAAAGGATGATCCTATGAGTACTAAGTTTCCTGAATATAAAGGACTTGACTTGCCAAAAGTGGCAGAAAATATACTAGACTATTGGCAACAACATGATATTTTTGAAAAGAGTATTTCAGAACGCGAAGGTGCTGAGCCTTTTATCTTTTTTGAAGGGCCACCTTCAGCCAATGGGTTGCCAGGGATTCACCATGTTATGGCACGTGCTATCAAAGATATTTTTTGTCGATACAAAACACAAAAAGGATATCAAGTAAAACGTAAAGCAGGATGGGACACTCATGGGCTTCCTGTAGAGTTGGGTGTAGAAAAAGAATTAGGGATAACGAAAGAAGATATTGGTAAAAAAATTACAGTAGCCGAGTATAACGAAGCCTGTAAAAAAGCGGTGATGCGATATACCGATATCTGGAATGACCTGACTACTAAAATTGGGTATTGGGTAGATATGGAAGATCCTTATGTTACGTACAAACCCAAATACATGGAAAGTGTATGGTGGTTACTTTCAGAAATGTATAAAAAAGGATTACTATATAAAGGCTATACTATACAGCCGTATTCTCCAAAAGCAGGTACAGGATTAAGTTCACATGAGTTGAATCAACCGGGTACCTATCAAGATGTAACCGATACTACTGTGGTAGCGCAATTTAAAGCGGAAAAAGATACGTTACCGTCTTCCTTAAAAGCGCTAGAAGGAGATGTGTTTTTTTTGGCATGGACAACAACACCATGGACATTACCGTCGAATACAGCATTAACTGTAGGGCCAAAGATTGACTATGTAGCGGTCAAAACATATAATCAATATACGTTTGAGCCTATTCATGTAATATTGGCAAAGAATCTTGTTGCGAAACAATTTGCAGGTAAATTTGTAGCGGTTGAGACAGCAGAAGAAATACAAGCCTATAGTACTGGAGATAAAAAAATCCCATACCAGATCGTATTAGCGTGCAAAGGAACAGACTTAGTCGATAGTCGCTATGAGCAAATATTAAAGTACACACAGCCCGATGCGAATCCACAAGATGCTTTTCGAGTGATTGCAGGAGATTTTGTGACCATAGAAGATGGAACAGGAATTGTACACACGGCACCTACCTTTGGTGCGGATGATGCTTTAGTAGCAAAACAGGCAACACCTGAAGTACCTCCGATGTTAGTGAAGGATGATACAGATACTTTAGTGCCTTTAGTAGATCTACAAGGTAAATTTACCAAGCACGTAGGAGAGTTTGCAGGAAAGTATGTGAAGAACGAATATTATCCTGAAGGAGAAGCTCCAGAAAAATCAGTAGATGTAGAAATTGCGATTAAGCTTAAAATTGAAAATAAAGCCTTTAAGGTAGAGAAGTATGTACACAGTTATCCGAACTGTTGGCGTACGGATAAACCGATTTTATATTACCCATTAGATTCGTGGTTTATTAAAGTTACGGATACTAAAGACCGAATGCATGACCTGAATTTAGGAATCAACTGGAAACCTAAATCAACTGGAGAGGGGCGTTTTGGAAATTGGTTAGCCAATGCCAATGATTGGAATTTATCACGTTCTCGGTTTTGGGGGATTCCATTACCGATTTGGCGTACTGAAGACGGGAAAGAAGAATTGATTATCGGCTCTATCGAAGAACTGAAATCAGAAATGAAAAAAGCAGTAGCTGCAGGAGTCTTGAAAGCCGATGTATATGCTGACTTTATAGTAGGGGATATGAGTGAGGAAAATTATGCAGCTGTAGATTTGCATAAAAATATTGTAGACACGATCACCCTAGTATCTTCTTCTGGAGAACCGATGAGCAGAGAAACCGATCTTATTGATGTTTGGTTCGATTCTGGAGCAATGCCTTATGCGCAATGGCATTATCCATTTGAAAATAAAGAAAAGGTAGAAGCGGGAGCCCGAAAAGCAGATTTTATAGCAGAAGGGGTAGATCAAACTCGAGGTTGGTTCTATACTTTACATGCTATTGGTACAATTATCTCGGATGATATCGCATATAAAAATGTAGTGTCAAATGGTTTAGTATTGGATAAAAATGGACAGAAAATGTCCAAACGTTTAGGCAATGCTGCAGATCCATTTGAAACGCTAAAAGCGTATGGGCCTGATGCTACGCGATGGTATATGATTAGTAATGCCAATCCATGGGATAACTTGAAGTTTGATGCAGAAGGTATTGCTGAGGTGAGGCGTAAGTTCTTTGGAACGTTATATAACACGTATTCGTTCTTTACTTTATATGCTAATATTGATGGTTTTGCTTATGCTGAGGCAGATATAGCACTATCAGAGCGTCCAGAGATTGATCGTTGGGTTTTAAGTGAACTACATACCTTGATCAAAAATGTAGACCAATTTTATAACGACTATGAACCCACAAAGGCAACTCGAGCCATTTCGGATTTTGTACAAGAAAACTTGAGTAACTGGTTTGTGCGATTAAGTCGAAGAAGATTTTGGAAAGGCGATTATCAGCAAGATAAAATCTCTGCATATCAAACATTATATACGTGTATGCTAACAGTATCCAAATTGGGAGCACCAGTGGCTCCATTTTATATGGATCGGTTGTATCAAGACTTGATGGGAGTTTCGCGACAAGAGTCTTCGGAGAGTGTACACCTTGCTGATTTTCCGGTATATGACGCTGCATGCATTGACATGGCTTTAGAGCAAAAAATGCAGAAAGCGCAAACCATAGCATCACTTACATTATCCTTACGTCAAAAAGAAAAAATCAAAGTACGTCAACCGTTGCAGCGCATTATGATTCCGGTGGTGAATGCAGCAGAAAAAGAAGAAATTACTGCTATTGCCGAATTGATTAAAAGTGAGGTGAATGTCAAGGAAATTGATTTGATAAGTGAAGATTCTGGTATTTTGGTGAAGCAAATCAAACCAAATTTTAAAGCATTAGGCCCTCGTTTCGGAAAAGATATGAAATTGATAGCCAATGAGATACGAAATTTCGATCAAGAAAAAATCAAAATTTTAGAACAAACAGGTGCTTTTGATATTGAAATTCATGATAAAATTGTTACTTTGGAATCCGGAGATGTGGAAATCAGTGCCCAAGATATTGAAGGGTGGTTAGTAGCAAATTCGGGAACATTAACGGTAGCATTGGATGTAACCATTACTCCAGAATTGAAAAAAGAAGGGATTGCAAGAGAGCTAATCAACAGAATTCAAAATATCCGTAAGGATAGTGGGTTATCTGTTACAGATAAAATTGAAATCACTTTTGAAGATAATAAAATAATTAAAGAAGCCGTTTCTGTAAACGAAACGTATATTAAAAATGAAACCTTAACCGAAACCATTGTGTTTGCAACAGAAATAATAGATGGAACCGCTATTATTTTTGATGATATTGAAACACAGTTAGTAATTAAAAAACAATAATAACCATGGCAGATGATATAAAAGTAAGATTCAGTGATGCTGATCTAGCGATGTTCAAAGATATTATTCTACAGAAAATTGAAAAATCGAACAAAGATTTAGAGCTTTTAAAGAGTTCGTATAAGAATGATGGTAATAATGGTACCGATGACACTTCACCTACCTTTAAAGCTTTTGAAGAAGGGAGTGCAACCATGTCTAAAGAAAAAAATAGACAATTAGCCATTCGACAAGAAAAATTTATTCGTGATCTTAAAAATGCATTATTACGTATTGAAAATAAAACGTACGGAGTATGTCGTGTCACTGGAAAATTAATCAATCCGGAGCGATTAAAATTAGTACCGCATGCTACATTAAGTATCGAGGCTAAGAATATGCAGAAGTAAATAGATTTTAAAATTTATAGTATTCTGTAATCAAGACACAAAGAAGTACGCTTACAGGCCTGCCCTGAGTTTATCGAAGGGCTAAGACGGATAGATGAGATGATTAGATTTTCTTTTAGTCTTAGCGTAAGCGTACTTCTCTTTTTCTCTTAAATAGTATTACACCACTCGAATTACAAAATAATTTTTCTTTCCACGTTGTAATAATACAAACTCATTATTGATTAAATCCGTTTCGGATATAGTATAAGTATCTGTAATTTTTTCTTTATTAACAGCAATGGAGTTTTCTTTTAGGGCGCGTCTTGCTTCACCATTAGATTTTAAAAACCCAGTATGTTCTGCTAAGGCACCAATAATAGAAATCCCTTCTTTAATGGTGTCTTTAGAAATTTCAGCTTGTGGCACACCGTCAAATATTTCAAGAAATGTGTTGCTGTCTAATGTTTTTAGATCAGATGCTGTTGATTTACCAAATAAAATAGCAGAAGCCTTAATCGCATTATCCAAGTCTGCTTTAGAATGTACCATGATGGTAATTTCATCGGCAAGTTTCTTCTGTAAGGCTCTTTGATGCGGTGCTTCCTTATGCTGTGTAATTAAGGTTTCGATAACTTCTTTAGTTAAAAAAGTAAAAATCTTAATATATTTTTCAGCATCTTCATCACTGGTATTTAACCAGTATTGATAGAATTTATAGGGTGAAGTTCGTTGTGCATCTAACCAGATATTACCGCCTTCTGTTTTTCCAAATTTGGTACCATCTGCTTTGGTAATTAAGGGGCAAGTAAGCGCATATCCTTTACCGCCACCAATTCTACGAATCAATTCGGTTCCTGTAGTAATATTACCCCATTGATCACTACCGCCCATTTGTAAAGTACATTCTTGAGCTTGATATAGGTGTAAAAAGTCATATCCTTGTACCAATTGGTAGGTGAATTCTGTAAAGGACATTCCTTCGGCAGCTTCAGAAGACAATCGTTTTTTTACAGAGTCTTTTGCCATCATATAATTTACCGTGATATGCTTCCCTACATCTCGAATAAAGTCTAAGAAGGAAAACTTACGCATCCAATCATAATTATTTACTAATACTGCGGCATTAGGAGCATCACTATCAAAATCTAGAAATCTAGAAAGTTGTTCTTGTATGGCGTCTTGATTATGGCGTAGTGTTTTTTCATCTAATAAATTACGTTCGGCTGATTTTCCAGAAGGATCACCAATCATTCCCGTAGCTCCACCAATTAAAGCCAAAGGTCGGTGTCCAGCCAATTGAAAGTGGCGTAATAACATTACACTAACTAAATGCCCAATATGCAATGAATCTGCTGTAGGATCAATGCCTACATAAGCACTTCGCATACCTTCTAGCAAATGAGTTTCAGTATTAGGCATTACATCATGTAGCATACCTCTCCATCTGATTTCTTCTATAAAATTTTCGGTCATGATTTTCAATTTCTATTAGAGTCTGGCAAAGATAAAATTTAATGCGGGTTTACTCCACATTGTGGATTAAAATGAGTAGATATAACTTAGTGCAGGTACAAATGAGAAGTATGAACTTTTTAATAGTTCTTTATTTGTTGTAAATAAATGTCCATAACCTAATTCATAAAATAATGGGTTCCGCTGACCATAAGCATTATATAGGATCATTTCGAAAGCATGCTTTTTTCGTTTCCGGGTCTTTTTTTGATAGCCTAATTTAATATCCAAACGATGATAAGTAGCTCCTTTTACATCATTTTGTTCTATTTGCTGTGTTGGATCAACAGTATTATAATTTAGTCCAGAAGAAGCTATCCAATTGGCTCCAATGAAAAAACGTTTACTTAACTGATATTTTCCATTTAGTGCCAATACATGTCTTCTGTCATTTTTATCATAAAATTTTTGACCAGAATTTAAACCTTCAAACTGCTGTCTTGCCCAGGATAATTGATAGGACAATTCACCTTTAAATTTTCCTTCTGTTTTTTTTAATAGTACATTGAACCCATACGCCCAACCTTCTCCAGAAATCACATTGTTTTGCCAATTCTGATCTTGCGGAGTATTATTAATAGCATCGCTTAAAAAAGAAGCATTTTCTCGGTATGCAACGACATCGGTACTTTTTTTATAAAATCCAGAGACTAGACATTCATAAGCATTAAATATTTTTGAAACAGCTATTGAGGATTTTTGTACTTTCTGTGGTTGTATTACATCTGTTGCCATAATCCAAACATCATTTGGCAATCGAGTTGCAGCATCAGAAACCGTAAATGTATATTGGTTTGAAATAGTGTAATCTGCCTGTAATACGATATCTTTCCAAGTTCTCCAGCTCATTCCCAGATGTGGTGCTGCATCAAAATATTGGGTTGATTCTTGGATAAAATGATCAACACGCATTCCTGAAGTAAGTGTGAACTTATCTGATACTGTCCATTTATTTTCAATATATGCACTACTTTCAACACCGATAAGTTTATCGGTCGTTTCTAATTGTGTAATAGCATCATTTTTTGTGCGTTCTAAAGGTAAAAACCTATGATAGGTACTACGTACTCCAAATTTCAGCAAATGTTTAGGGTTCCACAGGTATGAAAACTGTAATTGGAGCGCCATGTCCTTGATTCGTGAGTTGATTTCTGAAATTGCAATCAAAGCCACTTCTGGAGTTTTATTTATCGTACTAAATTGTGTTTCGTATGCGGTATAAAGTAATGAAGTATCTAATGATAATTGATCCGAAAATTGATGTTTCCAATTCAAACTAGTACTGATATTACTCCAAGAAAAATCCGCTCCAGTAAACGTAGCAAGAATTCCTTCTTTTTGTTTAAATTGATTAGAGTTATAAAAGCCTGAAAAAGAAAGTTCATCTTTATTTTTAAATACATGATGAAGCTTGGCTTGAACATCTCCTTCATAATAACTAGTGTTCTCTTCATTAGAAGATATAAGATTAGCAAGCAAGTCTGTATAGGTGCCACGGGCAGATACAAAAAATGACGTTTTTCTCTTTTTCAGAGGTCCTGATAACCATAATGAAGAAGCTATAATACCTGTTCGAAGCTCTCCTTCTAATCGCTTTTTATTTCCTGAATCTACTTCTAGATGTTGTACAGCTCCTAATCGTCCACCATATTGAGATGATGTACTCCCTGGGTTTTCCTGAGTAGTAATTGCTGGATTATGAAAAGCTGTAGAGAAACTATGTAGATGCTTTGTAGTATATACCTGCCCTTGATCTAATAGGGTAAGATTTTGACTTGGAGTATTACCTTTACTAAAATTAACAATCCAATCATCATTTGATCGAATATTAGCAACGATCAAATGTGTTGCTTTTAGTTTGTTATAGATGACTTTAGGGATTTCCATATCGATTAAAAAAGAGGGACTATGCGGCAGCATCCTATCTTTTTCTCTCCCATCTACAGTCACAACAACTTCATCTAATGGTGTGATTATTTTTTCTAATTGGAATGCTAATCTCATCCCTCTTTTTAGTACCACGCTATAGGAGACTCCTTCATATCCCAAAGAAGAAATCATCATAGTATAGGCTCCATCAGGCACTGTTAACGAAAAAGCTCCATTAGCATTTGTATTCGTTCCTATTCCTAATTCAGGTAAATATATCGATGCATTAGCAATAAGATTATTACTTTCTTTTTCTCTAATATATCCTTTATATGCTACTAATCCACCATGAGAGCCATTAGAAGGTGCATACAACACTAGTTGTTGTCCTATTTCTTTATACTGTACGTCTCCTTTTGGAAACAATTTCTGTAATACGGATGCTATACTTTCGTCTCGGATTGACAATGAAACTATACGATCAGCATCCAAAAGTTTAGAAGAATATGCGATATGAGTATTACTTTTACCTTCAATTAGGTTAAAGATATTTTGTATACTTTTCTCTTTAACTTCAAAAGTAATATGCTGCTCCAATAGTTGAGCGCTAAGGGAAGTGCTGCAGATACAACAAAGCAATACCAGAATTGCACTTACTCTTTTAGTATAAAAATGGCTTGTGAACACTTTAGTATTATTCCTTTTTTGTATTGAAAGCTATACATCAAATATAGTTCATAAGATTTTAAAAATAGACAAATAGCATTAGATAAATTACACAAAAAAAGTAGTTTTTAGCACCCTTTTCCTTTCAAAATATATTCAGACTGTTCGTTTTTTACAATTTCTATTCCAAACAAAATTTCAAGGGTTTCAAATAGTTCTTCTAAAGGCACATTGTCAAAAGTAGAAGTAAGGGTACAAACAGAAAAGGACCTTCTTTCTATTTTAATCTTTATGTCGTAAAATGAAGCAATATCTTTAATAACCTCCTTCATTTCGGTATCTTTAAAGGTAAGGAGACCAGTTTTCCAAGACATAAAATTTAAATCTCGGTTTTTAGTTTTAATTAGTTTTTCAGCAAGGTTTGCAAAAACAAGTTCTCCTGGCGCAATAACTAGCTGTTCTTTTGAAGTTGAAAAGTTTACACTTCCACTCACTAATATTAGTGCTGTTGTATTACTTTTTCTATTGTCTTTAAGGTTAAATGAAGTGCCTAATACTTTGGTAGTTGCGTTATTAGATTCCGCTATAAAAGGGATTTGATCATTTTTTTCTATTTCAAAATACCCCTCTCCATGTAATTCTACTCGTCTTTCGTTCTTACCATATTCTGAAGTATAAGCAATAGTAGAGGTTCCTCGTAACCAGACCTTAGACCCGTCTGGCAAACGGTATTCGCCCCCTTGCAAGTGATTTGCATCCACTATAATTGTATCTAGAGAAGCATTAAATATAAAATATCCCCCTAGAGATAACAACAACACAGCAGCAGCGGCAATTTTCCATAGCGTACTCATGCGAAGGGGCAGAGGAGTTGTTTTTTTAGTTTGGGGTGACTGTTGTGTTATTTTAGCTTGAATAGCTTTCCAGTTTTCAGCAAGATCTATAGCTTCAAAGTCAGCGATTCCCTCTGCAGCAGACCAAAGTGTTACTACCCTATTATAGTGTATATGATTCTCATCGGATAGCGCTATCCAATTTTCAACCCTTTGCTTTTCTTCCAAAGTGATATCATCTAGACTATGTCTAACCAAGAGATTATCAGAAATAAGGGTATTCTTATTCATAGTCGGGTTACTTAATTACACACTTTTATCGTGTGTATATGCGCTACTACTATTCTAGTTTAATCTATACACTTAACAGATGTACAATATACTGGAATTTCAGCAGATTAATTTATTGTTTTAAATGTTGAATACCCCTGAATGGGAATATTTAACATTTGATGTGTTAAAAGTTATAGTTTTCGCCCCTTTATATAAATAATGTATTCATTTAGTATTATGACGATTACAAAAACCAATACACGTATTTAATAGTTAAAAAAAAGAATACCAAATATAAAATAGTATCATTTTTATAAATGAGGGCAACTGGATTCTTAACTTTTTCAATGCATTACTAATATGAGTTTCTACAGTACGTTTACTAATTCCTAAAAGCACTGCAATTTCTTCATTACTTCTTCCTTCTAATCGACTTAATTTGAATATTTTCTGATTCTTCTCCGGTAATTGCGTGATCAACTTATAAACCTTAGCCTGTAATTCTGTTTCTTCTTGAAGCTCTTGATCCTCTACATATACTTTTGATTTTGAGGTATTATATATTTCTTCATGGTGTATTTGTTTTCGTTTTTGACTTCGGATATGATCCAGTGCACGGTTACGAACGGAAACATATAAAAATGATTTTAAAGAGGTATGAATTTCGAGGGTTTCTCTTTTTTCAAATAATTTCACAAAAACGTCTTGAGTAATATCTTGAGCTACATCAATATCATTGGTATATTTTTTTGCATATACCGCGAGTTCTTTAAAATATATTGTAAACAATTGTTCAAAAACAGTGTCATCACCATTTTTTAATTGTTGTAGTAAAAATAGATCACCACTTATATATGTAGAAGAGGTATTGTCGATTAGTGTGAAAATTTATATTTAGATCATTATACCACTATTGGTTTTACTGATCTCAAAAAGTTTTGCGTTTCAATGTTATAAATGTATACTTTTTATTAATAATGTCCTAATCATAAGCAGTAACCACCAAGAGTAAATAAAACTAGAATTTCAGCATTTTGTCTTTTAAATTTTCTAGTATGTATTTAAGATGCAATTGACTTTTTATTAAAAAATAAAGATGAAAAGCTATTTTAAACGACGAAATACATCTATAAAAAACCTACTAATAAAGTGTATTTTGTGAATAAATGAGTGTTTTGTCGATTATAAATGTCTTTAATCGTTAAAAAAAGCAATTTTTACTTGAAAAAAATTGTTTTTTACGTTTTTTACATCTATGTTTGTATAGTTATTAAATTACGGCATTGCCATAATTAGTTTACGATTAAAGCCCCAATATTATGAAACGCAACATTCCTATAGTATTAGCATTGATTAGCATTTTGCTATTTTCATGCACCAATGACATTGAAACAAATACGCCGGCATTGCAGGCCAGTACTGATGGTGTACTGTTTAGAACTTCAATTCGTAAAGCAATTTTAAATGATGATGGAACTTTAGTCATCTCTGGAAACTCAGATTCAGAATCTATCAGTTTTACGACAGGATCTACGAGTCTTGGAAAACACAAGATGGATAATACTACAAGTAAAATGAATTTTCAAGCTAGTGGAGAAAACTATAAGAATGATGGCTTTAGCGATGGAGAAGTAATCATTACCGATATCAGTAATAATACAGTTTCGGGTACATTTTTCCTTAGAGATTTAAAAGATGATAATGGTCGTAAAAAAAGTTTCCACCAAGGTTGGTTTTATAAAATTCCTTTAGAAAATGCTCAGGATATTGTTGAAGAAGAAACTACATCAGAAATCAACCCTTGTCTTTTAGATGCTTCATTAACGGCAATGATTGATGGACAAGAAATGATTACAGATGATCATAATGCTACTGTATTTGGGGTGCAAGATGTATCTATTTTGATCACTGCCAGAACACAAGAAAATGAAGAAATCACCATAGTTTTTCCTATAACGGCTACTCCTGGGAGTTATGCACTTATCGGGTCTGGAGCCTATAGTGCGACATACAGTATTGATAATGATAAAGCATCTGCTGTTGACGGTACTTTAAATATCGACTTTCATAATCTTGAGACCCGATGCATTAGCGGTACTTTTGAGTTTGCTACTGGAACAGGAATTGAAGTTACTCAAGGTACTTTTGAATATGGTTATTAATATAAATTACACCGTATTATATACACCTATTATATAGATTACCCCGATACTCACTATCGAGTTTTTGAAGACGCTCTCATATTTATTATGAGAGTGTTTTTTATTTTTATGCTTTAGATAAATTATTTTTAGCATCAAGGAGTAAAACTATGTAGTGTTGTTTTGTGTAAAATTTATATTCGAAATACCTGAGTACATGACAAAAAACAGTCGCTATGCTTTAGATTTTGATACTCATTGTTTTATAGTTAGTTGCCCTGTTAGACCTACTAGGTTTGGGAAACCTAGTAGGTCTGGATCACAAAGTGATGCTGCAACTTTGAATCGAGAACAACTATTTTTGTCATGTACTCAGTCGAAACACTAAAAAAAATAATAGCTGTAATTTTCTATTCCTTAGATTCTTAGCTTGTGTAATTTGTGATGTATAGTTGCGGATTTCAATAGTTAATAATTGCCAATAACTTTTATATCTGCTTGGCACTTGTTTTGAACAAAATTGAGTAATATTGAATATAAATTGAACATGTTTTTAAGCATATATAGGTGTTTATAACTATTTTGATTCTTAATATACTGTGCACCGCTTTCTAGAAACACCCATTGTATGTATTTAATTTTCGACACCGAAACTACCGGATTACCTAAAAATTGGAACGCCCCAATTAGTGATACTGATAACTGGCCTCGTTGTATACAGATCGCTTGGCAGTTGCATGATGAAATGGGAAACTGTATCGAGCATGAAGATTATTTGGTGCGCCCAGATGGGTTTAATATTCCGTATGACGCCGAAAAAATTCATGGGATTTCTACTGCTTTAGCCGAGAAAGATGGAATTGCACTATCTGAAGTGCTTGAGAAATTTAATATTGCATTGTCTAAAACCAAATTTGTTGTTGGACAAAATGTAGGGTTTGATCTCAATATCATGGGTGCCGAGTTTTATCGCTTAGGGGTTCAAAATGAGTTAAACGCATTGCCTGTATTAGATACGTGTACCGAGGTAACCGCAAAACTGTGTCAAATCCCTGGAGGTCGCGGAGGCAAATTTAAATTGCCTACACTTACCGAATTACATGAATATCTTTTTGGTACTGCTTTTGGAGAAGCTCATAATGCTACTGCCGATGTAGAAGCAACAACACGTTGCTTTTTTGAATTGATGCGTAAACAATCTTTTACGATTGATCAATTGGATGCTGCTCCGGATTATCTCAATAGATTTAGAGAGCATAATCCAAACCCAATTCAACATATTGGACTGCAACATGTTAATCTCAAAAAAGCATCGCAACAACTGCAAGATGCAATTGCAAAACAGCAAAAAACAGGCATTTCTCAGCAAAAGCTTCAAGAGAATATAGCTGCACTTGCAGATTCCAACTTTGCACATTTACACAATCACACACAATTTTCGGTATTACAATCGACTACTAGTATTCCAGACTTGGTAGCAGTGACTGCCAAACATGGTATGCAAGCCGTTGCCATGACAGATCATGCCAATATGATGAGTGCTTTTCATTTTGTGCAAGCGGTTGCGAATCATAATAAAAGTATCGCTGCTGCCAATGCTGAAGCTATCGAAAATGGAGATGCTCCTACGGGAGTTTCTATAAAACCTATTGTAGGATGTGAGTTTTTTGTATGTGGAAATCATAAAGATAAAACCAAAAAAGATAATGGGTATCAAATTGTGTTACTCGCTAAAAATAAAAATGGATACCACAACCTTGCTAAAATGTCTTCTATTGGTTTTGTAGATGGGTTCTATTACCTTCCTAGAATCGATAGAGAAATTATTAAGCAATATAAAGAAGATATTATTGTATTGACCGGTAACCTGTATGGGGAAGTGCCTAGTAAAGTACTTAATGTTGGAGAAAAACAGGCGGAGGAAGCATTACTTTGGTGGCATCAAGAGTTTGGTGATGATCTGTATATCGAGATCATGCGTCATAATCAAGAAGATGAAAATCGGGTGAATAAAGTGCTACTCGAATTCTCTAAAAAATATGGGATTAAAACAGTAGCCACCAATAATACCTATTATTGTGAAAAAGAAGATGCAAATGCACATGATATTTTATTGTGTGTAAAGGATGGCGAAAAACAGGCAACACCTATCGGTCGTGGTCGTGGATATCGCTATGGACTGCCCAATCAAGAGTACTATTTTAAATCTGGAGAAGAGATGAAAACACTCTTCAATGATTTACCTGAAGCCATTATGAATATTCAGGAAGTTGTAGATAAAATAGAACCTTTTGTATTGGCTAGAGATGTATTGTTACCGGCATTTGATATTCCTGCTGAGTTCCAGTTTGAAGAGGATCAAAAGGATGGCGGTAAGCGAGGTGAAAATAAATTTCTCGCACATCTTACCTATGTAGGTGCAAAAAAACGATATGGTGAAATTACACCTGCTATTAAAGAACGTTTAGATTTTGAACTTTCGGTGATCGAAAAAACAGGATATCCCGGATATTTCTTAATTGTAGAAGATTTTATTCGTGCAGCACGAGATATGGATGTCTCTGTAGGGCCTGGCCGTGGATCTGCCGCAGGATCTGCGGTAGCGTATTGCCTATGGATTACCAATCTAGATCCGATTAAGTACGACCTGCTTTTTGAGCGGTTTTTAAATCCTGATCGTGTAAGTATGCCCGATATTGATATTGATTTTGATGATGAAGGACGTGGGCGTGTGATGGATTATGTGATTGAAAAATATGGATCCAATCAAGTAGCACAAATTATTACCTATGGTACTATGGCAGCCAAATCCTCGATACGAGATACGGCACGAGTACTCGACCTACCGCTAGGAGATGCCGATCGTATAGCCAAATTGATCCCCAATATGTCAAAATTGGGCAAGATTTTTGGGGCAGATGAAGCGACATTAAAGAAAAAATTTAGAAGTGACGAACTGGAAAAGGTGAATGAATTGCTCAATATTGCCGAAGGCAATGATCTTGAAGCCGAAACCTTAAACCAAGCTCGAATCTTAGAAGGTTCCGTGCGTAATACTGGGATTCACGCGTGTGGAGTTATCATTACTCCAGATGATATTACGAAGTTTGTACCCGTAGCCCTTGCCAAAGACTCTGATATGTATTGCACCCAGTTTGATAACTCGGTGGTAGAAGATGCAGGCTTGCTTAAAATGGATTTCTTGGGGTTGAAAACGTTGACCTTAATTAAGGATACCGTAAAAATTGTAAAGGCAAAGCATGATGTACTGTTAGATCCCGAAAATTTTCCGTTAGATGATGTAAAAACGTACGAGTTGTTTCAACGTGGAGAAACGGTTGGAGTGTTTCAATATGAATCCCCTGGGATGCAGAAATACATGAAGGAATTGAAACCTACCGTATTTGCCGATTTAATTGCTATGAATGCGTTATATCGACCAGGGCCATTAGAGTATATTCCTAGTTTTATTAATCGTAAGCATGGGGTAGAGGAAATCGTTTATGATTTAGATGCCTGTGAAGAGTATTTGCAAGAAACCTATGGGATTACGGTATATCAAGAGCAAGTAATGTTACTTTCTCAAAAGCTTGCTGACTTTACCAAAGGTGAAGCCGATGTATTGCGTAAGGCAATGGGTAAAAAGCAAAAAGCGGTACTGGATAAAATGAAACCTAAATTTATTGAGCAAGCTGCAGCTAAAGGTCATGCTAAAGATAGCTTAGAAAAAATATGGAAGGATTGGGAAGCTTTTGCCGCCTACGCATTTAACAAATCACACTCTACCTGTTATGCTTGGATTGCCTACCAAACGGCATATCTTAAAGCACATTACCCTGCCGAGTATATGGCAGCAGTACTCTCCAATAACATGAATGATATTAAACAAGTCACTTTTTTTATGGAGGAGTGTAAACGTATGAAACTGGATGTATTGGGTCCCGATGTGAACGAATCGTATCGTAAATTTTCGGTAAATGCCGAAGGCGCAGTACGTTTTGGTATGGGGGCTATTAAAGGAGTTGGTACGGGTGCAGTAGATACAATTGTAGATCATCGAAAAAAAGACGGGCCGTACCGTTCGATTTTTGATATGGCAAAACGTATTGATTTACGTGCCGCGAATAAAAAGGCGTTCGAAAGTTTAGCTCTTGCAGGAGGGTTTGATTCGTTTATGGAAGCCCATAGAGGACAATATTTTCATGAAGAAGGTGATGGGATTACCTTTTTAGAAAAAGCGGTTAAATACGGTTCAAAATTTCAAGAAAGTAAAAATTCTTCTCAAGTAAGTCTTTTTGGAGAAAGTAGTGAAGTCCAAATTCCAGAACCGATTGTTCCGCCTTGTGAAGAATGGGGAACTATGGAAACATTGGCCCGAGAAAAAGAAGTAGTCGGGATTTATATCTCCGGACATCCACTCGATGATTTTAAATACGAAATGAAATACTTTTGTAATGGTACATTACTGCTGTTTGCGGATCTAGAAGGCAATGTGAATAAAGAAATTTCGTTTGGTGGTGTGATTACCGATGTAGAACATCGTACTTCAAAAAATGGAAAAGGATGGGCTACATTTACTGTAGAAGATTACAATACGGCACACGAGTTTAGGGTATTTGGAGAGGACTATCTAAAACACCGCCCTTTTTTAGTTAAAAGTACATTTGTGTTTGCTAAAGCCTTTATTAAAGAAGGGTGGGTAAACCGAGATACAGGTAAAAAAGGAGACCCTAGAATACAATTTAATAGTTTCCAACTCCTACATGATGTTATGGAAACCTATGCTCGAAAATTGACAATACAAATCGATATTAATGCATTATCTGAGTCAAGTATCGAACAGCTTAAAACGATACTTACGCACCATACAGGTAATCATACACTTAATTTTGTGGTATATGAAATGGAAGAAAAAATAAAATTGCATATGCCAAGTCGTAAACAAAAAGTAAATATCTCTCAAGAGTTATTAAAGACGTTAGAGGAAGAGTCGATTTATTATAAACTGAATTAAAATCGGATGAGTCTCCGATTTTCTATTTCTTATGTTTTGGTATTTATATTCCTTACTTTCGTATAGAACGATATAGCTTATGATATTAGTTACTGGCGCTACTGGATTGGTAGGAACCCATCTTCTTGTTCACCTTGTAAAATCAGGGCAATCAGTGCGTGCAGTATATCGAACAGCCGCTAAAAAAGAACAGGCTAGAAAAGTATTTACAAGTTATATTGAAGAAGGAGAAAGCACCTCTTTTGATGCTATAGATTGGCACCAAGGAACCATTACAGACATTCCTTTTTTAACCACAGTTTTTGAGGGGATCACCAATGTGTATCATTGTGCTGCTTTTATTTCTTTTGATCCTAAAGAATACAAGACACTCCGTAAAGTTAATATTGAAGGCACAGCCAATATTGTAAACTTATGCTTGATTCATGGTGTGCGCAAATTATGTTATGTAAGTTCTATTGCGACACTTTCCGAACTTCCGGTTAAAAACTATGTGATTGATGAAACTTCAGATTGGAATCCTGAACTCCTGAATTCTGTATATGCAATTACAAAGTATGGGGCAGAGATGGAAGTATGGAGAGGTACTCAAGAAGGGTTGAATGCTGTTATCGTAAACCCAGGAGTGATTATTGGCCCTGGTTTTTTTGACAATGGAAGCGGTCTATTGTTTACAAAAATCAATAAAGGATTTCGGTATTATACTACAGGAACTACCGGGTATGTAGCTGTAGATGATGTAGTGCAGATCATGTGCAAACTTATGATAGGAGAGCACACTAATGAACGGTATATTGTTGTAGGTGAAAACCTGAGTTATAAAACGATATTTACGATGATTGCGAAAGCATTACAAAAGCCCGTGCCGACCAAAAAGGTAGGGCCTTTAGTATTGCATATCGTGTATTATGTACAGAAAATAAAGTATATATTTGGCAGTAGACCAACGGTTTTTAAAGCTTCTATCCGAAGTGCATTTTCTATTAGTACGTATGAAAATAAGAAAATAAAAAGTGAGCTGATCTATAGTTTTACACCGATTGAAAAAGCAGTGCAACACACCGCTACTTTTTTTCTAAACCGCTCTTAATTTTTTTGAGAGAATCATTCTTTTTCTTTTTTAATTCTTTTTCTTTCTTGTGTAAAGCTTCATATTCTATTTTACAATTTTCAAGATTTTCTTTAACCTTGCTAAAAATTGTTTGATACCGTTCGATGTCTCTAGAGTACCAAGCATTATTTTCTGCAAAAACAATACTGTCTATGGTATGTAATGACAATACATATAACTCTGGGTTAAATTTCTTTTCTTCCAAAAGGTTCTTTTGACTTACTTTGGCAGCCCTTACAAAAGCAATATCAGTCAGGATCGATACCATTTGATCTTCAGGAATAATTGTTTTGGGTGCTGCAACAGTATCAATACTTTGACAAGCAATACATGCTATATTAGCGATCAATATGTATATGATACTTCGAAATAATACCATGATTATCGATCAAAGGTTAATCGTTTTGCAAAACTATGTTCAGCACACTTAAAGTTATGGTATGCTAAATTTCCATTGATAAAGGTATGGGTGATTCTTGAGGTAAAAGTAGTCCCTTCAAAAGGAGACCAACCGCATTTATAAATAATATTATCACTGTTTACAGTCCATGGTGCATTCAATTCTACAAGTACAGCATCAGCATAGTATCCTTCTTTGATAAACCCTCTTTTTTCTACTTCGAATAGGATTGCCGGGTTATGGCACATTTTTTCTACAATTTTTTCAAGACTAATTTTACCTTTATGATAAAACTCTAGCATCGCAGGCAATGCATGTTGTACTAAAGGCCCTCCAGAAGGTGCTTTAGTATAGACATTCATTTTTTCTTTTAAGGTATGTGGTGCATGATCTGTAGCAATAACATCAAGGCGGTCATCGAGTAGCGCTTTAAAAAGTGCATCGCGATCTTTGGCTGTTTTTACTGCGGGATTCCATTTAATTAGAGTACCCTTTTCTCCATAATCTTCATCAGAAAACCATAAATGATGAATACAGACTTCAGCAGTGATCTTTTTTTCTTTTAACGGAATTTTATTCGAGAACAATTCCAATTCTTTTGCTGTAGAGACATGAAAAACATGAAGACGAGCTCCTGTTTTTTCAGCTAAGGCAACCGCATTAGAAGAAGATATATAACAGGCTTCTTCACTTCGGATACTAGGATGAAATTGTATAGGAATTGCATCCCCATACTCTGCTACATAAGTAGCTGTATTTTCACGAATAGTGTTTTCATCTTCACAATGTACAGCAATAAGAAGATCGGTAGATGAAAATATTTTCTCTAGTGTTTCTGGGTCATCTACAAGCATATTTCCTGTAGACGATCCTAAAAATAGCTTTAATGCGGCTACTTTTTTAGGATCAAGTTTTAAAATCTCTTCTAAATTGTCGTTGGTACCACCAAACATAAATGAATAATTGGCATAACTGGTTTCTGCAGCAACATCAAATTTTTCTTCTAATTTTTCAACAGTAGTAGTTTGCGGATTGGTATTCGGCATTTCTATAAACGAAGTAATTCCTCCAGCAAGTGCAGCTTTAGACTCTGTTTTTATCGTTGCTTTGTGTGTAAGTCCAGGTTCTCTAAAGTGTACTTGATCATCGATCACCCCTGGAAGTAGATATTTCCCTTCAGCATCAATTACTTGTACATCGGGAGATTTAGCACTAATTTGAGGTGCAATATCTACAAAGACACCATTCTTAATATAAACATCTCCATTTATGATACTGCCTTCATTTACAATATTGGCATTCTTAATCAGTATCTCATTCATTTGTGCGAGTATAACATTAACAATTTATGATGATAAAGTGCAAAGATACAAAGACAAAGTTCGCAAAGTGCATTTCGAGAATCAAAAATAAACATAGTTTGTATCTATAAGGCATAGAAAAGTGTTTTCTAGATATTCTGTGATGCTATAGACCAAATTATTGTAATATTATACAGGTATAAAAGCAGAGATAAAAACTGCATTAGGTATTAGAAACCCCCCTATTTTTATTTGCATTACAGTTTTAAAGACTTTGAAATAGATAGGGTATACTAGGGTTAATTTCATCTAAAACTTCTCAAAAGCACCAAGTCCAAATAACGAAAAATCATACTTAACGGGGTCATTTGGGTCTAATTTTCTTAAGGAGTCGTCTAGTTCTTTTAAGGCCTTAGCATCGTTTTGTTTACGCGTAAGTAGTCCTAGTTTTCTAGCTACGTTACCAGAGTGTACATCCAATGGGCAAGATAATATGGAAGGTGAAATTGTTTTCCATATCCCAAAATCAACCCCAGTATGATCCTTTCTACACATCCATCGCAGCCACATATTAATTCGTTTTGCAGCAGAACCATTTAATGGGTTAGAGACATGTTTTGTAGTCCGGTGAGGATGTTCGATTTCAAAGAAAATAGATTTAAACTGTGCAATCGCAGGCAATATAGAAGTGTCGGTACTATGTGTTTTAAACAGCTGTTCCAAACCATTGTGCTGTGTGTAGATGTGTTTTAATGCGGTCATGAAATACTGTAGATCAATACTATTAAATGTACGATGTACAAAACCATCAAATTTCTCTAAATGATGGGTTTCATGATGGAGCACAAAATCATGAGGTGAGTTCCCCAATAGGTTCATGAGTTTATTGGCATTAGTGATGATACTTTTTCGATTTCCCCAAGCAATAGTTGCGGTTAGAAATCCAGCAATCTCAATATCTTCTTTATGGTCAAACTGGTGAGGAATTTGGATAGGATCGGTGGCTATAAAATCGAGAGTATTGTACTGCTCAACTTTTTGATCTAAGAATTCTTTTAATGCTGTTGGTGAAAGTTTCAATAGTTAAAATTAGAAGACATTATGTTAGTTTAATTGTTTGAATACACTTTTGCATTTCATGGTAAGTACTCCAAAAATAGCTTCCGAGATAATACCTTTACTCATTTTTGAAGCTCCTCTAGTTCGGTCTGTAAAAATGACTGGTATTTCTTTGATTTTAAACCCTGATAGATGGGCCTTAAATTTCATTTCAATTTGAAATGCATATCCTACAAATTTAATTTTATCGAGATTAATTCCTTCCAAAACTTCTTTGGTATAGCAAATAAACCCTGCAGTAGTATCATGAATATCCATTCCTGTAATAAAACGAACATACTTCGAAGCTAGCCAAGAAAGCAATACTCTACTCATAGGCCAGTTTACGACGTTAACTCCGGTTACATATCGAGATCCAATAGCGAGTTGTGTCGTTCCTTTAGCACAGGTATTATATAAGCGAATAAGGTCATTAGGGTTATGCGAAAAATCGGCATCCATCTCAAAGATATATGCATAAGAGCGTTCTAATGCCCACTTAAATCCATGAATATAAGCAGTACCCAATCCTAATTTTTGATTGCGTTCTATTAAAAAAAGACGTTCTGGAAACTCCGTTTGTAGTTTTTTTACAATAGCTGCGGTACCATCAGGTGAACCATCATCGATGATTACAATATCAAAATTTCGTTGTAACGCAAAAACATTTTTGATAATACGTTCAACGTTTTCAACTTCATTATATGTAGGGATAATTACCAAAGCATCAACCATGGATACTATTTTCGAGCAAATATAGCCAATTTAATGAAGTAGCAAAACGTTTAAGAATTGGATTATACCAATTGAAACTATTATTTTGATGTTTATTTAGTAGTAATACGATTTGCGAATAATACATAAAGAGCGATAAAGGGTCAGAAAAAACAATTGATTTTTGTAAAAAAAAGTGCGGTATCTGTTATCTTTAACCCAGATTTAATCTCCATTTCTAAAGAAAACTCATGGAATGTATCATTCGAGAGGTCACAACCAACAATTGGATTACGATAGTAATTACTATCAGTATGTTGCTATTAGCGATAGTTAAGGTGTTATACCCTATTGGTTTTTTAGATTTTATGATGTTATTGACAACGGATAAGTATTTTATTACACATCAGAAAACAAATAAACTATCCAGCCCTTTTACGGCCACGCTTATTTTGGTACAAGCTATAGCTATAGCCTTGTTGTTATTCCTTTGTATTCGAATTTTTGAGGTGCAAATGTTGGCCACAGATCTTATGTTATTTTTTCAGATCCTAATGGGGTATTTAGTCGTGTTGTGTTCAAAATTATTGATAGATAAAATTATAGCATCCATTTTTTCTATCGAAGATAGTATAGAAAAATACTTGTTTTATAAAATCACATATCGTAATTTTATAGGAGTTATTCTACTTCCTATTATTGTTTTGTGTGTATATACGATTAGCCCTACTCCTATAATATTGATGTGTGTGCTATGTTTTATGGGTTTATTTAACTTGATTATTTTATTTTCTGTTTTCAAAAAAAATGAAAAAATCATATTAAACAATTTGTATTATTTTATTCTGTATCTTTGCGCACTTGAAATTGCCCCTTATTTTATACTATATAAGTTAATAACGTAGTTTTAAGAAAGGAACTTTACAATAAAAAACCGTGTATGAAAGTGAAAACAATTTTGGTCTCACAACCAGAGCCTAAAGTAGAAAATTCACCTTATTTTGAGTTAGAAGAGCGATTAAAGGTTAAAATAGATTTTGTGCCTTTTATTTATGTTGAAGGTGTAGAGGCAAAAAAAGTTAGACATCAAAAGATTGATCTATCTTCATACAGTGCTATTATTTTAACGAGTAGAAATGCAGTAGATCACTTTTTTAGAATTGCAGAAGAAATGCGATTTAAGGTGCCAGATTCTTTAAAGTATTTTTGTCAAAGTGAGGCCGTAGCATTTTACTTGCAAAAATATGTAGTGTATAGGAAACGAAAAATCTATGTAGGAAAACGAACTTTTCAAGAGTTATCTCCATTGATTAAAAAATACAAGGGAGAGAAATACCTATTGCCTTCATCAGATAAGTTGAAAAAAGAAGTTCCTGAAACTTTAGATGCCTTAGACGTACATTGGAAACAAGCGGTATTTTATAATACTTTAGTTAGTGATCTTTCTGGTTTAAGAGATGTTTTTTATGATGTGTTAGTATTTTTTAGCCCTTCTGGAATTCAATCATTATTCGAAAACTTTCCTGATTTTGAACAAAAAGAGACTAGAATTGCAGTATTTGGAAATTCAACGGTAAAAGCTGCGGAAGACCGTAATTTAGTAGTGAATATAAAAGCACCTACGCCAGATACTCCTTCGATGACTATGGCGCTCAAAAAATATATTAGAGAAGTAAACGGTAAAAAATAATATCGAGTACTAGTGAAAACAAAAAGACCTCATAAGCTTGAATAGCTGTGAGGTCTTTTTGTTTTAGCAGTTTCAGCAAATAGAGACATTGCGATATTTTAAGAAACATAGTAACAATTAATGCGTTGCAAAGTTTCAAAGCCTATGATCTTCATAGGATTATGTAGTCGTGTAATTTCTTGAGTTTGGCTGTTTTTGTTTAACCCGGGTTTAAAAACGGGGTAAAGAAATAGCAACAACTACAGGATCGATAACCTTAGAGCAGACAATTAGGTATAAAATCTTTGATACTTAGAAACTTTGTAGCTGAGCATAGTACATCATGTATTTCTATACTCTATACTTATAAACCTATCATATAACTACGTTTTAGGTTTGTTATTAATATAGATAATATGAATCACAGTTTTAAAGTCAGTAATGCGGATGTTTAGCTTCCGACGCTTCGGAATAGCAGTATCCTTTAGCAAATTGTTTTGTTAGCTAAGTATTAATACGCTTACTACATAAAATATCTCAAGGTTTTACCTCGGGGATAGCGTCCTGTTTCTTGGTTCTTGCAGCGGAGCGGTCTTATTTCTGATGGTGATGTCTCGGGTAGCTCATTACCATTTAGTTATATGATAGGTTGAAAACTTCTATTTAGGATTGTTTTTTTAACAAGGATACGATTAAAAGTGCCCAACCTACAATTAAAAGTAATCCACCCAATGGAGTTATAAATCCTATAGGAGAGGCATCAAAACCAAGCACTTCATCAATAACAAGAAGGTATATAGAACCACAAAATAGGAACATACCCATCAAAAAACAGCATAGGATTCGTTTTTTAACTTTAGGGGGTACTATAGCCGTCCCACCCAATATCAAACACACAATGGCATGATACATTTGATATCGAACTCCTGTGGTATATGAGGTAATGCTTTCTGGGGACACTAGGCTTTTAAGCCCATGTGCTCCAAAAGCTCCTAAAACTACTGCCAATAGCCCTGCTATGGCACCAGTAATTACTATTGTTCTATCTATTTTTGAAAGGGTCATCTTTAAATTATGTATGGTGGCGTGGTGTATATTTTTGAAGTACTATTATAATTAGTATAAAACATTATATCGACACACTTTGATTCGCATTTTATTTTAGTATTTTCGTTTGATCTGTTCATTATATTTTTTTAAATGTCAGATGGAATTCGCCAATACTCATTTCGGTTGATATCAAATTGTTTGTTATGGTGTATTTCAAAGGTATTAAATTATAACTAGAGCAATGAGAAAAATAGTAGTGATTGGAGCAGGAAAGTCTACAGCGGTTTTGATTCAATATTTTCAAGAGAAATCAATACCAGAACACTTAGAGATCACAATAGGAGATATTGCGATTGAAAATGCACAACGGCTTACAAATGGTCATTCCAATACGAATGCAATACAACTAGATGTTTTTGATAAGGCATCTAGAAGTAGGGCAATAGAACAAGCAGATATTGTGGTATCGATGCTCCCTGCTCGATTTCATATCGAAGTTGCTAAGGATTGTTTACACTACGGGAAATCGCTGGTAACAGCATCCTATGTAAGTCCAGAGATGCGTGCCTTAGATGCAAAGGTCAAAGAGAAAGGGCTTACTTTTATGAATGAGATAGGAGTAGATCCAGGTATCGATCACATGAGTGCAATGCAGGTCATTGATCGAATTCGAGCAGGGGGTGGTAAAATAGTGTTGTTTGAATCCTTTACAGGGGGATTGGTTGCTCCCGAAAGTGATACTAATCTCTGGAACTATAAATTCACTTGGAATCCTAGAAATGTAGTTGTTGCAGGGCAAGGGAGTGCTGCAGAGTTTTTGCAAGAAGGAACATATAAGTATATTCCATATCATAAATTGTTTCGTAGAACCGAGTTTTTAGAAGTATCTGGCTATGGACGTTTTGAAGCGTATGCCAATCGAAACTCATTACAGTATCAAAGTATCTATGGATTGGATCATGTACAAACGTTATTTAGAGGTACCATTAGGAGAGTAGGATTTTCTAGAGCATGGAATATGTTTGTACAATTAGGGATGACTGCCGATGATTATATACTGCAAGATTCAGAAACCATGAGTTATCGCGCATTTACCAATTCTTTCTTGCCGTATTCTCCAACGGATAGTGTAGAATTAAAATTGAGACATTACCTCAAAATAGATCAAGATGATATCATCTGGGATAAATTACTAGAGATTGATATTTTTAATGCCGAAAAAATGATCGGAATTCCTAAGGCCACTCCAGCACAAGCACTTCAAAAAATACTAATGGATACCTGGTCATTAGAGTCACAGGATAAAGATATGCTAGTGATGTATCACAAATTTGGGTATGAAGATAGCAATGGAAAGCGAAAGCAGATTGATTCGACTATGGTAAGTGTAGGAGAAAATCAAATGTATACGGCTATGGCAAAAACAGTGGGCTTGCCTGTAGCTATTGCAACCTTAAAAATTTTGAATCAGCAGATCACGACTACAGGGGTACTTATTCCGACACAAAAAGAGGTTTATGAGCCGATTTTAAAAGAGCTCGAGGGGTACGGTATTCAATTTAAAGAAACCACTTGCGAATACAAAGGGTACAATCCAGATGGAGTACGGGGGTAACTTTTTGAGAAAAGGGATATATGTAATAGTGTCTAGATGGTAGACACGAGAGTCATCCCGAAATATCGAAATATACAGATACCCGATACCTCATAACCGACACCCCACAATGAAAAATGAACATCCTAACTGACAACCAAATTAGAAGAACCAAAAAAGCAAGATTTTTTTAAAGGCTATATCGATATAGATACCGATAAAAGAACTATATTTCCATTGCGATTAATGTATTACAAACAAAAATTAAGAATGGCTACCCTATTTACCAAAATAATTACTAAAGAGATTCCTTCGTATACCATAGTCGAAGACGATAATTTTATGGCTTTTTTAGATATCGACCCTAATGCGGTAGGGCATACCTTGTGTATCCCTAAGCAAGAGGAGAATCGAATTTTTGATCTTAATGAAGATGCCTATATAGATTTAATGCGTTTTTCTAGAAAAGTGGCTAAAGCCTTAGAAAAAGCAGTGCCTTGTAAACGTGTCGGTATTGCTGTAATAGGATTAGAAGTACCTCATGTACATGTACACCTCATTCCTTTAAATGAGATGAAGGAAATGACATTCCAACATAAAGTAAAACTTTCTGATAAGGAGTTTGAAGGCGTACTCGCTCAAATTCAAAGTAAGTTGTAAAATGGCAAAAGACACCAAGTGCAAATTGTCTTTAACCTTGCGTATTGACTGGAGTGAGATGGACACCTATCAACATGTTAATAATGTCAATTTCATGAAGTATATGCAAAGTGCACGAGTTCAGTTTTGGGAAATCTCTGGATTGGCAAAGTTATATGCGGATACCAAAAAAGGCGCCATGTTAGTCTCTACACATTGTGATTTTAAACACCCGCTCTTTTTTCCAGGAAACGTAACTATAGAAACAATGATAGGGTACCAAAAGAAATCAAGCTTTAGTTTAGCACATCAATTGTATAATGATCAAGGTGTTTTATGCGCGACAGGTCTTGATGTAGCAGTGTGTTATGATTTTAATACACAGTGTACTTTTTCCATCCCAGAAGCGATTCGCGAGACTATGAAAATATACCAATAAAAATATAGGGGGAATTATCCACAAATTTAATATATTTGTGATAATATTTTATAGTGTACTTATGTTAAATAAAGAAGAAATAGCCGAATTAAAACGGATTAAGAATAATAGAAAGCGTGTAGAGAAATGGTTGATTGCCAATCAAGATATGTTAAATGTGAATGCTATCGAAAGAAAATTAGGGTTGCCTAAAGGGTTGATTCAGAAATTTTTAAAGTATGATACTAAGATTCATGATAAGTGGATTAATAGTGTACATGATTTTTTAAAAGAGCTAAGGTCATTTCAGAAATAGGGCGATTCTATTTGTGTATAGCATTAAAATGTGATTTCAATCTGTAATAGAGACGGGGGTAAAGTCCTGTTTTAATACACAAATAGCTAAAAGTGAGCTCACTTTAGGATACAATGGATCCTATTCGTGGTTGTTTAGAAGTATTCAAGAAAGCACCTAAAAATCAGAAACTTATAATTGGTATTATACCATTTGAATATAACTTTTTCGGATATTGAATAGGGTACTATTAAGAATTACAATATGCGATTTCAAAATCTAAAATCGTAAATTGTATGAGATGCTCAGCAACTATTTCATTGTCACCATGTCTCTTGAAATACTCAAATGCTTCTATTTTCTGAACACGCTTGTCTCGAAATGTAAAAGAATAGGTATTCGCTGGATACCTATTATTTATACACAGTAGGCATATTACTAGTGCCTTAGGTAGTGTGAGAAGCATCTATTGCTTTAATGAACTGAGAAGGGTATTGACCACTATTTTTATGAAAAGCTTTAGAGAACGCCTCTGCGGTGTTAAAGCCTACTTCTTTAGCAATAGACTGTATGGTGTATTGTCTAAATTTATGATCTTCAACTATGCGTTGCTTAGCATACCCGATACGTAAAGAATTAATATAATTTGCAAAATTTTGTTGTTTGTGCGTATTAATCGTGATGGATAAGTACTTAGAGTTTGTGTTAATCTTTTTAGCCAGACTTTGTATCGAAAGATTGGGGTTCAGAAATTGTTCGAGATTTTCAAAAAGCAATAATTTGTTTAAAATTTCTTCTGTAGTCTTAAAAGGAATTTTTGTTTTTTGTTGCACCACAAGCGGTACAGGATTCTCTTTTAAACTATTAGGGAGTAACTCTAACAAGTCGTCAGCATTATCTACTCCAGTGGATTTAAAAATGGCATCAATGTGTTGGGATACTTCTTGTTCAGAAATATAAATCTCTTCACTTATGCGATCATTAGAATAGCCTGCAATTAGAAATAAAACAATTTCTTTTTCTCGCATGGATAGTGCACTAGGTGCTATAATCGCAGGACTTTCAGTGGTGGTTATGTTTGCTAGTGTATCGGGTTGATGTTGTGTAAAAAATTCATATTCGATTCTAGAATTATACACATGATGTTTAATATATGCGATAGCAATCATAAAATACCCAAAACTAAAAGCACTATGTTCTATAACTTGATGATCGCCTAATAGTAAGATAATGGCGGGCAACGAGAAAATACTAATAATACCAAGACCTCCAGAAAAAATTCTAAAACGATAATGGATGTTTTCGGAAGCGATAAAATCTTTAGATAAGGTGTATGTAATATGAATTAAACAAGCTAAAGAAAGTAACAAAGGTAAGCCAAGGAACAAATGGCGAGCAAAGTTTAGGTCTTGTGTAAGGATATAAGGAATAAGAAATAGAATAACAAAAGAAACTAGCAAAGCATAGCCTATTGATTTTATATTTAAAAAATGCAAAGGAGCAATACTATGTTCTATATAGATATAATATAGTAAATAAGACGCAGTGGTAATTCCCATAATCCAAGCGATAATATTTTGAACAATGATAGGCGCAGCAATTTGTGGATCGGGAACAAAACCCGAAATGATATTATACCCAATAAATGCTAGCGTAAGTAGTAAAAAACGAGCACGTGATTTATCATTGGGCCTTACCATATAATTGATCGTTTGAAATACCAAAATAACCAATTGTACACTGGCATATACTAAAGTAATAAGATGTATTTCTGTTCCAAACATTAGTATAGTTTTAGCGCGTATAAAGGATAATCCAAAGCAGAAACTTCGTTAAATACAGTAAACCCATGTCGAGTATAGAACTTCAAGTTTTCTTGGGTTGTCGTTTCAAGATACAAAGGTTTACAATTATTTTTATAATAATCGATAGTTTCAGACAATAAACTACTGCCAATTCCTTTGTTTTGAGATTCTGGAGCGACCCCCATTAACCAAAAATGAATAAAAGGAGTTTTGGGGTGCATTTTTTTTAAAATAGCTTCACGTTTTAAAACTTTAAATACATTTTGATACCCAATACATTTGGATATTAATTTTAAGTTCCAAAATAGCGTGAGTATTGTTGTCTTTTTTTGTTCAGGGTATACCAATAATATACAGCCGTCCTTATGATCGCTTAAAAAAATAGTTCCAAACTTTAACGCCATATTTACCTGATACTCCATTAAGTATCGAAACCGCTGCTTACGCTTGTGATCTTGGTGCACTACATAATTCATAGAATTAGGAAAATGGATAGACACAAAGCAGTTATATAACAGCTCTATAATCAAATTTTTATCTTGCTGAGTAGCAATAATCATTGTTTAAATATCTAAAGTAAATTTTATCACAATACACGGGACTTCGAAAGTAATTGTTTTATTAGAAATTTTAAAATTTTTAAGCATTAAATTATCAAATATAGTGCACGCATATAAAGGGTGCTTTTTTCTCTACCTACATAACTCGGAAAACAAGGAAAATTTGTTTTTAAACTTTTGTTTATCAGTGTATTGTGTTTTTATTTTATAACTCGGAAAACAAGGAAAATTTTATTTTTTTCCTGACTATCAGACTACTAACATTTGTAAAATACAAGGGAGCTCTTGTATCTTTGACCCATAGATAAAATAGGTATCACTACCCTATAAAGAGACATTTTTTTAGGGGATTAAATAGATATAAAATAATAAACAATAGTTAAACGCAAGTTGTCCATTTGAAGCGATAAAGAGTAAAAAAATTAGCAAAGTGGGCTATTGTAAAGCACTTTGAAGTTGTACTGCCTGCCTGCCTAATATGTTGGCGGGGATTTTATAATATGTAATACAGATTAAATCCTTTAAAAATATAGTATCATGAAAAGAATTTATGTAGAAGAATGGTTAACGAGAAATAGTCTTTTTTTAAATTATCAAGCTATCGAAACCGATGCCCAACTTCCTCTAGGAATTTTAGAGCAATTTATACACAAAAAAGAGGAGCTATCGCGTGATACTATTACGGTATTAGATAGGTTTATTCAATATCGTTTCTTGGATACGTTAACCGGTACAGAAATAGTATGAAAGATCAATCAAGTACTCGAAACCAATACCTAACCGATATTATTATTGCATTAGGTCTAGAAGTAGACACCTTTTGGGAGGCTTTATTACGAAAAGAACAGTACGCTATAGTCGTATACCTGTGGATTGATAAATTATATGCCAAAGGGAGTTCTATGAGAGAAGCCAAGTGTTTATTATTTAAGGCTAGAAACATTTATTATCACAAAAAAACAAGACAACAGTATGGCACGACATTTAAAACTAATCTCTAGAATATCTTATTTAAGAACATTGATTATAGGTTTAGGTTTAGATCCTAAAAAATTCATGTTGGCGGTTACCTACAATGCGCCTTCAGAAACTACAGTCTATGCATGGATTAATACCTTATATGCCAAAAGAATTTCGGTATCACAAGCACAAAAGCGTATAGAGCGCGCAGAGCGTCTCTATAAATGTTATAGAAATAGCCCCTTAACGCTTCAAGAAGAGTATAGTTACACTTCTGCTTCGTAGCATTTTTTTGTAGTCTTTTTTATCATATAAAATCAAATTTTTTGTCTCTATTTTTTGGCAATAAAGTTGATTTTTATGTTTTTAGGATATCGAAAAATACAAAGCTTGAATCTGCTAATGATCTGTTTTTAAGCCCTATAAAGGTTTTTTATACGCTTCTTTTTTTAATTCTAAAATAGAGAAAATTACGTGTTTGTAAATTAAAATAGTATACGTATATTGCCCCAAAATAAGTGCGGAATAGATAAAAAATCAGGTATAGGCGAAGCACAGCGATACGATAAGAAATACTAAAGATATAAAAGCTAAAAGTGATGAAGCTTTTTCATGGATAGCACTTAACAGCAGTACGCTGCTAGAAACATAATAAAGAAGCTATAACGCTTCTTTTTTTACACCCTAAACTAGCATAGTATATGGCATTAATGACCACCACCAAAGTTTGGATTAATGGAACAGAGCTTCCGTATTACGAACACCTAGAATTAAAACAAGAGATTAGCGACCATCATTACCTTACCTTAGTATGCAG
>CALFCI010000017.1 GCA_937951135.1 uncultured Aquimarina sp. | reverse complement strand
ACATTTAACGTCAACGGTGTACAGACAGCTAATGTAGTAGGGTATATTAAGGGCACAGATTCCATATTGGCTAAAGAAACTGTGATTATTGGAGCACATCTCGATCATATTGGTACGGCAAGTCCTGTAAACGGAGATCAGATTGCTAATGGTGCCAATGATAATGCATCAGGAAGCACAGTTGTACTATTGTTAGCGAAGCATTTTGCGGCGCATCCGCCAAAAAGAAGTGTGCTTTTTACATGGTTTAGTGCAGAAGAAAAGGGCTTGCTAGGATCAACACATTTGGCATCAGGATTACAAGCCAAGTCATTGAACTTATATACAATGATCAATTTTGAAATGATCGGTGTACCCTTAAAAGATAAGCCGTATACTGCATATTTAACAGGATATGAATATAGTACTATGGCGAGTGTTTTAAATGCACATGCCCAAGATGAGTTTATTGGCTTTTTGCCAAAAGCGAAAGAGTATAACTTATTTCAGCGAAGTGATAACTATCCTTTATATCAGGCGTTTCAAGTGCCCTGTCAAACCATTTCTACCTTTGATTTTACTAATTATGACTATTATCATCATGTAGATGATGAGATATCAGCATTAGATTTTGAATTTATGACATCGTTTATTAATGATATAGTGCCGATATTGACTAAAGCAGTAAACGCAGGGACCCAAGAGATTAAAATGAAGCTTTAGATTTACGGGATGTGATATTATGCAGATAATTGGCGTTAAAACCTTCAATATCAGCTCCCTAAAGTAATAGCGCTCCAATAGGCTGTATGCCCATAATTAGAAACCTGAGTTCGACATAAGCTCAAATAGTTAAAAAGTCGTCAAATCGAGTGTTTTTTCGTAATGTAATGAAGAAAAAATGTATCGAGATTAGCTTTTTTGTATTAAAAATCATTATTCTCGATACAATTCTCCTTCGTCGAATCACTCGAATCACTCGAATTGACGTAATTTTCTTAGGTCGAACTCAGGTTAGAAGTGCGTTTTAGAAGTTAACAAGTTTTGAGAAAAAGGCATGGCAGTAGTCAATATAAAGTACTAAAGCCAGTTGTATAGGACTGAAACCTGAAACCTGAAACCTGAAACCAAAAAAAACATTATAGTTTTATATGAAAAATATTATCATCACAGGTGCAAGCCGAGGTATAGGTTACGAAATGGCACAACTATTTGCTAAGCAAGGACATAATGTACTGGCACTTTCTCGTAATGAGCAACCCATTGTAGCATTAGAAGACCAACACATAGTTGCATTTCCATTTGATATTAGTAATCCACAAGATTTACAAGCTATGGAAGATTATATAAAGACAACATGGGGGCATGTTGATATTTTAATCAATAATGCAGGAAAATTATTGAATAAACCTTTTAATGAATTGACCACAGCAGATTTTGAAGCGGTATATCAAGTGAATGTTTTTGGTGTAGCCGAAATCACAAGGCGTGTACTTCCTTATATGCAATCTGGTAGTCATGTGGTAACCATTAGTAGTATGGGGGGGATACAAGGCAGTATGAAGTTTCCAGGCCTTGCAGCCTATAGTTCTAGTAAAGGCGCCGTGATTACGTTAAGTGAATTATTAGCAGAAGAATATAAAGAAAGTGGGATTGCTTTTAATGTATTAGCACTAGGTGCAGTGCAAACAGAAATGCTAGAAGAAGCCTTTCCTGGATATCAAGCACCATTAAGCGCTATCGAGATGGCAACCTATATACAAGAGTTTTCATTAACAGGAAATCGTTTTTATAATGGTAAAGTTTTAGAAGTATCCAGTAGTACCCCCTGAAAAAAGGGATACTGTTTTCACGGGATGGGGTATGTTTCTTATAGGGTAATCTGTAGATCTTTGCAGTGTAAACAAAGCAACTAGATAACCCAAAATAAGAAATGATGAAAAAAGTAATTATAGTGATCTGTTTTATATGTGTAGCGATTCAAGGATATGCAAATGATAATCTAAGTGAAAAGTTAGAAATTTCACATACTGGAAGTATTGTGAATATTGTTGATTTTCAAGAGGGAGATACATTACGTCTTTTTGAATTTACTACTGCTGATATTGTATTAAAGAAAACGTATGGAGAGATTGATTTTTTTCAATTAGCAGAAGGTCGATATGTATTAGAAAATACAGAAGGAAAAAAAGTGCTTATCGAGTATACTCATGGGAATATTGAAGTGTTGTTTTATGAAACCTCTGTGTACACGACAAAAATAGAGGAAAAACCTTTCTAAAAATTATTACAACGTATGTAGTCAAAATATTGAGATGATCAAGTTCAATCCGGATTATGCAATAGCACTTCGTTATGAGGTTTGAAATTGCGATACAATATGGTGTTTTCTAAAACTTAGAAGAGCATCGCTACGGTTAAGTTTAAAAACATAGGGGTATATTTTGAAGTAGTTTCAAGCCGTAATAGATTTTCTGCTGCATAATCTGGGTTGAAATTTTAAATTGATTAAATGAATGTAGCGTTTTAACATAAATAATTGTTAAGTTTGATTTTAATATTATTTAAAATTTAATCCCTATAATTATGAAACAATTTATGTTAAGCACGGTATGTGCATTTGTATTGATTCTAACTTCTTGTGGAAGCGATGATGATGGTGGTAATTCAAACTGTAGATCTTGTGGAACCGGAATAGTAAGTATAGAGCTATGTGATAATGGTGATGGTACTTATAGTGTAAATGGAGAAGGCAATGTCGATATTCCAGAAGGTACTACTTTTGATGAAATAGTTACTGCTTCTTGTGCTGCAATTAACGCACAATGATTAATGAAGAAACAAATTTAAAAAAAATAAAGAGATCGTCTAAGAACTAATTTTTAGGTAATTTTGTTTAGTACATGGCAAAAATCAGGAAACATCTGAAAATAAATGCCCAAGTAACTTTTTTAGAATATATAATCTATATGTAAGCTTTAAGAATCAAGAGACAAGATTGAAAAAATAGAAAGTTATAATTTTTTTGTCATGTGCTGAGAAAAAGTATACAAATAGTACATAGGACTCATAGCAATACAATAGTGGTATAGTTATGAGTCCTTTATGGTTGAATATACGATACAAAACTATCATTTTTTTGTATTTTGCGGACGTGAAATCAATATTAGCTAAATATATTCCTGAGCGTGCAATTACACCAGCGTTTGATTTGGTTGTAGGCTGTAATGTACATCTCAAAATTGTAAATGAACGGGTTACACGACATGGTGATTATAGAAAGAAGTCTAATGGACAACATCAGATTACCGTTAATGCTTCTTTAAATAAATATCGCTTTTTAATTACGCTTATTCATGAGATTGCACATCTGGTTGCTTTTGAAAAATATGGGCGAATGATCAAACCTCATGGAATAGAGTGGAAACAAACTTTTCAGCATTTAATGTTGCCGTATATTCATCCCGATATTTTTCCAACAAAAATATTACCTATTCTTGCGAATCATTTTAAGAACCCTAGAGCCAGCAGCGATACCGATGAAAAACTGTCTTTAGCTTTAAAACAGTATGATCCTGATAATGATAAGAATTATGTGTTTGAGATTCCACTAGGAGCGCAATTTAGATTGTATAACGGGAAAATATTTAGACGTGGAGATAAACGGGTTAAGCGATATGAGTGTGTTGAGGTAAATACGGGGAGGATTTATTTATTTAATCCTAATGCAGAGGTAGAATTGCTGAATTAATTGTAAATTTAACAAGGTAGAAACGCAAAATATTGCGTTAAAAAATAAAATAAATGACTGAAAATTATTACGCTGTCTTAATGGCAGGAGGGGTAGGATCTCGGTTTTGGCCTGTGAGCACAACAGATAACCCGAAACAGTTTCATGACATGTTGGGTACAGGAGAAACGTTAATTCAGCGTACATTCTCCAGATTGAATAAACTGATTCCAAAAGAAAACATTTTCATTCTTACCAATGAACGCTATACGGATTTAGTCCTAGAGCAATTGCCCGAAGTGCAATCCGATCAGATCGTTGCAGAACCTGCGATGCGTAATACAGCTCCTTGTATATTATATGCAGCATTAAAAATCAAAAAAATTAATCCAAATGCTTGTATGGTGGTTGCGCCTAGTGATCATTGGATTGAAAATGAGAGTGCTTTTATTGTTAACCTGAAACAAAGCCTTAAAACCTGTGCAGAGAATGATGTGCTCATGACATTAGGAATTCAGCCAGCATTTCCGAATACCGGATATGGATACATTAAATATGAAAAAGCACTGTCCTTAGTTAAAAAAGTAGATAGTTTTACAGAAAAGCCAAATTATGAAACTGCAAAAAGTTTTTTAAAACAAGGCAATTATCTTTGGAATGCAGGTATTTTTATTTGGAGTGTACAGAGTATTGTTCAAGCTTTTGAAAAATATAAACCCGAACTAACAACACTGTTTAAAAAAGGAGAATCGTTATATAATACTCCAGAAGAAAAACAGTTTATTATCGATAATTATCCCTTGGCAGAGAATATATCTATTGACTATGCCATTTTGGAACAGGCTCAAAACGTATATGTATTACCTGCCGAGTTTGATTGGAATGATTTAGGGACTTGGGGATCATTATATGATAAGTTAGAGAAAGAAGAAAGAGAGAATGTGACCATAAATGCTAAGGTATTAGCAAAGTCTGCTAAAGGTAATATTATCCATACCAGTACAGATAAAGTAGTTGTTATTGATGGCTTACAAGATTATATCATCGTAGATAAGGCAGATGTATTATTGATCTACCCTAAGAATAAGGAACAAAAAATTAAAGAAGTACTGAAAAAAGTAAAATCAACTTACGGAGAGCAATACGGGTAATTATGGCAGAGAACACACAAGGTACTGAAGATCAAGAAGTAAGAGCAGAACAGCAAAAAGAAGCCGTAAAACAGGATGCTAAAGGCTTATTTTTAAGTGTGACTACATTCTTAAAAGAATTACTTGATTTTAGAGAAGATACTGATAGAGAAGGCACAGTAGAGTTAATAAAAGCAGATATTCCTTTAAAAGGAGCTACTGCTTGGATTTTAATTTGTTCCATATTTATAGCATCCATAGGTCTGAATGCCAATTCGATTCCAGTAGTGATTGGTGCCATGTTAATTTCTCCATTAATGGGGCCAATATTAGGGATGGGACTTTCTATTGCAGTGAATGATATAGATACCTTGCGTAAATCCTTGATCAATTTTGGAGTCATGGTGGTGCTGAGTGTGTTTACAGCATGGTTATTCTTTGCTTTTTTTCCACTTCGAGAAGAATCTTCGGAATTATTAGCGCGAACTAAGCCCGATATTAGAGATGTTTTGATTGCTTTTTTTGGGGGATTAGCGTTGATTATTGCGCGTACTAAAAAAGGAACAATTGCGAGTGTGATTTTTGGAGTAGCAATTGCTACTGCTTTAATGCCGCCATTATGTACCGTAGGATTTGGATTGGCGATTGGGAATTATGAGTATGCTATTGGAGCGATGTATTTATTTGTGATCAACACGATATTTATAGGATTAGCTACTTTTTTAGTTTTGAAAGTGTTGAAGTTTCCAATGCTTAGATATGCCAATTCGGCCAAGCGAAAACGGATTGCACAATTGGCTTCTTTTGTAGCCGTATTAGTGATGATTCCTGCAATACTTACTTTTATAGAAGTGTATAAAGAAAGCCGATGGGATAGTCAGATTAAAAATTATATTGAAAATGAAGTAAAATCCAATGATGCACTTCAATTGATAGGATGGGATTCTAATTTTGAAGCGCGAAGTTTATCCTTGAATTTTTTCAACCAAGTTACAGAGGCTACCAAAAGTGATTTGTTAAATGAATTATCAAGCAATGAATTATATCCAAGCCTGAATGATGCGATATTACGTATAAAAGGTAGCGATACAAAAAGTTACGAGTTATTATCAAATGCGTATCAAGATACTAGAGATGAGCTTAAAGAAAGTAAAAATACAGTAGCAGGCTTGCATCGAGAAATCGATGAACTCAAAACACAGGTTATAAGTTTAGAAACACAAGTTACAGCAGCCAATACAGTACCTGTTTTACCTTATATGACTATTGCCAAAGATGCTAAAATTAGATTTCCTGATTTACAAGAGTTAGGGTATGGATCGGTATTACAGTCTAATTTCTTAAAGTTAGATACGTTACAAGTGATTTTTCCAACATGGAAATTTAAAATAGCAGATAGTTTGGATACACAACGAAAAGATGCTTTACGCGTATGGATTACCAAAGAGCTGAAGGTGGATACGTTGTTGGTGAGGTAATTAGAGACGCAATATTTTGCGTCTCCATCCTGAACAGACAATACTGTTTTGTATACCCTATGATACGCAATATTTTGAGCCTTTATAAATCCTGCAATTGTGCATAATTACAAAAGACCTTTGATGAAAAAAACAATTAAGAAGGAGGGGTGTTTGTTGTCAGTACGGTATAACTTTTTGCAATACAGAAGATTAAAAAATAGAAATAACATTTTTTACTAAAATCTAAAGTCCTTGCAATTGTGCTTCTCTTACTTTTTTAAATAAGTTAGAAGAATACACAAAATCAGTAACGGCTTTATTATCGGTTTTAAAGATTTGAGATTTATCACCTTCCCAGGCTAAGTGTCCTTTTTGCATAAAAATAATCTTCTCACCAATCTCCATTACAGAGTTCATATCATGAGTATTGATCACTGTGGTAATATCATTCTCTTCCGTAATTTCTTTAATCAAATTATCAATTACAATCGCGGTTCTAGGATCAAGACCAGAGTTGGGTTCATCACAAAATAAGTATTTTGGTCTAGTTACGACTGCTCTAGCAATGGCAACACGTTTTTGCATTCCACCACTAATCTCTGAAGGTAATTTTTTGTCGGCGTTTTCTAAATGTACGCGATCCAATACTGCATGTACCCGATCTAACATTTCGCTTTTTTTCTGTTTGGTGAACATCTGTAGTGGGAACATTACATTCTCGGCTACAGTCATAGAATCAAATAATGCACTGCCTTGAAAAACCATACCCATTTGCTCTCGTAATGCTCGTTGTTGTTCTTTATTCATATCTGAAGCAAATGTGCCATCATAAGCGATGGTACCTTGTTCAGGGGTGAAAAGACCGAGTAAACATTTTAAGAATACTGTTTTTCCACTACCACTAGTACCAATAATAAGGTTGGTTTTACCACGTTCAAAAGTAGCGGTGATTCCTTTTAGAATTTCTTCACCATTAAATCCTTTATGTAAATCAGTAACTGCTATCATGAGCTTAATAATAATTGGGTGAGTACATAATTAGAAATCACAATGACCACAGTAGTCCATACAAAGGCAGAGGTACTTGCTTTTCCAACCTCTAAAGCCCCACCTCGCATATAATACCCATGAAAAGAAGGTATTGTAGCTAAGAAGAATGCAAACAAAAAGGTTTTCATAAAGGCATAAACCAAATGAAATGGAATAAAGTCTTCTTGCAAGCCTGTAATAAATTCACTACTACTTACAAACCCTCCATAAACTCCAGCGATATAACCCCCAAAGATACCTGTAAACATAGCAATAGCAATTACAAAAGGATACATAAGCATCGCAATAATTTTAGGAAACACTAAGTAATTGATAGAGTTGATTCCCATGACTTCTAATGCGTCTATTTGCTCGGTTACTCGCATGGTTCCTATACTAGAGGTAATAAAAGAGCCTACTTTGCCTGCCATAATTACAGAGATAAAAGTAGGAGCGAACTCAAGAATTATAGATTGTCGAGAAGCAAATCCTATCAATTCTTTTGGGATTAAAGGATTGGTGAGGTTCAATGCTGTTTGTATGGCAACTACTGCCCCAATAAAGAATGCAAGAAACATAGTAATACCTAGAGAACCAATGATCAAATCATCAATCTCCTTGAAAATAAGTGTACGTAGTACAGAACCTTTAGTCATTTTACTAAAAATTCCTTTCAACATTAAGCAATACCGACCGATATCGTCTAGATAAAACATAGCGCTATATTAGAGTATGCTAAAATAGAAAAAATACATCGAAGAGCCGCAATATTTTGTGGCTATACTTGAGTGTATAAAGATCATAGGGAAACCTTGTGTTTTGAGAAAGCGCTGTTATTTAACCTTTAGATAAAGCTTTGGTGCAATGGATGTAGTATTTTAGTTTTTTTTAAAAATAGATTATGAAATATATAGCACTGTTTATATTTTTAATAAGTGTACTGAGTTCATGCACAACACATCTGGATACCTCCAATAAGGAAGCTACTATCATACACCAATCTCCAAAATTAGTTGTAGGTATTGTAGTTGATCAAATGCGATATGATTACCTCACTCGTTTTTATGATCAATATGGTGAAGGTGGTTTTAAGCGCATGATTAGAGCCGGATATAATTGTAAGAATACTCATTTTAATTATGTACCTACCTATACTGGGCCGGGTCATGCCTCTATATTTACAGGAACTACCCCACAATCTCATGGTATTATTGCAAATTATTGGTATGATAAGGAAGTGCAAAAAAAGGTGTATTGTGCCAGTGATACTACAGTACAGGCGATCGGGACTACGAGTGTTTTAGAGCGGATGTCACCACACCGATTGCAAACCACAACCATAGCAGATCAAAATAGGCTGCATACACAAATGCAAGGGAAAAGTATAGGTATTGCGTTAAAAGATAGAGGAGCTATATTGCCTGTAGGGCATACTGCAAACGCAGCCTATTGGTTTAGAGGAAAAGAAGAGGGAAAGTGGATTTCAAGTACGTTTTATCAAGAAACATTGCCGGATTGGGTACAACAATTTAATGCAGATACCATTGCCGAATCCTATTTTAAAGTGTGGAATACTTTACATCCAATGGCTAGCTATACAGCAAGTGGAGCAGATCAAAATAATTTTGAAGAAGGCTATGTTGGTAAAGAAGACGCGATGTTTCCGTATGACTTGAAAGTGTTAAAAAATAGAAATGAAGGTTACGATATTATTAAGCATAGTGCTTTTGGAAATAGTTTAACCACTGATTTTGCTATTGCAGCTATCGAAGGAGAGCAGTTAGGAAAAGATGCAATTACAGATGTATTAACTCTTAGTTTTTCGAGTACTGATTATGTAGGACATATTTTTGGAGTGAATTCTAAAGAAATACAGGACACCTATTTACGTCTAGATGCAGATTTAACGCGATTATTTACCGTTTTAGATGCCAAAGTAGGAAAAGAGGAGTATACCGTATTTTTAACTGCGGATCATGGAGCAGTACAGGTGCCAAGCTATTTGAAATCATTGAAAATTCCAGCTGGATATTTTGATATAGAGGATTTTGAAACTCGATTAAAAGCTTATGCAAAACAACAGTTTAAAGTAGATGGGATTATTGCAAATGTTTCCAATACTCAGGTGTTTTTTGATGATCAAGTCCTAACGAAAGCAAAATTAGACCCAACACAAGTTGAAAAAATAATAGCACGCTTTATCTTAACACAGAAGAAAGTAGCTCAAGTATATACTCGAAGTGCGTTTACTTCAGGAACCTATACCGAAGGACTTGCCGCATTATTACAACGTGGGTATCATCAAAAAAGGAGTGGAGATGTTATTTTTGCATTAGATCCAGCACATATTGTATACAATTCAGAAATATCGACCATTACAGCTGCTTCAAAAGGATCTACCCATGGTAGTGGATTAAGTTATGATACGCATGTGCCCTTATTATTTATGGGGAAAGGGATTCAAAAAGGGAGTACGCTACAAAAAACAGCCATTACGGATATTGCTCCTACTATAGCTGCACTATTAGGAATAGTAGCTCCAAATGGTACAGCAGGTACTATATTGCCCTTTGTGTTGGAGTAACTATTGATTAATAATTATGGAGTATGCGGGTATTTAATTTTTTGATATACAGCTAAAGCACTCCGTATTGCTCCTTCCATATACCCGCTAAATTGGGGAGAGGTTTCACTTCCTGCAATATATAAAGTGTTGTTAAAATAAAGATTTTGATACACTGGATGGCCATTGTTTTGATGTGGCACTAATTGTTGTACAGCATCAATGGTATAACGTTCGGTGTTCCAAATGGTTTCTTCGTAAGTGAGATAAGTTTTTGCTTCTGTGCCAAAGAATTGTTCTAATTGAGCAATAACTTTGGCTTCTCTACTGCTTTTAGTATCGGTAGCCATCATGCCTGTTAAAAAGCCTTTGAGTGCAAATTTGGTATGTTTATGATTGGTATGGTCATAAACTTCTGTTATAGGTCCCGAATTGCTAAATGCAGCTCCAGAATATTTCTTTTCTTTCCAAAAAGGGCGATCATAACCGACACCAAACTTTATGGATTGTCCCATCCAAGTATGTGTTTTTGCAGCAATGGTGTATACCTCTTCAGGAAGATTGGGAGTGAATTGAATGCTGTTTAATAGCAGTGCAGGAGGTAAGGTTGTAATGATATAATCCGTATGGTATTGATTGTGGGTAGTATTTACAGTATAGCGATCCTTATCATGTTGTATGGTATGCACAGCCTCGTTAAGGATAAGAGTATCGGTGGGTAGTTCTGTAACTAGTGCATCAATAAGGGATTGAGTGCCCCCTTGTATTCTATAACTAGGTTGTTCTTGAACAGGGACGTGAATTTGTTGAGGTGGTGCAGTAGATAGCGGTTGAAAGAACGTACTGCCTTCCATAAATTGTTCAAAAATCGGAAGGTGTAATGTCTCTAATAGATGAAGCAGTTCTGAATGTTGATGACTCAGCCATGTAGCTCCCATTTCAATAGGAGTATCTTGTTCAGAGTACAAGGTATGTATTCGACCTCCAATGCGATTCCGAGCTTCTAAAATTCGAACGGTGTATCCTTCGTTTTTTAAGAGATGCGCCAGCGTTAGTCCAGTTAATCCAGCACCAATAATGAGAATATCTTTTTTCAATAGTCTAAGCGTTTATGTAATCGTTTTTAATCCATATTGTGGAATTTACTTCTCCGAGGCTTGCCTCAAAATGTTAAAAATAGTTATCCGCTGGATGCTTCGTGAACTTGCTCCGAGTTCGTTGACTAGGGAATCATCAATGTTAAATATAAACATATCATTTTAGTTACCACTTAATCTTCTCTCTCATCTTTCGCCATCTCAATGCTCTAATAAAAACACCTTCATCTTTGGTGACTAGGTATGGAAGCTTTGCTTTTTTAGCCTTAAAGAATCCTACAAGATAATCGATAATAAACAAAGGTTTGCGTTTTAAAAGTGCCAGTTTTATAGCAGCAATTGTTGTGATAACGCTGCCATATCGCATGCGATAAAACGCTTCTCCTTGTTTGTATTTTGCTTTTTTGGCGTAGGTATTTCCGGTAGGTTTTAAATGTTGTACTCGAAGTGAAGTGTCTACTTTGATTTGCCATTGATGGTATTGTGCTAAGAGTTCATCGATGGTATCCCATCCCATAGCAGGTTTTAGACCTCCAATGGCTTTAAAACAATTTTTTCGATATGCTTTTAGTGCCCCTCGGAGATGATCTTTATTCGTTAGGTTTTCTAGGGTCCATTGACCATTTTTTTCGATTTCACAACCACCACCCACCATGCCTATTTTGGGATCAGTGTTAAAATAAGCAATCATTTGGGCGAGATACGTATTCGGAAAAATTAAATCAGCATCAAATTTACATATAATATCATAGTCATCATCTAGGCTATCCAGTCCTTGATGAAATGCATTAATTACTTTACTACCCGGCAGATGATCTTCTGAAGAGTTAGTGTTGACCAATGTAATAAAAGAATGTTTTGCTGCATATTGTTGTACAATTAGAGGAGTATCATCTGTAGAATGATCATTAACCACAACTAGCCGTGTAGGTAATACCGTTTGCGCCACTAAAGAATCGAGTGTCTTGCCAATAAATGCGGCTTCATTATGTGCTGGTATGACGATGTAGATGTTCATTATTTAGAGGCGCAATATGTTGCGTCTTTACATTTTGGACGCAATATGTTGCGTTTTTATATTTTTAGACTGAAGGTGAAAACAACCAACTAGCCAACAATTCGTTCAGCATACACCATATAATATCTAGGTGTAAATCGTCTTAATAAGGGGCGAACCCCAATTTTGTTTACAGGGTGCGTCCATTGTTTACGTGCCATTATTTTCCATCCTGCTTTTTCTAATAACCAATCAAACTGCCAATCTTCAAACTCGTGATAATGACGATCCCAAGGGTCAGTTTTACTTTGATAAGCAGGTGCAAACCATAGTTTTAAAGGAACAGAAGCTACTAGTTTTTTGGCTTTGCATTCTCGTAATACGTTAAATGGCGCAAGAAGATGTTCAAAAATCTCAAATGCTGTGAGTACTTCGGCATTGGTGCTTTTTACAGCTTCAGTATGAAGATCAAGATCTTCACCAGTAGTATTGGTGACCTGATACCCATCTTTTTCCATGATTTCTGTAAATGGATTACGAACCCCTAAATCCAAAATAGATTCGGAATTTGAAACATGCTGTCTCAAGAATGTTAATGTGTGTTCATATCGCTTATGCGGAAAAGTGCCTTCGTACATGATAGGGTGTTAGGTATTAAAGTCAAAAATAGGTAAAAAGATGTAACTTTTCTGTCTATACTAAAGGATTGTCTAAGGTTTTTGGAATAGTAGTACGAATTGTGGAGAATAGATACTAGACCGTTTGTGCTATTATACAATTTACAATTTACGATTTACGATTTACGATTTACGATTTTGTATTTTGAAATCTGAAATCTTAATCGTGCCCTATTCGATATGCGAAAAAATTATGTGTAAATGGTATTAGATGTTATCTTAAATTATGGCTTAAAAAAGTGGATGCTTAAATTCGAAGTATGATTTTAGGAGTCAGGAGTTAAGCGCTATTCCGAAATATTAGAAGTTATATTACAATTACAAAAAGAGCCGATACCTAATACCCGAAACCTGACACCTATATTAATAAGATTAATTTTCCATTTTCAATTGCATGACTGTAGCAATGGATAGGGCTCGTGTTTTGATTAAATTAGCATTGATGCCTTCAAAATGAGTGTCTACTGTAGTGCTAAATAACGCCAGCCAAGTATCAAAGTGAATGTTTTCTAGCTGTTTTTGTAAATGGAGGTTTTGATGAATTTGCAACACGTTTTTTTGATATCCTCCAGTTCGAAACAATTGCTGTTCCCAAAAGCTAACGATATGCGGTAAATGTGTTTCTAGATCGATATTTGCAATAGTAGTAAAAAACGCTCCAATATTAGGGTCTACTAGTGCTTTTGTGTAAAATGCTTTCATTAAGAATTCAATATCCGCTGTTGTAGTGAGGTCTGGTAGTAATTTTGTTTGCATTACATTCATAATAGATATAGCATGTTTTAATCCACATTATGGAGTTTAATTCTCTTCGGCTTGCCTCGCATCTGAAAACTGTTTTTCCGCTGGGTGCCTCGTGAGTTTGCTCCGATGGAGTTTACTTCTTAAGGAGGAATACTGGTTTTTAGTATAGCAGTATTGTTTGGTGCAATTGCTTATTCAAATTCTTCTTTTTGATTATCAACGAGTATACCTAGTGCTCCTTGTTTTTTTTCATTTTTCATTAAGTGTTGGTATGATACCGTAAAAATGGCATTTTCAATAGTGATATTTTCAGTTTTTCCAGATAGAATTTCAGTAATCATATCGTCAGAATAGAGTTCTTTTTTTTTAAATGTTATATTATGTAATACTAGATATTTCTGTATTTTTTGAATTGGTTTTATGCCTAAGCTTTTTAAAATGGCGGTGTGTTCTTCAGGATTGATCATAGTATAGTTGGCTAATGCAGTGCGTATAATTATATTTGTGTATAGTGCAAATGTAGTATAATGATACAATATTATATGGGTACGAAGTTAAAAACAATTAAAAAAACAATATTTTGGTCAGGGTAGATAAAATTTTGGATAGAGTAGTGATTTTTGCAAAATATTTGAAAATGAGTTCTAGGAGTTTTAGTTTGTCCATAGGAGCAAGTCAAGGGTATTTAAGCCGATTACAAAAAGAAAATAGCAATATAGGAGGAGATTTTATAGAAAAAATAATAGAATTATACCCACAATTAAATCCTGCTTGGTTGGTTTCTGGTAGGGGAGAAATGCTAAAAATAGTTGATTATGTAAATGATGAAGGAGCACATTATGGGAAGCCGGATTTTTTTAAAGAAGCATTACTGAATTATTTAGATGATCCACAGGTTAAAGATAAATTGATGGATACGGTAAAGAAAGAAGCAATTCGATATGCACAATCAAAAAGAATAAAATAGTTTTTGATAGTATATCCTTAAATAGGTGGCGGATTTCTTTTTTAAAGATAAGAATAAAAACAAACCTCGTAAGCTTTAAAGCTTACGAGGTTTGTTTTGAATACGACCAATTTAAGTTCGTGTTTTATTATGGGTATAGAGAATAGATCAGTCTAATTAATGATATAATTAAGAATTTTTAAATAGAAAATAAATTTATATTTTTTGATTTCTATCAACCATCAACCATCAACCATCAACTAAATCAGTCCAGCTCTCTTTAATAAAGCGTCTGGTTTAGGCTCTTGACCTCTAAAACGTTTGTAGAGTACCATTGGGTGTTCTGTGCCTCCTTTTGATAATACATGTTTCTTGAACTTTGTGGCAACTTCGGTATTAAAAATACCTTGTGCTTTAAAATATGCAAAAGCATCGGCATCCAATACTTCTGCCCATTTATAAGAGTAATATCCAGAAGAGTACCCGCCCTGGAAAATATGGGAGAACGAAGTGCTCATACAATTTTCGGCTACATCTGGATATAATGAAGTTCCAGAAAAAGCATTTTTTTCATGAGTTTTAACATCTGTAGTTTTTGAAGGATCTGAGGCATGCCAAGACATGTCTAATAATCCAAAGCTTAATTGGCGTAATGTAGCCATACCTTGTTGAAATGTAGCGGAGTCTTTTATTTTTTGAATGAGCTCCATAGGTAGTGTAGCACCAGTTTCATAATGTTTTGCGAACAGTTGCAATGCTTCTTCTTCATAACACCAGTTTTCTAGAATTTGACTTGGAAGTTCTACAAAATCCCAATATACACTAGTGCCGGATAAACCAGAATAGGTGGTGTTGGCTAGCATGCCGTGTAGTGCATGTCCAAATTCGTGAAATAGCGTAGTGACTTCATTAAACGTAAGTAACGAAGGTTTGCTAGGTGTTGGTTTGGTGAAATTGCAAACGATAGATACATGTGGTCTTATGTTTTTACCATTCTTAATCATTTGAGATTTATAAGAGGTCATCCATGCGCCATTTCGTTTACCGGGTCTTGGATGAAAATCAGCATAAAATAAGGCAATAAAATTACCGTCTTTGTCGGTTACATTGTAGGTTTTAACTTCTTCATTATAAGTGTCTACTTTGTCCGTTGCTGTAAAGTGTAAGCCGTATAATTTTGTTGCAATGGTAAATACTCCATCGATAACATTCTCTAATTGAAAATAGGGTTTCAATTGTTCGTCATCTAGTTGGAAAAGTTTTTGTTTTAATTTTTCAGAATAATAGGTGCCATCCCATTTTTGTAATTGGTCAATGCCATCCAGTTCTTTAGCAAAAGCACTCAAGCGCTTAAACTCTTCCGTGGCTGCTGGCTTAGCCTTTTCTAAGATTTCATTTAAAAAAGAAAACACTTGTTGTGGAGTACCTGCCATGCGTTCTTCTAATACATAATCTGCATGAGAAGCATAGCCTAGCAATTTCGATCTTTGATACCGTAGTGTGGTGATTTTTATGACAATTTTTTGATTGTCCAAAGCATTATTTTGAAATCCCTTGGCGCCAAAAGCTATAGCAAGCTGCTTTCTCAGGGATCTATTATCTGCATACGTCATAAATGGGATATAGCTAGGATAATCTAAGGTGATCAACCAGCCCTTTTTGTCTTTGGATTGTGCTAATGCTTTTGCGGCTTCTTTTGCGCCTTCAGGAAGTCCAGCCAGATCTGCAGGATCAGTAAGCAAAAGTTCAAAAGCATTGGTTTCGGCTAGTATGTTTTCTCCAAACTGTAATCCTAGTTGTGATAATTCTTTATCTATTTTTCGCAGTGTCCCTTTATCGGTGTCAGAAAGGTTAGCTCCATTTCGAGAAAAGGATTTATAGCGTTTGTCAAGTAAGGTATGTTGCTCTATAGAGAGGTCAAGCTCTTGTTTTTGTTCATATACTTGTTTAACTCTTTTAAAAAGTTCAGGGTTTAGTACTATATCATTAGAAAACTCTGAAAGTATCGGAGAAGCCTCTTGTGCTATTTTTTGAATCTCTTCATTGGTTTCTGCACTATTTAGATTAAAAAAGATACTGGTTACTCTGTCCAATAATTCACCACTATAATCCAATGCTTCAATGGTGTTTTCAAAAGAAGGGGCTGTTGTGTTTGAAACGATAGCTGCAACTTCTTCTTTAGCCAGAGTAATTGCATGTTGTATTGCGGGCAAGAAATGGGCAGTTGTTATTTTAGAAAAGGGGGCACTGTCAAATTTTTGTACTAATGGGTTGTTCATGGAGATGTAATTTGTTTCTTAATGTTGTTACTATAGCTATGCTGTGTTTTTTATCGAAATATTGTGTTTTTTATCGATAATACTAGTTTTATCACCAATTCGTTTTATGTGTTTTAGTCACATAATACATAGTTTTACTATAGGTTTATTAGTATTGGTCTGGTCAAAGAAATCTAAACACAGAGTTGTCATCTTAGGGGTATGAATGTCAATTTCTTTTCTTTGTAAAGATCAAATATATCAAAAGCGCTACACTTATTGTAGCGCTTTTTTTGTTTTTATAGTGTTCTTTTGCTGTAAATGAAAAAAGGGGAAGAGTACTACTGGAATACATTTTAAAAATTAGATTTTGCACTAATGAAGTGTTTCTGGAAATGTAATTTGTTTTTTAAGGGGAGCTATAGCGATACTGTGTTTTTTATCGAAATACTGTGTTTTTTGTCGATAATGTTAGTTTATTACGAATTCGTTTGATGTGTTTTAGTCACATACTACATAAATTTACTATAGGTTTATTAGTATTGGTCTGGCCAAAGAAATCTAAACACAGAGTTGTCATCTTAGGGGTATGAATGTCAATTTCTTTTCTTTGTAAAGATCAAACATCTCAAAAGCGTTACACTTGTTGTAGCGCTTTTTTTGTTTTTACAGTGTTCTTTGCTGTAAATGAGAAAAAGAGGAAGAGTACTACTGGAATATATTTAAAAATTAGATTTTGCACTAATGAAGTATTCATGGAGATGTAATTTGTTCTTTAAGGGGGTGGTACTATAGGGGTACTGTGTTTTTTGTCGAAATACTGTGTTTTTTGCCGATAATGTTAATTTATTGCCAATTCGTTTGATGTGTTTTAGCCACATACTATATAAATTTACTATAGGTTTATTAGTATTGGTCTGGCCAAAGAAATCTAAACATAGAGTTGTCATCTTAGGGGTATGAATGTCAATTTCTTTTTCTTTGTAAAGATCAAACATATCAAAAGCGCTACATTTTTTGTAGCGCTTTTTTTGTTTTTACAGCGTTCTTCTGCTGTAAGTGAAAAAAAATAGGAAGAGCGATCTTGAAATAAATCTAAAAAAATGATAAAATTGTGTATTTTGACCTTGTTTTATGTATTTTGTCGAAAAGTGAAATATTTTACGGGTATATGTATTGCGTAATCAAAGTAAGGTTTTACCTTTGTTTCAGGTTTTAAGAGTACTGGTCTTACATTGAATTTTTGTGTAATATATTTAAGTTGGTTAATAAATATTGTTATTTTCTACTGTAAGACCAAATTACAGAAAAGCGTCCTTCATTGAAGGGCGCTTTTTGTTTTTAATGCTATTTAAAAATGATCCAGCCTTTATCTTTACAAATGGCACGTAGCAGTTCGACTAAGTGTGTTTACTTCAGTCAATTATTTTTGAGAAGGATTGAATGGTGTTGACTATGTAGGTGTAATCAGGCATGAAAAAGAGTTAAGAGCTGCTCACTTTTATTATGATTAGCCAGCAACACACATTTTTCACATAGCGTATACTAAAGCTGTTCAAAAAACAGTGCTCGCTAAAATCTAAAACTGGGACTGTACTTTTTTCGCACCTTCAATTACTTTGGATTTCAACCTTTCTTTATAAGCGATAATTTTGTTTAATATTACAGGATCCGATGATCCGATGATTTGAGCGGCTAAAATCCCCGCATTCAATGCTCCGTCTAATGCTACGGTAGCTACAGGAACACCTCCGGGCATTTGTAAGATGGAAAGTATAGAGTCCCAGCCGTCTATAGAGTTGCGGGACTTTACGGGAACACCTATTACCGGTAATGGCGATAAAGAAGCTACCATTCCAGGTAAATGTGCTGCGCCACCTGCACCAGCTATGATCACTTTAAACCCTCTAGTATGTGCATTTTTGCTGTAGTCAAATAGTTTTTCTGGAGTGCGATGTGCAGATACAATATCAACTTCAACGTTAATATCAAAACTTTTTAACAGTGTAATTGCCTGTTCCATGATAGGCATGTCACTAGTGCTTCCCATTATTATTCCTACTGTACTCATAATTGTGTTGGTGTTTCGGTTTTGAAAATAGTAATCAAATACCTGTTGATGTTCTTTTAGTCCACATTGTGGAGTTTAATTCTTCTCGGCTTGCTTCGAGGGAGTTGACTTTTTATGATTGACTACACACTAGAATTGTGTTTTTTACTTTTTCAGCTATTTTTCGAGCTTCATTAATATCATCATGAATGATGGTCACATGTCCCATTTTTCGAAAAGGGCGGGTTTCTTTTTTGCCATAGATATGCGGAGTTACTCCTTCCATTTTCATAATGGCTTCAATGTTTTTATACACAACTTTGCCTTCAAATCCTTCAGCTCCAGATAGGTTTACCATAATCCCAGCAGCCTTGCTGGCAGTGCTTCCTAGCGGAAGGTCAAGAATTGCTCTAATGTGTTGTTCAAATTGATTGGTGTAGCTCGCTTCAATACTATAATGACCGCTATTATGTGGTCTTGGGGCTACTTCGTTTACAAGAATTTCATCGTCTTGTGTTTGAAATAATTCTACAGCCAGTAAGCCAACGTGTTCAAATGTATGTGAGACTTTTTCTGCAATAGCTCTTGCTTTTTGAGCTACGGCATCACTAATTCTTGCTGGGCAAAGTACATATTCTACTTGATTTGCGATCGGATGAAACTCCATTTCGACGACAGGATAAGTAGTGATCTCTCCATTAGGGTTGCGGGCAACAATAACAGCTAATTCATTTTTGAAATCTACCATTTCCTCAGCAATACATTCCGTATCTGGAAGTTTAGCAAGGTCAGCGCCTTTTTTGATGATGGCAACGCCATTTCCATCATACCCACCTTGTGTGCTTTTCCAAACAAAAGGTAGTTTGATAGCATCTGTAGCAATGCCTTCTGTAAGGCTTGCTTTGTTTGCAAATCTTTGAAAAGATGCTGTCGGGATGTTGTGTTTTTGGTAAAAAAGCTTTTGAACTCCTTTGTTTTGTATGTTTTCTAGCGTTTCCGGACTAGGATAGACTTTTACACCCTCCTTTTGAAGTTGCCGCAATGCAGGCAGATTTACAGTTTCGATTTCGACGGTTAATACATCTACTTTTTTACCAAATGCATATACCGTATCGTAATCATTTAAGTCTCCTTGTTCAAAATGATTACATCCTATAGCACAGGGTGCTTCTTTGCTAGGATCTAATACGTGTGTTTTGATATCGTATTTTCGAGTTTCATACAATAGCATTTTACCTAATTGCCCACCACCTAAGATGCCTAGTGTAAAATTGGATGAAAAATAATGTGTCATTATGGGTGTTTCAAAAAATAAATAATGCTGCAAAATTAATTTTTTCCTATTGAAAAAGCACTATAAAGTGTTGTTTAGTTGATACCATTTCAAGGTTTTATAGGGTTTCTGTTTCTGTTTTGGGCAGTATGTGCTTCTTGAATGGCATTAAAATTTTTATTTTGACACCATTTGATGTTACTTTACGTCGATAAGTTGTGGTGTTCTTATATGATCTTCATTTTGGAATTACTATCTTTGCAAACTTTAAAAAATGTGTATTACGTCATGTCAATATTGGATAAAACAATTACCCTGCACGACTTAAAATTTGTGCCTTATCTTTCTGAAGAAAAGGTTTCTAAAGTTATAGATGAGATTGCAGCGCAATTGAATCAAGAATTTAGAAATGAAGTACCTGTGTTTATAGGGGTGTTAAATGGCTCATTTATGTTTGTGTCTGAAATTTTAAAACGGTTTCAATACGATTGTGAGGTTAGTTTTATAAAACTTAAGTCTTATGATGGAGTCACATCTTCAGGAGATGTGCAGGAAATTTTGGGATTAGAGCAAAGTGTAGTCAATAGAACAGTTATCGTATTAGAAGATATTATCGATACAGGTACTACCTTGGAAGCTTTATTGGAGATATTAGGGAATAAAAATTGTAAGCAGGTAAAGGTTGCTTCGTTATTTCTGAAACCAGAAGTGTATACTAAAAAATATAAAATCGATTATGTAGGGATGAATATTCCAGATCGGTTTATTGTAGGATATGGATTGGATTATAATGGATTAGGTCGTAATCTTACATCAGTTTATCAATTAAAATCAGAAAAGATGACAAATTTAGTCTTATTTGGCCCTCCGGGAGCAGGAAAAGGAACACAAGCAGAAGTGTTAAAGGATACTTATAATTTAGTGCACATCTCTACAGGTGATGTATTTCGATATAATATTAAAAATGCTACCGAGTTGGGTACATTAGCAAAGTCATATATTGATAAGGGACAATTAGTTCCAGATGAAGTAACGATTAATATGCTGAATGCGGAGGTAGAGAAAAACCTTGAAGCGAAAGGCTTTATTTTTGATGGTTTTCCAAGAACTGCGGCACAAGCAGATGCTTTAGAGAATTTATTGAGTGCTAAAGGTGTCTCGGTAAGTGCTATGGTTGCGTTAGAGGTAAATGATGAAGTATTGGTGCAACGTTTGTTAGAGCGCGGTAAAACTTCTGGTCGTGCCGATGATGCCGATGAGAGTGTGATCCGAAATCGAATCAAAGTATATTATGATGAAACTGCTATTTTAAAAGAATATTACCAAAAACAAGATAAGTATTTTGGTATTGATGGAATAGGAGCTATCGATGAGATTACAACACGATTAAGTACTGTGATTGATACATTGTAAATAGAGGTTAGATCGCTTCGCTGTTAGATTCTAGAATTTAGACAAGATGCTAGATTTGTTTTGCTTCAAGAATAATAAAGCATGAAAAGAATTTAAAAAGTGATGTGTTTTGTGATAGGTAAACACCTAGTATCTAAAATAGAAATACAATTTTGAAATAACAAGGTTATGGCATTAAGTGGTTTCACAATCAACTAACAACCATCAACGAACAACAATACAATGACTGAAGGAAATTTTGTAGATTATGTGAAGTTACATGCTACTTCTGGAAACGGGGGTAAAGGATCGGTACATTTACATAGAGAGAAATTCATTACTAAGGGAGGACCTGATGGTGGTGATGGTGGTCGAGGAGGACACGTGGTTTTAGTAGCGAACTCTAATATGTGGACGTTACATCACTTAAAGTTTAGACGTCACCTTAGGGCAGGACATGGCGGTAATGGTGCTAAAAGTAGAAGTACAGGAGCTGATGGAGAAGATGTGTTTGTATCTGTGCCTTTGGGAACTGTAATACGGGATACTGAAACACAAGAAATCCTTCATGAATTGGTTACCGAGGGTGAAGAGTATATTGTTGCCGAAGGTGGTATGGGTGGTCGAGGAAATTGGCATTTTAAAAGTTCAACAAACCAAACGCCAAGATATGCACAGCCAGGTGTAGAAGGGCAGCAGTATGATATTACTCTAGAATTAAAAATATTAGCAGATGTAGGTTTGGTAGGTTTTCCAAATGCAGGAAAATCAACATTACTGTCTGTGATTACTTCCGCAAAGCCTAAAATTGCGGATTACGAGTTTACGACACTGAAACCCAATTTAGGAATTGTAGAGTATCGAGATTTTCAAACCTTTGTCATGGCAGATATTCCAGGGATTATCGAAGGTGCGGCAGAGGGTAAAGGAATCGGTCATCGTTTTTTACGGCACATAGAGCGGAACTCTACTTTGTTATTCTTAGTCCCAGCCGATGCTCCTGATATTCATGAGCAATATGAGATTTTATTAGATGAATTGAGACGTTACAACCCGGATTTATTAGATAAGGAGCGTTTAGTTGCGATTTCTAAATGTGATATGTTGGATGAGGAACTACAGCAAGAGTTAAAACAGGTATTAGACGAACAGTTTAACGTACCCTATTTGTTTATTTCTTCTGTAGCGCAGCAGGGTATTCAAGAGTTGAAAGATCAACTTTGGAATATGTTAAATGAATAATATCCGATAGGTTTTTAAAAGGACAATGTTGAAACTTTATTGGTCTCAGAAATAGTTAAAACGATGCACTTTAGTGCATCTCGATTTAGCTTCTAAAACTGTTGAGATTAATGATTTTTTTATCGTTAGCTTTTGCGAATTTTAGCTAAAGGTAAGCTGCTATTCCGAAGCGTCGGAAGCTGAATACGCGTATTGCTGACTTTAGTCAGATTTAAAACCTATGGACTTCTAGTCCATAGTGGTTTAGTTAATTCACATTGTGGAGTTTAATTCTCCGAGGCTTGGCTCGAAATGTAAAAAAATAGGTGTCTGCGGAATGCCTCGTAAGATTGCTCCAAGGTAGTTGACTAGTAAGGATTATATAAGAGGTTCGGTTTTAATTAATAGTTAATATGTGGGATAAATTATTAAGCCCTTCAGTTGCTTCCCAAGTACCTGTATTTGCTAATTGTATTGAGTATTCTGATTTATCGGATAAACTGTCATAAGCATCTTCTATTTTTAAAAGTAGTTCATATTGTCCCGGTGGTATTGAAGAAAGGCTAACGGATTCTTTCAAATTATAATCAGCATCAGGTATAACTTTTCTGATGTCAAAGCTTAAAGCTTTTTTATATAATGTTCCATCTGAAACAGCTCTACATACAAGAAATGCATTTTTAACGTTATAAACAGGAGCAAAACCAGCATTATCAATAACGGCATTTAATTCGAAATTACTATTGACAGTTACTTCATTTTTTAGGCTAGAAGATTTTAATAAAATTCGATATCCTAATTGCTTTTGAAAATCATCAAAGCAATTATTATTTCTCCACTCTTGAAGCACAGGCCCATAATAATCAAGGTTTAAATAGGTCCATTTCAATAAAGACATTTCATTTTCGGCAGTAGCACAGCTAGCATTGGGAACACCACTTGGTGGACATGTTTCTCCTCCTGTTGGTACAAAAAGAGCTTCACTACTGATATACTTTTTTTCTAGACTTACATTTTGATAGGTTCCAATATCATTAACACTTGCTAAAAAGCAGTCATTATGAAATCCTACACGCGCAATATCAGTAGTGCCATACCCAATATTAGTATCTATAGCTGTGGAATATTCAAAAACCTCTTGTTTATATAAGGGTGTTCTTAACTGAATCTTTACTTCCTTTGGTACAACCTCCAATAATTTGCTAACTACAGCCTTTTTATTTGCTAGAGTTGTTAAATTATTCGTTGTATAATACCATTCTCCCCAAGAGCCAATAAAACCAGCTTGAATAAAAGCGATTACGTCTGCATTATCTGCAAAAACAGGCTGTAATTGGTCTAGATGCGATTCTATAATGTTAAGCGGAGCATCAGTGTCATTTTGATCACTATTGTAAGCAAATCGCAATACACACTTGATACCTGAATTTCTTAATCTTTCAAAATCAGTTTTTATTAAATCTAATTGTATTGTGCTTAATGCAGCGTTTTTAAAAGCTTCTAAATAATAAAGGCGTAAAATGATTGTAACGTTTTCATTTTTTAGATTCTCTAATGTGACTGAATCCAGTGGAATCCCTTCAGAAGTAACACTCCATGTATGCATAAAACCACGTTCGGGGTTTGATATTACTTGATTTGAGACTTGATATATAATATTACTTACAGCAGTGCTGTCTGTGATTTCGTCATCAATAATTTCTACAGGGTTGCTTTCGCAACTAACAAGTATATTAAAAAAAATAAATACTATTAATTGATACTTCATATTCTTTCTTTTAGAAGATTTAATTCATAAACGTAATATTTCAATTATTATTAATTGCGGTTACAAAAACTTTATTAGAAGTTCAATTGTTGAAAAAGTTTAAACCACTTCATCTTAGTACATGACAAAAATTAGCAAGCATCTGAAAAATAGTAATCAAGTAACTTTTTACAAGTATATAATCGTTTGAAATGGTTTAACCCCGGAAGAGTTGGGGCAAGAGACAATCCCGAATCCTCGGGAAAGATTAAAAAAATAACGCGCATTTATTTATTTCACAGGAATATATATATTCTGTTAAAAACCAAAGTGGTATCATTTTTTATCATGTACTTAGCCACTTTATTATACCTTTTTTGACTTTGTTTTAAAAATTAAAAATTAGTTTTTTCAATTTTAATCAATAGAATTCCCAGAGACTCTGCTTCGGGTTATCGACCAGATTCAAGATAAAATAGCATCTTGTTTCTTGGTTCTTGTAGCGGTCTTATCTCTGATATCCCGTATGGCTCTGCCTCGAGGGAGTTTATTTATAACCCTAAAATCATATTTCTAATTAATACTACAGTCAGTACAGGTATTAGTGTTTCAAAATACTTCTAGAGATTACAATTTTTTGAATTTCACTAGTGCCTTCATAAATTTGCGTGATTTTAGCATCACGCATTAGACGCTCTACATGGTATTCTTTCACAAATCCATTTCCACCATGAATTTGTACAGCTTCTATAGTTACATCCATAGCGGTTTGAGAAGCGTGTAATTTAGCGATAGCACTGGATAAGTCATAGTTTTCGTGGTTATCTTTATCTACTGCGGCTTTATGTACTAGCATACGAGCGGCTTCAATTTGGGTATGCATATCTGCAAGCTTGAAAGCAATTGCTTGATGATTCATAATCTCGGTGCCGAAGGATTTACGAACTTTAGCGTATTCTTTAGCTAGTTCATAAGCTCCTGCTGCAATACCGAGTGCTTGCGCTGCAATACCAATACGTCCGCCTGCGAGTGTTTTCATGGCGAATTTGAATCCAAATCCGTCTTCTCCAATTCTATTTTCTTTAGGTACTTTTACGTCATTAAAAATCAGTGAATGGGTATCACTCCCTCGAATTCCTAGCTTATCTTCTTTAGGGCCAATTTCAAAACCTTTCCATCCCTTTTCTATAAGTAAGGCATTGATACCTCGATGTCCTTTGGAGGCATCCGTTTGCGCAATAACGATGTAGTATTCTGCAGTACTGCCATTGGTAATCCAGTTTTTAGTGCCATTAAGGATGTAATGATCCCCATGGTCAATAGCAGTCGTTTTTTGAGAGGTAGCATCGCTTCCAGCTTCGGGCTCAGATAAACAAAAAGCTCCAATAGCTACTCCTGAAGTCAATTTGGTAAGGTATTTTTCTTTTTGTTTTGGAGTGCCATAGGTATCCAATCCCCAGCAAACTAATGAATTGTTAACGGAAACAATGACGCTACTGGAAGCATCAATTTTAGAAAGCTCTTCCATCACTAATACATAAGACAGTGTATCCATACCGCCACCACCATACTCAGGAGAAGCCATCATTCCTAAAAATCCCAGTTCTCCCATTTGTCGAACTTCATCTTTTGGAAATTCTTGTTTGTTGTCACGTTCAATAACACCAGGAAGTAATACTGTTTTAGCAAAATCCCTAGCAGCGTTACGAATCATTAGTTGTTCTTCAGAAAGAGTAAAGTTCATAATATAATCGATTTTAATTGAGGTATTAGAATACATAGGTTTTCAAAAGATACTATATTTAATCCACATTGTGGAGTTTAATTCTCTAAGGCCTGTCTCGAAATGTGAAAAATAATTATCCGCTGTATATTTCGTGAGCTTACTCCGAGGTAGTTGACTTAAAATATCGAAATATTATCAAATTCTGAATTCTGAATTCAAAATTTATAATTTACGTATACTTTTAACAGTTTAGGATGCTTCTTTTGCGATATTTATTTCTTCAAATTGAACTTTTGACATTTTTAGTTTTATATATTTGCTAGCTTAAGAAATCAAAGAAGTACAGCGTTCAGGTAGTACAGGTTTTCTTTTCCAAATTTTACAAATTAATTATAATCATACTATTATGTTTAAATATTTTTTAGGGAACAGTCCGAAATGGTTCAAAATGACAATGATTGGATTCCTTGTTTTTAATGTAATCGCATTTTTTGTTTTAGGTAAAACGATCACTTCTTGGTTGTTTATTGCAGAATTTATATTTACGTTGGCAATGGCATTAAAATGTTATCCATTGCAATCTGGAGGATTATTGGCGATTCAGATTTTGGTTTTAAATTTAACTACACCTCATAATGCCTATCATGAAGTGAGTCAGAACCTAGAGGTTGTACTGCTATTAGTATTTATGGTAGCTGGTATCTTTTTTATGAAACCATTATTGATGTACATTTTCAGTAAAATTTTCACGAAGATCAAGTCAAAAATTATATTGTCATTATTATTTGTTTTTCTTTCAGCAGTACTCTCCGCATTTTTAGATGCCTTAACGGTAACTGCGGTATTGATTAGTGTGGCGGTAGGTTTTTATGGTGTATATCATAAAATCCACTCTATGCCAGCGTCTGATTTTAATAAAGATGGTATTGTGGACCGAAAAGAATTGAGTGGTGATACTTTGGAAGAGTTTAGAAGTTTCTTGCGAAGTTTAATTATGCATGGTGTTGTGGGTACGGCATTAGGAGGAGTTTGTACTTTGGTAGGAGAGCCTCAAAACTTATTGATTGGAGAACGATTGGGATGGGATTTTGTAGAATTCTTTTTACGTATGGCGCCTATTACACTGCCCGTATTAGCGATGGGCTTGTTAACCACGGTGGTGTTAGAAGTAACGGGTACTTTTGGTTTTGGAGCAAAGTTGCCTACAGTAGCAAGACAAATTATTGAAAGTTATACGGATGAAGAAGATGCGAATCGCTCGGAAAAAGAAAACTATGGATTGATTGTGCAAGCGGTATCAGCGCTGTTGTTAATTGCAGGATTGGCATTGCATTTGGCGCCAGTAGGACTTATTGGTTTAGCATTGATTATTGTGCAAACTGCATTTATGGGAATCATTGAGGAGCATCATTTAGGAGAAGCTTTTGAAGAGGCATTGCCGTTTACAGGCTTATTGGTCGTGTTTTTTGTAGTGGTTGCTATGATTCATGATCAACATTTATTTTCTCCAATTATAGAAATGGCATTAAAGATGTCACCAGAAAAACAACCTGCAGTGTTTTATATGGCGAATGGGTTGCTTTCGGCAATTAGTGATAATGTATTTGTAGCCACAGTATATATAGGAGAAGTGCAACAGGCATTTTTGGACAACAGGATTACAAGAGAGCATTATGAAAGGCTTGCTATAGCAATTAATACAGGGACTAATTTACCAAGTGTCGCAACGCCAAATGGACAAGCAGCATTCTTATTCTTATTAACCTCTTCATTGGCGCCATTAATAGGGTTGTCGTATGGTAAAATGGTGAAAATGGCATTTCCATACACTATTGTATTAGGAGGTGTAGGATTGCTTGGGATCTTGTATATTTTGCAATAAGATTTTAAACTATATTAGGATATAATAGAGGGGGTGTTTGTTAAAAGCACCCCCTCTGTTTTTTTTGATGTTGTGGGGGCAAAATGGATAGTATGGTATTAGTGTTGAATTGGCTTAATTCATACATCTTTTCTTGTGTAAGCAAAAGAGTTTAATTGTGAGTTATATCTAAGTAATTCCATTTGTTTTTGGGTACATTCAAAATAAGAACGGGATAACAATAGTGATCTAATTGGGTAGTGTATGATAAATTCCTTAGCTTCGTATAGAGTACTTAAGTTTTATAATTCATAACTAAGGTAATACTTTATTGTCAAGGTTTATGATGTAATCCTAGCAACTAATTTAAACCCCATATACTTAACGGCTATAAACAGCGTTAGTATACTAAACTAAATATTATATACGCATATGATTAACTTATTTATGTTTGGTGCATTAGCTCAGGAAGCTGATGAAGTACCTGCAGAGCCAGTACAAGAATCGTTATCTATAATTGATTTACTACTAAGTGGTGGTACCGGTGGAGTAACGATTATCGCTATTCTTTTTGTGTTACTTTTTGTAGCGGTATACATCTATTTTGAACGTGTATTTGCAATTAAAGCTGCATCCAAACTTGATGAGAATTTCATGAAACAAATCAAGGATAATGTGGCTAGTGGTAAAATAGAAGCTGCTAAAATTTTGTGTGCACAAACCAATAACCCAGTAGCACGATTAACGGAAAAAGGAATTTCAAGAATAGGGAGTCCTTTGGAAGATATTAATAAGGCGATAGAGAATGCAGGGAAACTGGAAGTATATAAGTTAGAAAAAAATGTAAGTGTATTGGCAACTGTAGCCGGTGCAGCCCCTATGATTGGTTTTTTAGGAACTGTAATCGGTATGATTTTAGCCTTTCATAATTTAGCTTCCAGTTCAGGAAGTGCTGATATGGGATCACTAGCAGAAGGGATTTACACTGCCATGACCACTACAGTGGCTGGATTGGTTGTGGGTATTATAGCCTATATCGGATATAACCATTTGGTAGTACGTACCGATAAAGTAGTGCATCAAATGGAAGCTACAGCAGTAGATTTCTTAGATTTATTAAATGAACCAGCATAAGGATGAATTTAAGAGGAAGAAATAAGGTTAGTCCAGAGTTTAGTATGTCATCCATGACAGATATTGTCTTTTTGTTATTGGTTTTTTTCTTACTTACTTCACCTACAATTACACCAGAAGCACTGGATTTAATATTGCCAAAAGCCAAAGGAAAAAGTTCGAATGTTCAGAATTTATCTGTAAGTATTACGAGTAAGTTGCAATATTATATTGATGAAGAACGTATTTCTCAAAGTCAACTAGAATCATTGTTAAAATCTCGTTTGGCAGGGCAGAAAGATGCAACGATTATTTTAAGAGCAGAAGAAGGAGTGCCTATTGAAAAAGCGGTACATGTAATGGATATAGCGAATAGAAATCGATTTAAGATTATTCTTGCTGTAAAACCAGAGTAGCATATTCTGTATATCACGGCATAACTTTTGCTGAGGTAGTTAAAGGTAACGAAATACTGTATTTTCGCATGCAGATCAGACATGTCTTATGTTGCAGTAGAAATTTTTCGTTATCAAATAAGTATCATAATTCATAACGCTACACTCGTATATCAACGATGCTAAATTTAGACACAAAACATAAAAAAAAGTCCTTTGCAATCACTTTGGTGTTGCATATACTTATTGTATTACTATTGTTTTATTTAGGATTTAGCGCTATAGATCCAGAGCCTGAAGGAGGAATTGCAATTAATTTTGGGACAACTGAAACGGGTTCTGGTATAGAACAGCCTACAGAAGCTATTCAATCTTCACCAACAAAAGCGACGTCAACACCTGCTCCTGCGGAAGCATCTCCAGAAATTATAGATGAAGTGAGTACGCAAGACCTAGAAGATGCTCCTGTTATTGAAAAGAAGCCTAAAAAGAAGCTCCAACAGAAAACAGAACAGAAAACAGAAAAAGCAGTGCAAGCCATTGAGAATCCAGTACCTCCCAAAGAAATAAAGAAACCAGATCCAAAGCCAGACCAATCGACTTTAGACATCCTTAATAGTTTTTCAAAAGGCCCAAAAAGTGATGGAACAGCAAAAGGTGGAGAGGGGAATGATGCTACTGCTGGAGATAAAGGAAGCCCAGATGGAGATCCTAATGCGCGATCGTATTATGGTACGGGTAAAGGATTAGATGGAGATGGTAATTATCGATTGGGTGGACGTAAAGCTTTGAATAAAGAAAAATTTGTACAAGATTGTAACGAATCGGGTATTGTAGTGGTTCGTATTGAAGTGAACCAAAATGGGAAAGTCATTAAGGCAACTCCTGGAGTAAAGGGAACAACCAATAGCGAATCTTGCTTATTGATCCCAGCAAAGCGTGCTGCATTGGCAACCAAGTTTAATAGTGATGCTAAAGCGCCTACTAAACAGATAGGAACGATTATCTATCAATTTAAGATTTCTCAATAATTGAAGTGTCCTATGACCTATCAAGAAACATTGGATTGGATGTTTTCTCAATTGCCGATGTACCAAAAACAAGGGGCAAGTGCTTTTAAAGGGAAACTGGGGTTGCAAAATATAGTAGACTTAGTGTCGTATTTGGAACACCCAGAGCAACAGTTTAAGAGTATTCATGTAGGAGGTACCAATGGAAAAGGGTCTACCAGTCACATGTTGGCTTCTATATTGCAAGAATCTGGATATACAGTAGGGTTGTATACTTCTCCACACCTTAAGGATTTTAGGGAGCGCATTCGTGTAAACGGTGAAAAAATTTCTGAGGATGATGTGATTGATTTTATAAAGGAGCACAAAGCCTATTTTGAATCTCATCAATTGTCATTTTTTGAAATGACTGTTGGGATGGCCTTTCAATATTTTGCAAGAGTCAAGGTGGATGTTGCAATTATAGAAGTAGGGTTAGGAGGGCGTTTAGATTCTACAAATATTATTACGCCTGAAGTTGCGGTAATCACGAATATTGGATTGGACCATACACAATTTTTAGGAACAACCTTACCCGAAATTGCAGGAGAGAAAGCAGGAATTATAAAACAAGGAATCCCTACTGTAATTGGTCGGACTACTCCGGAAACAAAAGCGGTATTTGATGCTAAGGCTAAAGAGGAGCAAAGTCCGGTATATTATGCTTTCAATTATGAAGAAATAGTATACCCTTCGGATCTAAAAGGGAACTATCAAGAAGAAAACAAGAGAACCGTATTACAAACCATTAATGTATTACAAAGTCGAGGTTGGAAGATTAAGGAGACGGCAATTCAACAAGGCTTACAAAGCGTAGTTCAGAATACAGGATTGTTAGGGAGATGGCAAGTACTCCAAGAAACACCAAAGGTGATTTGTGATACTGCGCATAACGAAGATGGCTTGCGATTGGTTATGAATCAACTACAAAGCGAAGAATATGAGCAATTACATATTGTATTGGGTGTAGTAAAGGATAAGAGTCTTGAAGATATTTTGCCATTATTTCCTGAAACGGCAACGTATTACTTTGTCGCGCCTAAGCTTTCAAGAGGGCTAGACGCAAAGATCTTAAAACAAAATGCAAAGAACTTTGGATTACATGGCAGTGTGTATTCAAGTGTAAAAGAAGCGTATGCTACTGCTTTACAGTTGGCTACAGTAAGCGATTTGGTATATGTTGGAGGAAGTACTTTTGTTGTGGCAGAAATAATTTAATTTTTTATTAAAATTACTTTGGTAGCGTGTAAAAGTGTAGTATATTTGCCACCGCTAACTATAGCAATAGCGGGCGCTTAGCTCAGTTGGTTCAGAGCACTTGGTTTACACCCAAGGGGTCAGGGGTTCGAATCCCTTAGCGCCCACAGTATTAAATCCTAAAGTATATACTTTAGGATTTTTTTTGTGCCATAGTTTATGGAATATTCTATAAAATTTGTATTTGGATTGAAATATATCTTGATCTTAATTCTAAAAAAGAAGTGCTATAAAAATAGCATTACCTCAAATCTTTTTGAATCTTGGCAATTAATTCTGTGTGATTTTTAAAAGGAATGAATTCACCATTACGGATATAAGATAGTTGTCCAGTTTCCTCGCTCACGACTAGTGCTAAAGCATCTGTTTTTTCCGTAATTCCAATGGCGGCACGGTGGCGAAGCCCATAGCGAAGTGGAATATTTCTGTCATTGGTAACAGGTAAAATCGCGCGACTTGCGATAATTTTATTTTCTTCTATAAGGATAGCGCCATCATGCAAGGTGCTATTTTTGTAAAAAATACTTTCTATGATAGGTGTGTTGATAGTAATGTCCATAGTATCTCCCGTATTCTTTACAAAATCTAGAGAAGCATTATGCTTGATAATGATTAACGCACCGGTATAGGAATCTCCCATGTGCTCACATGCAGTAATAATGGCTTCTATATTTGTTGTGGTATCTTCTGGGATATCCCGCATAAATTTTAATTGGTTCAAGAACTTGCGTTTATTTCCAAAATTAGTAGAACCAACCATCAATAAGAATTTTCGTATTTCTTGTTGAAATACAACAATTAAGGCAAACATTCCAACACCAATAAATTCACCTAACACGCTACTCAGCATTTCCATAGATAGGAATTCTGTGAGTTTCCAAACTAAATAAATGATCACGATACCAATAAAAATGTTAATCGCAGCCGTTCCTTTTACAAGTTTATAAACGTAATACAATAGAAAAGCCACCAAAACGATGTCTACAATATCTAGTATCCTAAGGTCAATTAAATTCAAGTGCAGTGTTTTTGTAAAAATAGGAAATACTTTTTAGTTATTTCTAGATAGGGGCGTGAGTTATTTAGGTATTGAACTTCGTACATGACAAAAGTCCTAAATACCCAGAAATATAGTGTTCTATTATAAGTTCGAGTTTAGAAGTTAAGAAGTCAGAAGTTAAGGAGTTAGAAATTAGGAGCTAATCGCTAAAGGCTAAAAGCAAGCTGCTGTATTAGAAGTACGAAATTAGATTTGAGACCGCTTCGCTATTAGATACTAGATTTTAGACAAAAAAACCAATACCTGAAACCTAATACCCAAATTAGAAGTACGATTTACGACTTTGGAGTTACGATTGAAAAAAAATCAACCATCAACTGACAACGATCAACCATCAACTACATTAGAAGTACGATTTTAGAAGTCAGAAGTCAGAAGTCAGAAGTCAGAAGTTAAGAAGTTAATTGGTTTTGTGGAAAATCGATCAACCGTCAACTGACAACGATCAACCATCAACTAAAATAGAAGTACGATTTACGATTTCAGAGTTACGATTAAAAAACCCATCAACCGACAACTAACAACGATCAACTAAATATGCATTTGTAAGAGTGATACATTCCATAGCCTCTTTTACATCGTGTACTCTTAAGATAGAAGCTCCGTTTAATACCGCAATAGTATTGAGTACTGTCGTGCCGTTAAGTGCTGTGTCTGGAGTGTTTTTTAGGGTGTTGTAAATCATGGATTTTCTAGATACACCTGCAAGAATTGGTAATTCTTGTAGTTTTAGAACTGGAAGCTTTCGTAATACCTCAAAACTTTGATCCGTATCTTTTGCAAATCCAAATCCCGGATCAATAATGATATCGGAAATCCCAAGGCGTCTAGCCTGAGCTACTTTTTCAGAAAAATAATATTGCATCTCGTGAGTGATATCGCTATATTGATTTAATGATTTCATAGTTTGCGGAGTACCTTTGATATGCATCATGATATAGGGCACGTTTAATTGGGCTAGGGTTGTCATCATATTCTGATCTAAGGTTCCGGCAGAAATATCATTGATCAGTGCAGCACCAGCTTCAATACAGGCTTTAGCAACGCTACTTCGAAAGGTGTCGATAGATAATAAGATATCTGGAAATTTTTCAAGTAATAGGGTTACAATAGGAATAATTCTAGAGCGCTCTTCGGCTACCGGAATATGTGTAGCACCAGGTCTAGAAGAGTAGGCGCCAAGATCGATAAAAGTAGCACCATCATTTAGCATACGCTCGACTTGGTTTATTATTGCGCTTTCGTCTTTATAAGCTCCTCCATCATAAAAAGAATCTGGAGTAAGATTAAGAATCCCCATTACTTTTGGGGTAGAGAGATCGATTAAATTTCCTTTACAATTGATAGTCATGATATTGATTTCAGGTTTTTCGGTATAATCTTTATGCTACAATTTTTTTAATTGCTAGATTAAAACGAAATTTACATAAAATTACATAGTTTTATGCAAGATACGGCGAAACAATACGATGCAATTATTACTACATGTCGAGAGCTGTTTATAAAAAAAATGAAAGATTATGGTAGTGCATGGAGAATCTTACGACTTCCCTCATTAACGGATCAAATTTTTATTAAAGCACAACGAATTCGTAGTTTACAGGAGAATGAAGTACGCAAGGTAGATGAAGGAGTCGTTTCAGAATTTATTGGGATTATTAATTATAGCCTTATGGCATTAGTCCAAATCGATAAAGGAATCGCAGTGCAGCCAGATCTAGATGTGGATCAGGCGACAGTGTTATATGATGCGTATGTTGAGGCAACAAAGACGCTAATGCTTGATAAAAATCATGATTATGGAGAAGCTTGGCGTGATATGCGTGTAAGTTCGTTGACGGATTTAATACTTCAAAAATTGTTGAGAGTAAAACAAATCGAAGACAATAAAGGAAAGACTTTAGTCAGTGAAGGGATTGATGCAAACTATCAAGATATGATTAATTATGCAGTGTTTGCGATGATTCATCTTGGAGAAAGTGAGTAGTCAGGAGGAGTTAAGAAGTTATGAAACACAAGAACTAACTGCTGTATTAGAAGTACGATTTTAGAAGTCAGAAGTTAAAGAATTAAGGAAAGCTAAGTGTTATTCTGAAATATCAGAAGCTATATTTGAATTAGGGTTAAAAAAGACCTGAAACCCGACACCTGATACCTGAGGTTAACGTTAGAAATTAAGGAGTTAAAGAATTACGAAAAGCTAAGAACAATATGTAATTATCCCAGAAGTTATACAAACTATCAACTATCAACTATCAACTATCAACTATCAACCGACAACCAATAACCAACCAAACAACCAACCACATGAAACTATTAGTTACGATATCCAGATGTTGTGTAGGGATACTGTTTATATTTTCAGGATTTATAAAATTGAATGATCCATTAGGGTTTTCATATAAGCTGCAAGAATATTTTGGAGAAGGCGTTTTGAATTTAGAATTTTTGATTCCTTTTGCGTTATTGATTGCTGTATTTTTAGTGATTTTTGAAGTTTTAGTAGGGATTACATTGCTTTTGGGCTATTTGCCAAAGTTGACCTTGTGGACTTTATTAGGGATGATTTTGTTTTTTACGTTTCTAACCTTTTATTCCGCATACTTCAATAAAGTAACAGATTGCGGTTGTTTTGGGGATGCTATTCCATTAACACCTTGGCAATCGTTTAGTAAGGATATCATCTTAACCATTTTAATTTTAATCTTGTTTTTTGGACGACGCTATATTACACCAATCAAGCCTATTGCAGCGCATCAATGGATTGTGTTTGTTTGTTTTTCATGTTGTTTAGGATATGCCTATTATGTACTGATGCATTTGCCGGTATTTGATTTTAGACCCTATAAAATAGGTGTTAATATTAAAAAAGATATGGAGGTTCCTGAAGGTGCTCCAGAAGCTGTATTCGAATACAATTGGCGTTTTGAGATTGAGGGACAGGAAAAAATTATAACCACCAATGGCGATTATCCTACAGTAGAAGGAACGTTTATTGACGTAGAAACCAAAGAAATAGAGGAAGGTTATGTTCCGCCAATTCATGACTTTTCAATAGAGAAAGACGGTGAAGATCATACAGAGCGTATATTAACAGCACCCAAAGCGCTGGTTATTATCATCTATAATAGTTCCAAAAGTGAATCTGAAGGATGGGCCGCCATACGTACAGTCACTGATGCAGCACTGCAAAAAGGATATACGGTTATAGGGCTAAGTGCTTCAACACCCGAGGATATTCAAGAATTAAGGACTATACATCATCTTAATTTTGAAGTATATACCACAGATGAGACCGCATTAAAAACCATTATACGTTCCAATCCAGGGATTTTAAGATTAGAAAAGGGAACGATCAAACAAAAGTTACACTGGAATGATGCAGATAGCTTAACTTTATAAACGTTTTGTTTTAGTATCTTATGAAAAGCCAGAATTAAGAACATAGAAAATAGACAAATAATAGAAAAAAAAGCTATTCCGAAGTTAAGAACTAAAGTAGAAGTACGATTTACGATTTTAGAAGTCAGAAGTTAAGAAGTTAATTGGTTTTGTGGAAAATCAATCAACCGTCAACTGACAACGAATAACCAAATTAGAAGTACGATTTTAGAAGTGGGAAGTTAGAAGTATACATTTTTAGGAAAAAACCATCAACGATCAACCATCAACTAAATTAGAAGTACGATTTTAGAAGTGGGAAGTTAGAAGTGAAAATTTTCGAAAAAAAATGATCAACTGACAACCATCAACTAACAACGATCAACTAAATTATTAATACAGTATATGTACTTATGATACGATCATTTTTTCAAAAAATTGGATATGCAATACTCACTTTATTTGGTGTGGTGACTGTAATTTTCTTTCTGTTTAGCGTACTGCCTGGTGATCCTGCACAAATGATGTTAGGACAAAATGAGAGTGAAGAGCAGCTCCAAAATGTGCGAAAAAAATATGGTTTTGATCAGCCCATTGGGATTCAGTATTTGCAGTATTTGAACGATTTATCTCCACTATCAGTGCATAGTATTATAGCGGACGATTTTTCATATTATACCGTAGAGAAATATACAGGAGTTTCTCTATTGGAGTTAGGAACAGGTGTTTTAGTGTTAAAACTGCCTTATCTCCGGCAGTCATTTCAGAAAAATGGAAAAGCAGTAAGTGCTGTTATCGGCGAAACCTTACCCAATACGGCGTTATTGGCAATAGTTGCGATCTGTATAGCGATTGGTATAGGCGTCATTATGGGAGTTGTAAGTGCACTGACAAAAGATCGTTGGCCAGATAAATGTATACAGTTAATTAGTACACTAGGAATGAGTCTTCCTTCCTTCTTTAGTGCGATTATTTTTGCTTGGTTGTTTGGGTATGTGTTAGAAGCGTATACGCATTTAAATATGACAGGGAGTTTATATGAAGTAGATGATTTTGGAGAAGGAGTGTATATCGTATGGAAAAACCTAGTGTTGCCAGCAGTTGTTTTAGGGATTAGGCCTTTGGCAGTAGTCACACAATTGATGCGCAGTTCTTTGTTAGAAGTGATGCATCAGGATTATATCCGTACCGCTAGAGCAAAAGGGTTATCATTATTTCAAGTCATTAAAAATCATGCATTAAAAAATGCTTTGAATCCAGTAGTTACAGCCATTTCAGGATGGTTTGCTTCTATGCTTGCAGGAGCAGTTTTTGTAGAGTATATTTTTGGGTGGAATGGTTTAGGGAAAGAAATCGTAGATGCGCTAAATACATTAGATCTTCCAGTAATAATGGGTTCTGTGTTGGTTATAGCAACTATGTTCATCATAATTAATATATTTGTCGACATTATATATGGATGGTTAGATCCAAGGATACGGATTTCATAGGATGCTGTTCGAAACATGATACTAAAAACATAAATTAAAACAATAATGAGAAAAAAGATTGTAGCCGGAAACTGGAAAATGAATAAAAATCTTGCAGATGCAGGAACTTTACTTTCGGATTTAAAATCAAAATTAGGGCAAGTGTCTGGAGCAGAAGTGATTGTTGCACCAACATTTACAAATTTACAGTCTACTGTAGAAGCGTTAAAAGGATCTAATATTCAAGTGTCAGCTCAAAACATGCACCAAGCAGAAAATGGAGCGTTTACAGGAGAGATCTCTGCAGATATGTTGACGAGTGTTGGAGTGCAAACGGTTATTTTAGGACATAGTGAGCGTAGAGCATACTTTGGTGAAACAGATGCATTATTAGCAGAAAAAGTAAATACGGCATTAGCACATGGAATGAAAGTTATCTTTTGTTTTGGTGAAGAATTGGAAGATCGTAAAAGTGAAAATCATTTTAAAGTGGTTGAAGGGCAGTTGAAAAATGGATTATTTCATATTGAAGCAAGTGCTTGGAAAAATATAGTATTGGCGTATGAGCCAGTATGGGCAATAGGAACAGGAGAGACAGCTTCTCCAGAGCAAGCACAAGAAATGCATGCATTTATTCGTAAAACTATTGAGCAATCGTATACTGCTGCTATTGCAGAAGAAGTATCTATCTTATATGGTGGAAGTGTAAAACCAGCAAATGCAGCTGAGATTTTTGCAAAAGCAGATGTCGATGGTGGATTGATTGGTGGTGCAGCGCTAGATGCAGAAGGTTTTGCTGCTATTGCAGGATCATTTTAATCTGAATTAGAAGTACGATTTACGATTTTGGAGTTACGATTGAAAAAAAATCAACCATCAACTGACAACGATCAACTATCAACTAAAATAGAAGTACAAAGCACGATTTTAGAAGTGGGAAGTTAAGGAATGCTGTCTCTGTATTCGAATTAGGAGTATAAAAACCCATCAACGGACAACTAACAACGATCAACTAAATTCTAAGTACAACTAACAACTATAAAAAAGTGGTGATATAAGCAAATATGCATATACAACCACTTTTTTTATGTATTTAACCTTAATAATACCCATGGCAACACCTCCAATTTATATCGGATACGATTTTACAATTACTCCTTTACAACCTGCTACAGAAATTTTGATTGCAGAACTAGGCTATGCTGGTTTTGAAAGTTTTGTAGAAACTACAGAAGGCGTAAAGGCATATATTCAAAAAGAAGAATGGCATGCCAATGTATTAGAAGATATTCATGTCTTACATTCTGGAGAGTTTTCAATTACTTATACAACACAAGAAATTGAGCAAGTAAACTGGAACGAAGAATGGGAAAAGAATTTTACTCCTATTATTGTAGATGATATCTGTAGTGTAAGAGCACCTTTTCATGAACAACCAAAAACGGAATATGATATTATTATCGAACCTAAAATGTCTTTTGGGACAGGGCATCATGAAACTACACACATGATGATACAGCATTTGTTACAAACTGATGTAGCAAACAAGAAAGTACTGGATATGGGTTGTGGAACAGGGGTTCTGGCTATTTTGGCAGCAATGAAAGGGGCAACACCAGTAGATGCCGTTGATATCGATAATTGGTGTTACCTCAATACTTTAGAAAATATTGAGCGGAATGCATGTAATGATATTAAAGTGTATGAAGGAGATGTTACTATAATCGCAGATAAACAATACGATATTATTATTGCCAATATTAATCGCAATATTTTGATAGCTGATATCCAGAGCTATGTAAAAAGTTTATCCTCCAAGGGAACCTTGTTTTTAAGTGGCTTTTATAAAGTTGATTTAGAACAGATTACAGAGGTTTGTGTAGCAAATGGTTTGGAGTGTTATGAAATTATAGAACGAAACGATTGGTTAGCAGTACATTACATGTTAAAATAATCTAAATATCTGTGGTTTTAATAGTATTTCTATTATATTTGTATAACCCTATATATATGTTATGAGTACGCAACAAGAAATTTTAGAAGAAATTTTAGAAGAAGTTATTGATCAACAGCACAGTGAGATCGTATTGTATAATGATGATGTCAATACTTTTGATCATGTTATAGATACTTTAATCGCTACTTGTGAGCATACTCCTGTTCAGGCAGAGCAATGCGCAATGTTGGTACATTATAAAGGAAAGTGTACCGTGAAAACAGGAGTGTATAAAGAGTTAGAACCTAAATGCTCTAAGTTATTACAAGCGGGATTAAGTGCCGAGATCGTTTAATATACATTGTAGAGTTCATTTTTCCGAGGCTTGCCTCGAAATGTGAAAAATTAGGTATCCGCTAGATACCTCGTGAGCTTGTTCCGAAGTAGTTGACTCTAATACGCTCTCTTACAGACAAAATAAACATATACCGCAAAAGCTCTTTGTTTCTGAATAGTAACAGTAACAAACTATCGATATCTTACCTTGAAAATCACTGTTTAGGCTATTAAGCAGAATTTAACACACCTTTTTGAATTGTCTTTTCTCGATATTGTTTTGGTGAGATCTCAAAATATTTTTTAAACGTTTTAGTCAAGTGACTTTCATCAGTATATCCTAATTGATCAGCAATTTCGGCAATGGTAAACTCGGTGTGCTGTAAACGATATTCTACCAATTCCATTTTATATTTCGTTACATATTGATGAATGGATTCACCTGTTGCTTTTTTGAAAGAGCTACTAATTGAACTTTGAGACATTTGAAATTTTTGAGCCATATAACTAATCTTAGTAAGCTCATTATCATAAATACTATGTTTGATATGGTGAATAACCTGATCAATCTTATTATATGCAATAGGAGTGTTCAAATGCATTACCGTATTTTTTTCTGAAAGATTTCTAACGAAAATACTGAGTAATGTGCTAACAGCATTACAAATGATTTCATGGTAATATACTTTCTCTTTTTTGAATTCTTTCAATATAATCTTGTGCAAATTCCAAGTGATGTTGCGATCCTCTTCATGATAGATGATATCTCCAGCAATAAGATTGGGATTATGTAATAATTGCTCAATACGTTGCAGCCAATATTTTCTTGGAGGTAAACTCACTTTGCTAGAAAATAATCGATCTGTGAATTTGAAATACGTGAATTTAGATTGTTTTTCGATTTCAAAACTATGGGTATCATTAGGAGCCAATAAAAATATATTATTTTCTTTATACAAGAACTTTGTTCCATTGACGGTATGGGAGCCTAATCCTTCTTCAACAAAAATAATTTTAAAATAGTCTTCGTTCTGTGTTTCTTCTTCCCAAGTGTCTGATGGGTATTGATGTATTACAAAAGTGTCGTGTAGTGAATAGCGGTTCATCTAGTTTTATTTATGTTTTGTGTGTTTCAATACAGTCAGTTGGGGTATGTCTGCATCGTAAATCATTTCATAAAATGAAAACGATTTATAATATTGTTTTAGGTTTTGTGTTTATTTCGTTGGTTATACTCAATAAATAATATGTACAATATATGAAAAATGGGGCATTTTCCCTTTTTAAAATCATAATAAATTTAAAAACCCTTGTTTTTCAATGGATTCAGGCGATTTTCTGTTTTGAAGGGGTGCTTTTTTGTACTAGTATTTTAATTTAAACTATGCGTCAGCCATCGTCATAATGATAGAAAAACATAAGGTAAATAGTGCTTATTTATTGAAAAAAGCACATTTCGATTATTAGTAAGAGAAGAATGGAATGAAAATAGTCATGTGGGATTTATAATTCTAAAGGTCAAATTAATACGTGGTCCAATACTTTTTTTTACTTTGGGTAATTGATGTAGCCAATTTTCTTGTGTAGTTCCTTTCGTAATTAAGATACTACCATGTTCCAATCGTATTTTTTGACGCCAGGCGGTGTTTTTTTTATGCTTAAAATGAAATATACGTTCCTGTCCTAAATTCACAGAAATAATAATAGGATCTACACCTAGTTCTTTTTCATTATCTGAATGCCAACCATTACTATCCTGCCCATCTCGATATAAATTAAGCAAACAACTTGTAAATGCCGTAGTAGTAATACGCTCTATTTCGTGTTTAATTTGAAGTAAAGCTTTGGTAAAAGGATTAGGTTGCATTGTAATGTTAGCATAGGTATAGGTAGTATCATTATCGGCATAGAGCGCAGTTAATCTAGGTTGCGGGTGTGTTTTTCCATAGACAGTGATTTGATCTTGTTGCCAAGGAGTTTCTTTAAGGAGCGTATTAAATAATGTATCGGCTATTGTAGGGTTAAAAAAGGAAGGATAATAGACAACAGACGCTTCAGGCATGTCTAATGGTATGGGAGTATGTAGGGAAGAGAAGAGGTTCAAAAGAAGCGGTTATGATACGGTTTTAATCCACATTGTGGAGTTTAATTTTCTGAGGCTTGCCTCGATGTAAAAAAATAGCTATCTGCTGGATGCCTCGTGAGCTTGCTCCGAGATAGTTGACGTGTAGTGTTGAAATAGTACAATGTCTAACCGGTTTTTTAAAAAGGCGTATAGCTGTTTTTTAGCGTTGCATACCAAAAGGAGATCAAATTGACAGTGTGTAGTTTAAATTTTATTTGGTATAAAGTATAAAGAAATCAATCTATATTCGGTCTATTTGGCATGAGGTAGTGACGTTATTTGGAACCTAAGCGGTTTGCGAAGTTTCCATAAATTTAATTTTTCGAAATCGTATAGCTGTCCAATCGTCGTTAATATCAATTTGAGTTATAGGTTTCAGGTTATAGTCTCCAAGTACTCCCCAGCCATACTCTTTTGTGATTTTAGTAGGATACTTCTCAGAGCTCTGTTTTGGAAAAGCAAACCATAATACTGCATCCCCAATCAGTTTAGGGTATACGGTTTCGATACGGTTTTCTATTTGTTTTTTTTCAGTGACAAAAATTAAGGCAAAATCAACTTCGGATACTTGAATTAAAGATTCTTTAATAGTAACACGCTCCAGGGTGTCTAATACGGAACAAAACCCTTCAGGTTCATTAAGAATTAAGATTTCATCTAGTGTGGCAGGAAGTTGTAATGTGTTGAAAAGTGTGTTCATAATTCAAAAATTTAAGAAAAAAGTTGAGAATCTATTAAAGGTACAAAAAAATACCGCTTTAATCCATATTGTGGAGTTTAATTCTCCGAGGTTTGCCTCAAAATCTGAAAGCTATTTTTTCGCTGGATGTCTCGTGGGCTAGCTCCGAGGTAGTTGACTGGCAGTATTTTTGTAATCTATAGTAGTGATGTTACTTTATAACGAAATTTCCTTTGCTTTTTCTGGAGTCTCAAAAATAGCTCCTTCCGAAGGTAGGAAAGTAATATCAGTGATTTTGGCTTCGCCCAATTGTGATTTCATACCTTCTTTCGCTGTCCATCCATAAAATTCCCATTGGGTAGCAAAAGGAATATTCTCAACAGTCGTAAATGCTTTAAATTGTATCGCATGTGGATCAGATTCTGCTTTAGAAAGGTTTCCATTGCTCCCAAAAGATACAATATATGCTGCTGCCTTTAGTACATGAGTTGAATCGCTATAGGTTACATACCAGTCGTCTGGGGCATCTCCAATATTTCTGCCAAAAGTAAGCTTTGCGGTTTGATGTGCGATTCCGTCTAATGGACGATTTTCTTGAAGTTCCCATTGTGTTCCTGGATCTTCTAGCTTATAGGGCATTGCAAAGAAATAGCTCCAGGTAAATATATCAAAGCGTGCACCTTGATCTGAAGCGTCCTCTGGACATAGAAATACCTTTTCTCCATTGTACAGCACTGTACTTCCATCTTTTTTGTCGATTCGTATTTTTGTACCATCAGTGCGCATAGTGATTTTACCATCGATATAAGGTTTACCACCAAAGTCAACATCAATACTAAAACTAATCACTTTATGGCTCAAAAAAGCTTCCTTATAGTGTGCTTTTGAGATCGCAGTTACATACTCTTGAACAGGTGATAATTGTGCAGGTGATACCACAGTTGTAGTATCAGTGGTTTCGATAGTTTGTGTTGTTTCCTTAATATTGTTTTTTTCTTTGTTAGCGGTAGTACAGCTAACCATACTTATTGTGATCAGTAAAAGCCCAAAATATTTCATAAGTGTTTGTGTTGTTGGTGTTATATAATTTACGATTTTAGATTTTAAAATCTGAAATCGTCTAACGTAGTTCTTAATAGTATTCTATTCAATATGCGAAAAAATTATATCCAAATTGGATTATTGGTAAAGGTACTAAAACAGGATGTAACCCTTTGTGTATACGATAATCATTCGTTTACGTATGAACAATTAAAGCGTGATGATGTGGTGCAAAAAAACCGCTTCAACTGAGTAAAACAGTGAAGCGGTTGAATTCTATAAGCAAAGCGTTCTAAAAGCGAAGCGCTCTATATAGTCTATTTAATCATTTCAAAACTACGTTTGATAAAACTCGTCAACTCTTCTCCTTTTAATAAATTTTGAGAAAGTCTAGCCAAGTCCAACGATTGTTTGATTAATCGCTCTTTTTTCTTTTCAGTTTTAGTGTCTTTAATCTGACTGATTAATTCATGATTGGTGTTTACAATTAAATTGTACATCTCTGGCATATTCCCAAACATGTTCATTCCGCCACCACCAGTTTGTTGCATCTCTTTCATACGACGCATAAACTCGGGTTGTGTAATGATAAATGGAGATGCTGTGCTATCCATAGCTTCCAATTGAACCGTATACGTTTCTTTAGGTACTATTTTCTCCAAATCTGTTTTTAACGCTTCTTTTTCTTCATCAGATAATTTAGAAATCGTTTCCTCATCTTTTTTGATTAGGTTGTCAACATGATCTCCATCTACACGCGCAAAAGAAATATTTTCTTTACTCGTTTCTAATTTCTGAATCAAATGTGATATAATTGGAGAGTCTAATAATAAGACCTCATATCCTTTATCTTTTGCTGCTTGGATATAGGCATGTTGCTCATCTTTATTAGAAGCGTAAAGAATCACTAACTTACCGTCTTTATCGGTTTGAGAATCCTTAATTTTTTCTTGTAACTCTTCAAAAGTAAAGTACCCTCCATCTACAGTTGGGTATAATGCAAATTTGTCTGCTTTTTCAAAGAACTTATCTTCCGAAAGCATTCCGTATTCGATCACAAGTTTGATGTCATTCCATTTTTGTTCCAAATCCTCACGGTTGTTTTTGAATAAAGAACTTAGTTTATCAGCAACTTTACGAGTGATATAACTAGAAATCTTCTTCACTGCACCATCAGCCTGTAAGTACGAACGAGAAACATTTAATGGAATGTCTGGGGAGTCAATTACTCCACGAAGCATTGTTAAAAATTCAGGTACAATACCTTCTACATTATCGGTAACGAAAACTTGGTTTTGATACAATTGGATACGATCCTTTTGCATGCTCAAATCTCCAGATAATTTAGGGAAGTATAAAATACCAGTAAGATTAAAAGGATAATCTACATTCAAGTGAATGTTAAATAAAGGCTCTTCAAATTGCATTGGATACAATTCTCTGTAGAATCCTTTATAATCCTCTTCTTTTAAGTCTGCAGGTTGTTTGGTCCAAGCCGGAGTAGGGTTATTGATAATATTATCTACCTCTTGTGTCGGTGCTGGATCTTCTTCTTTTGCATCTTCAGGTTTTGGTAAGGTTTCTGTTTTTGTGCCAAATTTGATAGGGATAGGCATAAACTTGTTATACTTCACTAGCAACCCTTGAATTTTACTTTCCTCTAGAAAGTCTTTATCCTCTTCACCAATATGAAGAATAATTTCTGTACCACGATCAGTTTTGTCGTGTGCCTCTAGTGTATATGAAGGAGAACCATCACATATCCAATGTGCTGCCGGCTCATCTTTATATGATTTTGTAATGATCTCTACTTTTTCTGCTACCATAAAGGCAGAATAGAATCCTAATCCAAAATGTCCGATGATTCCAGAATCTTTGGCACTGTCCTTATATTGCTCTAAAAACTCTTCAGCTCCAGAAAAAGCAATTTGATTGATGTATTTTTCAACTTCCTCAATGGTCATACCGATCCCTTGGTCAATAATATGAAGTTGTTTTTTTTCTTTGTCTATTTTAACTTCAAGTCTTGGGTTACCATACGCTACATCAATCTCTCCTATACTAGTAAGGTGCTTTAGTTTTAATGTAGCATCAGTTGCGTTAGAAATGAGTTCTCTTAAAAATATCTCGTGATCTGAATATAAAAACTTTTTAATTAAAGGAAAAATATTCTCTACGGATACATTAATACTTCCTGTTGCCATTTTATTTGATTTAAATTTATGTATTGCTCAATAGTCAAAAAAAGTACCAACATGCTAAGGCTGACAAACTGACATTAATTGCCTGGTGGAATCAGACTTCTTTTTGGCTCTAGTTTAAATTAACATCGCTAATTTAAACTAGAGCCTTGTTTTTTATCAAAATGAATGGATGTGGATATGCTTTCATATTATCTGAACGAACTTTAACAATTTTTTTGTTCAACAGTTATTGTTAAAAGTTAAACAATTTGTATATTTACTTCATAACTCTAATAAAGATAATATGGCTTCGAAAAAAGAAACGGTAGATCAATCCTATATTATATCAAAATATATGGATCATGTGTTGATGAATGAAAAAATGCCCAAGTCGGTATATGCTTTTTGTAAAGACATTGACATTAGTGAGGAAGTGTTTTATAATTTTTTCGGAAGCTTGAAAAGTATAAATAAAACAATTTGGCATACTTTTTACGTCAATACCATGGACGTAGCAAATAAGAATAAAGAATATGTTGGTTTTTCGAGTCGAGAAAAAATGTTGACATTTTTCTTTACATTTTTTGAGATACTAACATTGAATAGAAGTTATGTTTTGTTTGTACTATCTCAAGATGAAAAGATGCTAAAAAACGTTACCCAATTAAGAGGGTTGAGGCGTGATATTAAATCTTTTACTAGTGATTTAATCACTTCAGATAACGAAGGAAAGCAATTTAAGATCGCTAAAAATTCATCATCACTGTTTTCAGAAGGTGCGTGGGTTCAATTTTTGTTTCTCTTAAAGTTTTGGATGGACGATGAGTCGCCGAGCTTTGAGAAAACAGATATTGCTATCGAAAAATCTGTGCATACTATTTTTGATGTGTTTGATAATACACCCATGAATGCGATTTTAGATTTCGGTAAATTTCTATGGAAAGAAAAGGTGATGTAGAGCTAGATACCACTAGGTTTAAGGAGGGGGCTTTCATTATTTTAGAGATGGTCTTGTATGGAAAGCTTTGCTGTTAGATGTTAGTATTGAAAAGTAGGATGTATATATGATTTATGATTAAAAAAACCGGACACCCAAAACCTAATATCCATAAAAAATAAATGAAATGAAGACAATTGATCATATCCCTACTTCAAAAATAGGCAGAACTACTGAATTGGTAAAAACAGGGGTGAAAATAGGAGGTAACTATTTAAAATATTACAGTAAAAAAGCATTGAATTCTGAGCATACAAGAGATGGTTTGAATGAAGATAACGCTACAGATATTTACGATGGATTAAAAAGTTTGAAAGGGAGTGCACTTAAAGTGGCACAAATGCTTTCCATGGAAAAAAATATATTGCCTAATGCCTATGTAGAGAAATTCTCTTTAGCACAATTTAGTGTTCCTCCATTATCAGCACCTTTAGTGCGTAAAACGTTTAAAAAATATAACGGTAACTATCCAGAAGATATCTACGATACTTTCGTTTCAAAATCTATTAATGCCGCAAGTATTGGACAGGTGCATCAAGCTACAAAAGACGGAAAAAAATTAGCAGTAAAAATTCAATATCCAGGGGTTGCAGATAGTATCAGCTCTGATTTAGCCATGGTAAAACCTATTGCGACCAGAATGTTCAATCTGAAAGGAAAAGATTCTGATAAATATTTTAAAGAGGTTGAAAATAAGTTATTAGAAGAAACGGATTATATTTTCGAAGTACAGCAAAGTAAAGAAATTACGGGAGCCTGTGCAGCCATAGAAAACCTTAGGTTTCCAAAGTATTACGAAGAACTGTCTAGTGAACGTATCATAACAATGGATTGGATGGATGGTATTCATTTAAGTGAATTTGCCGCTCAAAACACTAGCCAAGAAGATGCCGATCGCATAGGGCAAGCCTTATGGGACTTTTATATGTACCAAATGCATGAGTTGAAAGCAGTGCATGCCGATCCACATCCAGGTAATTTTTTGGTAGACGAAGATCATAATCTTATTGCCATAGATTTTGGATGTGTTAAAAAAGTACCATTGGCTTTTTATACGCCATATTTTGAACTTGCAGTACCAGAAAATATCAATACCCCTGAAATTTTTGAAGAAAAATTAATAGCACTCGAAATTCTAAGAGAAGACGATACTCCAAAAGAGAAAGTGTTTTTCTCAGCGTTATTTTATGAAATGTTAAGCTTATTTACTTCACCATTTCACAATGAACATTTTGATTTTGCAGATCCAACATTTTGGGATCAGATCACAGCTTTGAGTGAGAAATATAGTAAAGATTCTGAATTGAAGAAGATGAATGGGAATCGTGGAAGCAAACATTTTTTATACATCAACAGAACTTTTTTTGGATTATATAATTTACTACACGATCTAAAAGCAAACATTGTAGTCAATAACTATAAGAAGTATGTGTAAGTGTGGTGGTACATGACAAAAATTAGCAAACATCTAAAAAATAGTGATTAAGCAACTTTTTTCGAATATATAATCTTTTGTGCTATTTTAACCCCCGAGGTGTCGGGACAAGAGACAATCCCGAATCCTCGGGAAAGACTAAAAAAAACAACTATTCTTTTACCCTGAAACTCTATATTGTAGTACAGGAAATCAAATCAGCAACGTTTTTTATCACTTATGGTTCGATCTTATGTCTATCCGTCTAGGCTCTAGTAGTGAAACGATCTAGACGCTACTTCTAGGTGTATTGCTATGACAAACAGGTCTTGGCTTTATGGATTATCCATGCGCGCATTGTATTCGCTGCTTTTTTTTGAAATAAAATCCCATAGAATGTATATATTGGAAGTCAGTTTTAATACGAAACAGGTGACTATAGGATATATCTGATTTCTTTTTATCATACTTATATTATGTATACTACAAAAATTACAGGTCTTGGAAGCTTTGTTCCAGAACAGATAGTGACTAATGATGATTTAGCCAAAATAATGGATACCAACGATGCCTGGATTCAGGAACGTACGGGTATAAAAGAACGCCGTCATATCAAAAAAGGTGATGGTAATAGTACCGCAACGATGGGCGCTGAAGCTGCCAAAATCGCAATAGAACGTGCAGGGTTAACCCCCGATGATATCGATATGATCATTTTTGCAACACTCAGTCCGGATATGTATTTTCCGGGATGTGGAGTACAAGTGCAAGAACTATTGGGTATGAAAACGATACCCGCTTTAGATGTACGAAATCAATGTAGTGGTTTTATTTATGGCGTTTCTGTAGCAGACCAGTTTATTAAAACAGGGATGTATACAAACATTGTAGTCATTGGTAGTGAAAACCACAGTGGAGGATTGGATATGACGACAAGAGGGCGTTCTGTTTCTGTAATTTTTGGCGACGGAGCAGGTGCGGCAGTATTAACTAGAAATGAAACTGCTACACAAGGTATTTTATCTACACATTTACATAGTGAAGGGTCTTATGCCAAAGAGTTATCCCTCATGGGACCAAGTACCGGACATTGGGTGCCAGAGCTTATCGCAGAAGATCCGAAAGAGGAAATCCCATATTTTCCATATATGAATGGGCAACTGGTATTTAAAAATGCTGTAGTTCGTTTCTCAGAGGCGATTAACGAAGGTTTACAAGCCAATGGGCTAGAAGCATCCGCTATAGACATGCTGATCCCGCATCAAGCGAATTTAAGGATTGCTCAATTCATTCAGAAAAAGTTTGGTCTCTCCGATGATCAGGTATTTAATAACATCCAAAAATATGGCAACACCACAGCTGCTTCTATTCCCATTGCGTTAACCGAAGCCTGGGAAGCAGGAAAAATAAAAGAAGGAGATTTGGTGGTATTAGCCGCTTTTGGAAGTGGATTTACATGGGGAAGTGCTATGATAGAATGGTAAGAGATGTGTTCCGAATTAGTAACTGTTCCTTGTTTTATTCTTAATTTTAAAGACGTAGATAACGTCATCTAAGAGTGCGTTACCAAAATCATTTGCGTAGCGATAGCGAAGACAAATGATTTTGATAACGACGCTCATCTTACACTTAACGTTACAATCCACCAGATGGAACTTCAAGAATACCTGAAAAGTATACAATCAATGTCTGATGAAAAAGCGGATTTAATTTTCACCTATTTTAAAATGGGGGTTTTAACGAAGGGGACATTGCTTATTCAGGAAGGGAAGACAAGTGAAAAGTCTTATTTTTTAAAATCAGGAATTATAAGATGTTATATTGTTGATTTAGACGGTAACGAGGTGACTACTAGGTTCTTTTCTGCACCCGATTTTTTAAACGATTATTTATCTTTTTTTGAGCGAAAACCAAGTGAAGAAAATTATGAATTGATTACAGATTGCGTGCTTTATAGTATCAGTTATGATAATGTTCAATATTGTTTTCATTCGATACCAGAATTCAGAGAATGGGGTAGAATGCTTCTCACATTAAATTACACGCGCATAAACAGAAAAATGATAGCCATGCATAAGGAGACTGCACAAGAGCGATATTTATCTTTGCAAAAAAGGAATCCCGAAATTATCCAAAAAGTACCCTTACATATTATAGCTTCATATCTGGGTATTACCAAATATTCTTTAAGTAGAATTAGAAAAGAAATTCAAGAGTTGTCATAGGGCAATTTATAATCTTTTAGGTTGATCCATCTTTGTAAAAAAAATAATCATGGAGTTATCAATAACACAAGTGCCTATTTGGGTGTCAATACTATTCGTTTTCAGTTTCCTCACTGTTCCTGTCTTTTGTATTGCAAATACAATTACATCCGTTGCCAAAAATGTAGCTATTGAAAATAGTGCTGGAATACGTAAAAATACGATTCTGTTTTATTGGTCTTATTTTGGAATAATAGCTACGGTATCACTAACTGGTTTTTTTGAAAAAAATGTGCTACCTCCACGAATATTATTAACGGCAGCGATTCCTCTTTTTTTGTTTTATATCTTTTATGTATACAGAGCTGCCTGGTTTAAATTAGTGTTAGCGCATATTAAACTAGAGCAATTAATTTTTATTCACATATTCAGGTTTGTAGGGGGGTTTTTCTTTTTGTGTTATTTCTATGATGCTTTGCCAAAAGAGTTTGCATATATAGGAGGTGTTGGAGATATTGTATCTGCTATTTTAGTTATTCCAGTCGTGATCGCATTAAAAAAAGGAGTGTCATACGCAAAATTATTAGCTTGGATATGGAATGTAATAGGGCTATTAGATATTATTTCGGTGTTAATAACAGCCACAATTGTAACTAAGCTAGCCGTAGAGAATAATGAACCAGGAGTACAACAATTTGGAGCCTTTCCTTTTAGTTGGATCCCTGCATTCGCTCCAGCGACTATTATCTTTTTACACCTATTGGTATTTAAAAAATTAAGAGAAAACAAAATCGCAAAGCTCGAGTAAAGCTTTGCGATGTATTAACTGAAATATCCGGATCCTAAATAACACTATTAAAGTAGCCTTAATCAAACTACACTATAATAAACGACAGGATAATCAAGGTGTTGCAAAAAAACTGAATTTGAGTATATGAATTTGAGTTCTTTTATATCGAAAAATAGTATTGATCCATTTCTTAAGCCTGTAGATTAATGAGATAGACTCCGATGATTGCTAATTTTCTACTGCATAAATCCGGATTTAAGAATGCCATTCAAATCAAGATGTTTTAAAGGAACCAAACTGAGGTATAAAAAAAACCGTTCTCAATCATTGAGAACGGTTTTCTGCACTATTCTTTGGAATAGAACTAACCAAAAAACTAAACTAATAATAGTGCATAACTAACCAATTAAATTTATGAAAAAACAACCTATGTACTATATAAGACGGAAGACATTAGCTAACGTTACAAGCAAAGCTGTTTTTTGTGATTTTTTTAACAATTAAGAAGCTGATTTTAATGTTTTTTTTGGATACTGTAAAGTGTTACTGCAATTTTGTATTTTGGAGGTATGAAAAAAACACTAGTATTAGGAGCATCACTTAAGGAAGAACGGTATTCCAATATGGCGATTCATAAATTAGTACAATACAACCATGATACCGTTGCTGTTGGAGGGAAAGCAGGGACAGTAGCAGGGGTAACGATTGATAAAGATCCTAAGCCTTTTGAAGCCATCAATACCGTAACATTGTATCTCAATCCAAAACGGCAACAGGCGTATTATGAGTATATCATAGCCTTACAGCCCCAGCGTGTAATTTTTAATCCGGGTACAGAAAACCCTGAATTTTATGAACGATTAACTCAAGCAAAAATTCCTTATGAAATTGCTTGTACCTTGGTGTTATTGTCTACGAATCAATACTAACAATCCTAGAAATGTTAAAAATCCATTGAGAATAAGGATAAAAAAACCAAACTCAAAGCCAAACCAAAGGGCACTATAACTGCTAATGATATACGAAAGTATAGGCGATGTAATGGCAACAATTGGTACAAACTTATCTTTGATTTGTAGCGTTGTAAACAATCCAAAAGCATATAACCCTAATAAAGGGCCATAGGTGTATCCTGCAAAAACAAATAGTTTCTTGATTACGCTCTCATCTTTGATAATGTATTTAAATCCTATAATGACTACGATTAATACTATTGAAAAAAGAATATGAATTTGTTTTCGAACTTTAATTTGCTTCATTTTATCCTGATCATACCTTTTTTCAATATCCAAAATGTCAATACTAAAAGAGGTAGTTAAGGACGTTAGTGCGCTATCAGCACTACTATACGCAGCAGCAATAAGACCTAATACAAAGAAAATAGCGATGCCAATACCCAGCCCGCTTTGGGCAGCAATGGTAGAAAATAGTTGATCTTTATGCGCGTCAATACCATGTTGAGAAGCATATTCCGTAAGGAGTACTCCAAGACCTAAAAACACAAAGTTAACAACAGTTAATACCAAAGTAAACCAAAACATATTTTTTTGGGCATCTCTAAGATTACGACAGGTAAGGTTTTTTTGCATCATATCTTGATCAAGTCCTGTCATTACAATTGCAATAAATGCACCAGATAAAAATTGCTTCCAAAAATAATTAGCACTTTTAATATCATCAAAAAAGAAGATTTTAGACAAATCACTATCAGTGATATGCCCTAAAATATCAACAGGTTGTATGTGTAGATCATCAGCAACATAAAAAATAGCCACACCAACAGCAACCAGCATAAAGAGCGTTTGTAGTGTATCTGTCCATACAATGGTTTTAATTCCAGATTTGAAGGTGTATAACCAAATCAATACAATAGTCATGATTACCGTAACCCAAAACGGAATGCCCCAGGCATCAAAAAGAATACTTTGTAATACATTGGCTACCAAAAATAATCGAAAGCTTGCCCCAATAATTCTAGAAATCAAAAAGAAAGAAGCTCCCGTTTTATAAGCAGCGTTTCCAAACCGTTCTTCAAGATAGGTGTAGATTGAAGTCAGGTTTAATCGATAGTATAAAGGTAATAATACGGTACCAATGACTAGATATCCTATGATATAGCCCAATACCACTTGCATATAACTAAACTGTGAAGCTTCTACCCAACCAGGCACAGAGATAAAGGTAACTCCGCTAAGTGAAGCTCCAATCATCCCAAATGCAACAATATACCAAGGAGATTGCCGATTGGCTTTAAAAAAAGCATCATTGCCAGCATTTTTTCCAGTGAGATAAGAAATGAGTATAAGCACACCGAAATAACCAGTGATTAGCAATAGAATATGAATGGGTTGCATGTAGTTCTTTGATTAGAACTTCTAAAGTACGAATTAAAATAGAATGTTTGAGTTTCAGAGTTTCAGAGTTTCAGAGTTTCAGAGTTTCAGAGTTTCAGAGTTTCAGAGTTTCAGAGTTTCAGAGTTTCAGAGTTTCAGAGTTTCAAAAAAAAAACACGAAGTGTTTTTTTTTTGAAACCATCAACCATCAACCATCAACCATCAACCATCAACCATCAACCATCAACCATCAACCATCAGACACTGAGCGCAGTCGAAGTGTCACTTTCAACCTGTCCATCCCGTAATCGGATAACACGATGTGCATGTGCAGCGACTTCTTCTTCGTGTGTAACAAGAATTACCGTATTTCCTTGAGCATGAATCTCGTCAAATAATTGCATGATTTCTAAAGAAGTAGTAGAATCTAAATTTCCAGTAGGCTCATCTGCCAATATAATAGAGGGATTGTTTACCAATGCACGTCCAACAGCAACACGTTGTCGCTGACCACCAGAGAGTTGATTGGGTTTATGATCCATACGATCGGCTAACCCTACATCTGTTAGTACTTTTTTTGCTTTTAGCGTACGGTCTTTTTTTGAGATTCCGGCATACACCATAGGGAGTGCTACATTTTCTATAGCAGTAGTTCTAGGCAAAAGATTAAAGGTTTGAAATACAAATCCTATTTCTTGATTTCTAATGGTTGCTAATTCATCATCAGTCATTGTACTTACATCATTTCCATTTAGAATATAGGTGCCAGAAGTAGGGGTATCAAGACAGCCTAGAAGATTCATTAATGTTGATTTTCCAGACCCAGAAGGCCCCATAATAGCTAGATATTCACCTTTTTTGATGACTAAATCAATACCCTTAAGTACATGAACTGTTTCTTGTCCTAATGCAAAATCTCGGGTAATGGTACTAATTTCAATAACATTTGGCATGATCTAATAACTTAAAAATGACAGTCAATTACCTCGGGGAAAGCCCACGAGGCATCCAGCGGATAACTATTTTTTACATTTCGAGGCAAGCCTCGGAGAATTAAACTCCACAATGTGGATTAAAAATGAAAGATACTACTTTTGACTTATAAGACGCATAGAATAGAAATTTGTTACAGTCTAATGTTAAAGTGTTCTTGTGCTTGTTCTGTTCTTAAAAAGATAAACCCTAAGCTAAAAGTGTCTATGCTTACTTGAGTTATGGAATGTGACCTGATAAGTTCCCATAGGTGTTCAGTGCGCTTTGTGTAATGTATCGGGTGCATTACAAGTACAGTAGCGTTATGCACATGCTGAGGTAGCTGAGTTAAAAACTGTTGAAATGTCTTTAGCGTTTGCGATGAAGTGTCAATATAGATTAAATCATAGTGTTCATTTACCTTAAAATGATTGGATACATTTACCGTATTTCCGGTAGTTATAACGTTAGCAATATGATCAGATTGTGATAGTATTACTATGTTTTTAGCTTCCAAATACGAAGGTAAACGATTAAGAAGTCTTGCAATTTTTAAGGAGAATGAGACGCTAGGGTTTGCCGTATAAGCTGTTGTTATATCGGTGTCTATAGCTTGTTTTTTGGTATTGTAAAAACATAAGGTCACCAATTGATATATAAAAGGGGAGTGTACACCATGTTGATTGGTAGCACGGCATAAAAATTTAAAATAAGCATAGATTTTAAAAAACATGTTCTTAATTGATGGTTGACAGTTGTTGGTTGATCGTATAAAATCTCTCATCCCCATTATTTCTATATTTCTTGTCGAATCCCTAGCCTCTATTTTTAGGAGTTAGTCACTAGAGAATAGTTATTAGTTTTTTAATTCCCGTGTTCCAATTTCTGTTTTAGATACTAGGACTATTAGAAGCTAAGACGTTAAATTTTTCACCTTGTCTCCTTGTCTCTTTGTCTAACATCTAGTGTCTAACAGCGCAAGCGGTCTAGTATCTATTAATTCACCCTTCCATTTTTTCAGAAAGCTCTAACCATCGTATTTCTTTTTCTTCAATGTTATCAATAATGACTTTTAGTTTTTTAGATTCCTCCGCAATACGATCCTGATCTAAATTTTCTGTCACAAAAAGATTTTCAATTTTCTTTTTTTGATTCTCTAACTTTTTAAGATCACTTTCAATACGTTTAAACTCTTTTTGGTCGTTATAAGAAAGTGTAACCTTGCTTTCTTTCTTCCAGTTGTTTTTAGTCTTAGCTTCGATAGTCTGCTCAGGAATCGCTTTTTCGGCTACTTTACTACTCTCATAGATCCTGTAATCCGTGTAATTTCCTGGAAAGTCTTCAACAAGTCCATCGCCTTTAAAGATAAATAAATGATCTACAATTTTATCCATAAAGTATCGATCATGTGATACCACTAATAGGCAGCCGGGAAAGTCTAATAAAAAGTTTTCAAGAACATTAAGGGTTACAATATCCAAGTCATTGGTAGGTTCATCCAATAATAAGAAATTAGGATTTTGTATTAAGATCGTACATAAGTATAATCGTTTACGTTCTCCACCACTTAATTTTTCAATAAAATCATATTGCTTTTTGCGATCAAATAAGAAACGTTCTAATAATTGCCCAGCAGAAATTTGTCTTCCTTTTTTTAATGGAATATACTCTCCAAATTCTTTAATAACATCAATTACTTTTTGACCAGGTTTGATATCAATTCCTTTTTGAGTATAATAGCCAAATCGAATCGTTTCTCCTACAATTATTTTTCCATGATCCGGAGGAAAAGCACCAGTGATCATATTTAAAAAAGTAGATTTACCCGTTCCGTTTTTTCCAATGATACCAATACGTTCTCCAGTTTTGAATACGTATTCAAAAGCGTCGAGTAATACTAAGTCGTCAAAACTTTTGGATACTTTATGCAGTTCTAGGATTTTACTTCCCATACGCTCCATATTGATTTCCAATTGTACTTTGTGATCGCTCCGTCTTTTATGTGCACGCTCTTTAATTTCAAAAAAGTCATCAGTTCTGGATTTCGATTTTGTAGTTCGTGCTTTAGGTTGCCTACGCATCCAATCCAATTCTTTTTTAAAGAGTTGTTTCGCTTTATTTGTAGCAATAGCTTCATTCGCTATTCTAGCTTCTTTATTTTCTAAGTAATATCCATAATTACCTTTATAACTGTATAGTTTACCATGGTCAAGTTCCACAATTTCATTACATACATTTTCGAGAAAATAGCGATCATGCGTAATCATGAATAAGGTGAAGTTTTCTTTGGCAAAATATTCTTGTAACCATTCAATCATTTCTAGATCCAAGTGATTGGTAGGTTCATCAAGGAAAACCAATTCTGGTTTACTTAATAAAATATTGGCCAGCGCTAAACGTTTCTTTTGCCCCCCAGAAAGCATTTCGACTTTTTGATCTAATTTATCTAGTTTAAGCTTAAAAAGGATTTGTTTGTATTGCGTTTCAAAATCCCAGGCATTTAAAGCATCCATTTGCTCAAAAGCTTTTTGATATGCTTCTGCATCTTCGGGATTTTCTAAGGCGCTTTCATACGCGCTAATTACTTTTAGAATCTCATTATCCGAAGCAAAAATGGTTTGCTCGATCGTAAGGTTAGGATCTAATACAGGCTCTTGAGGTAAAAAAGCAACCTTTAGATGCTTACGATATGAAACTTGTCCATGATCAGGTTCATCATGACCCACTATAATATTTAGTAAGGAAGTTTTACCCGTACCATTTTTGGCTACAAAACCAATCTTTTGTCCTTCATTAATGCCAAAAGAAATGTCAGCAAACAATTCACGTTCGCCAAAGGATTTAGCAACATTTTCAATAGATACGTAATTCACAAGTTTTTAGGGCGCAAAATAAGGAAGAATTAAGGATAATAGACTATTATTTTTCTATTTAAATAGGGGTTTAAAACTTTTTTTGTGTATTTTAGCGATGAATATTGTTTTTTATGGATTTATTTACGTAAGGCATTCTTTTTTTAGTAAAAAAAAGCGCTTTGCGTTATATTGATAGCAGTGTATGAAAAACAAAATATATGTTTTATGAAGTTTCAATCTTTATTATGGACGATGATACTTGCCCTTTCGATAGGGTATGCCCAAGAAACGGTTAGAGATGAATTTGGCACTGTTTCTTATGCCAATAATGACGGGAGTGTAAATTGGTCTGGGGACTGGGATGAAATAAATGACAATGACAATGCGAGTAATGGAGAGATTCGAATTACAGGAAATCGACTTCGATTTCGAGCTATAGATTCTGATAGGATTATACGTAGTGCAGATTTATCTACTGCGACAACTGCAACACTTACATTTAGTTGGGAAACATCAAGTTTAGAAGGAAGTGAACGATTGGTGATACAAGCTTCAAGTGATGGGACATCATTTACTACCATCGGTACTTTTGATGGTACAAATACAGGTTCTTTTAATGATGATATTACTTCTTATATTTCAGCAACAACTACCATACGTTTTAGGAAAAATGGTGCTGACTGGAATCAAGGAAATGATCAAGCGTTTGTTGATGATGTACAAATAGCATATACCGTTGGAGATCAAGCACCAACACTTACGGCTACAGGAAACCAAACCTTTTGCCCTAGTAATACCAATTCAATTCCAGTAGCGCAAACCATAAGTATTACAGATCCTGATGATACAACCATGAATGAGGTTTCGGTTCAAATCTCTGGGGGGTATGTAGAAGGACAAGATTTTTTGGCACTTACAGGAACGCACCCTAATATTACGACTGCATTTACCGCTTCTGAAGGTAAGTTATTACTTACAGGTCCCGCTACATTGGCCGAGTTTGAAACAGCAGTGTTAGCAGTTGTATATTCTGCCAGTATGGGAATTCCTTCAGGAGTGAAACAATTTGCCATCTCGGTAGGAGATGCACAGTTTTTTCCAGGAACAGGGCATTTTTATGAGTTTGTACCTATAGATGGTATTCGCTGGGATGATGCTAGAGATGCCGCTGCTGCACGCACTTATTTTGGATTAGAAGGCTATTTAGCAACATTAAGTACCAGTGATGAAGAGGCAGTATTCGCAGGATCTCAGATCACGGGTAATGGTTGGATTGGGGCTACAGACACGGGTGCAGAAGGTGTTTGGACATGGGTAACAGGGCCAGAAACAGGAACCGTTTTTTGGAATGGAGATGAGAATGGAACCGTAGTCCCTGGAGAATTTGAATTTTGGAATAACAATGAGCCAAATGATTACCCAAATGATAGTATAGATGGAGAAGAGAACTATGCCCATATTACGGCACCAGGGATTGGTATAGAACATTCTTGGAATGATTTACCAATAGTTGGTGGAGGTGGAGCGTATTCTTCTAGAGGATATATTGTAGAATATGGAGGAATGCCAGGTGATCCTGTATTGGATATTTCTGATGTAACTACCATCAATGTAGGATGTACGATCATTACCAATAGAAACATAACCTATAGAGTGAATAAATAGAGGTGTGTTTGTATTCAAATACCAGTAGCGTGCATTTAGTAGTAGAAATGCGTTAAGTTTTAGCTTAAGTGCTATATCTAGGAAAAATAGGAACTATATAGTATATTAGTACTTCTAATTTGGGTATTAGGTTTCGGGTTTCAGGGATTGGTTTTTTGTATATCTGATTTTTCAATAATCCAACTAAACAATGCTTCAATTGGTTGTCTAATTTTGGATGCAGCTCTTGAATATAAATCATTTGCTGCTTTATCAAATTTCCTTAAAACATCTGGCATTCCTTTTACAGTCTTAACTGGTGTTAGCATTTCTGCATTGAATTTATCTTTCATAATTGTAAAAAAAACTTGAGGATTTATATATTTTATCTCCAAAGAATATTCGATTTTCTTTTTCAGACCAAGCTTCTTTAAATACCGTAAGGTTGTTTACACAGGCTGGTGGAACTATAATTTGCTCTGGATGTGGTAATTTGTTTGGAGTACAAAATCCTAAAGCATGAAGTTTCATCCCATACTAATACATGCTCTTAGTGGAGCAGTACCCTTTGTCTGTAATTTCGGGTACAACTTTACCAGAACGTTTTCCTGAGCAAGTAACAATAGGCATTGAATCTAATACACTTAAATTAGTTGAGCATTCTTTTGGAGCAAACTCGATTAAAAGTATGCCTACCAAGGTGCTCATAACATTAGATAGTCTATTTATTCTTTGATTAAAAGCTTGATAGCTTCCTAAATCAGGAAACCAACTCAGTAAATATTCACTAGCAAATTGATGTGTTTTATTCATCTTAAAAATCCCTTGATGGTGCATCACAAATAGATAATAGTAATAATTTCTTGATCTGTGAGTTTAGGCATTTTATTAGTACTGAACCGCTCGCATTCAAATTGTAAGTGTTCTTCAAACTTTTTACTAATTTGTAATCCTTGTTATTGCTATTTGTATCCAAAATAATCTTGTTTAAAATTTATATTTAAAGTGCTAAAAACCAATAACTTATATAGTTTTAATGCGTTATAATTCAATAATTTAGACTTGTTTTTCACTATAATATCAACCCTTGATTCGCATTTGTCATAAGTTTTTATCTTTAAGGATTACCGTAGAACCTGTTTTTGGCACTCTAACTCAGTCTATCAATGCGCACACGCATATTATCTATATTGATAAGCGCACAATATGCATGCTTAGCTTCCGACGCTTCGGAATAGCTGTTTGCCTTTAGCAAATTAAATAGTATATCTCCTTAGATAGATTCAGTATTAACTAGTTGTTAATGAGGTGAATACGATTTAGTTATATGATAGTTTATGGGACTACGAAAAATCAATGCCATTGGTGTAAAACAAGCTAATAAAGTAATGCACTTATCCGCCATCGCTTACAACCTAAAAAAATATCTAAAATTCACACAAAAATTGATAAAAAGTGAAGCCAAAACAATACGAAGGTATGTTTTGATGAAAAACGTCTTTGTAGATTTTATATCCTCCATTTTAAGACCTGTATATTTTGTCTTTTAGAAGTCTATGAGAGAAACAGAAAATCCTTAAAAAGACTTAATAGGGATCATTTTTTACAAAATTATAGGGTTGTGCACCGGTTGCTGATGTTGACGGTTAGTATTAGGATATACTACAAAGTAGCCTATTTCAATATCGATCCTATAGAATCTCTAATAATTAGTTTTGTAGGTAATAAGATGCTTTTTTGAGCTATTTTTTTGTCTTTAGCTTCTATTTGTTTCAGTAATAATGAAAAAGCTTGTCTTCCGATATCTTCTTTAGGCTGTGATATGGTAGTCATAGGAGTTTTTAATAAACCAGAATAGCTTTCTTCATCAAAAGATATGACAGAGATTTGTTCTGGAATATTAATATTTTCTTCGGAGAATGCTCTTAAAATTCCTAATGTGATCGCATTACTCAAAGAAAAAATAGCGGTGGGCATGTCTACTTTATTTTGGTTAATAAGTTGTTTAGCACTAGCATATCCATCCTCTTCACTAAAAGCATTTCCTATGATAAGATCCTCATTTACTGTTAACCCATGAGTGTTCATAGTTGACTTAAATGCATTAACCCTATTGGTGTTTAAAGAGGTTCCTGGTATTCCTTGAATACAAGCAATAGTAGTATGTCCTAGTTCAATTAAGCGGGTTACTGCAGTAATAGTACCATTATAATCATCGGAGGTCACATATGGAATATTAATGTCTTCAAAAAAACGATCGACAAGTACAGTAGGAGTAGTGTTGTATAATTCTTCCAAATGTTTTGATATGAGTCCAATAGGAGCTACGATACATCCATCAACTTTTCGTTTTTGAAGTAGGCGAACCATCATTTTTTCCAATTTTGTTGAATTATCAGTATCACATAGAAAAATTGAGTAATTATGAAATCTAGCTTCTCGCTCGATTAAAGAGGCCATTTTTGCAAAAAAGGAATTCGAAATGTCGGGAACAATAAGTCCTATGGTAGAGGTTTTGCTTAATCGTAATCCTCGTGCATTTTCATTAAAAGAAAAACTTGTATCTTCCGCTATTTTTTTTATTATGGTTTGCGTACTCTCACTTATTCTATATTTTGTGCCCAAACCATTTAAAACTCGGGAGATGGTAGATTCTGTAAACCCACTAATCTTAGCAAGGTCTTTTAATGTTTTTGCTTTTTTTTGAATCATGATTGTATACTCAGGTTTTGTAGTGATCAATACTGCAAATGTATTGTTTTGGATTTAAAAACATTAAAAAAGTTGTGGGTAATCTTTTTTTTTATACTTTTGAACAAACGTTTGTTCGAGTGATGAAAGTGTAAATTACTAAAACAAGTGTTTCATGTTATGATTGGGGATTTTTATATGTTAACTGGAGATGTTACAAATATTTAAAATTAATAATTAGAAACTCAGAATTTGGATTGGTTTTGCCATAATATTGATGAGTTAAAGTGCCGGGAGTTCGCAGATTAATTTCTTTTATAAATTATAAATAAAAACATAAATGAATGTCAAAAATAATAGTCGTAGGTAGCTCTAATACAGATATGGTAGTGCGAGCGAATAAAATGCCAGTTCCAGGAGAGACTGTTTTAGGAGGGGAGTTTTTAATAAGTTCAGGAGGCAAAGGAGCTAATCAAGCTGTAGCGATTGCTAGACTTGGTGGAGGGGTTACATTTATTACTAAAATCGGAAAAGATATTTTTGGTTTAGAATTGTTAAAGCAATTTGAAAAAGAAGGTATTCATATCGATTTTGTATTTAGGCATAAATCTAAGCCCACTGGTGTAGCTTTGATTACAGTAGGTGACAATGCAGAAAATGCAATAATTGTAGCGCCAGGAGCAAATGCATTTTTAAAGAAAAAAGATATCAATAAAGCCATAGACGAGATTAAAAAAGCTGCGATTGTTTTAATTCAGTTGGAAATACCAATTAATACGGTTAATCATATTGTGATGTTGGCTAGAAAATATGATAAGAAGGTGATATTAAACCCTGCTCCTGCTCAAAAGTTGAGTGATGAACTATACGCTTCGTTGTATGTGATTACACCTAATGAAACGGAAGCAGAGATTTTAACAGGGGTGAAAGTGATAGATGACCTAAGTGCAAGAAAAGCAGCACTGTTATTGCGAGAAAGAGGAGTCCAAAATGTAGTAATCACTATGGGGGCTAGTGGCGCATACATACACTCGGATGAGGTGTCTGAGATAGTGCCAGGATGTAAAGTCAAGGCAAAAGATACGACTGCTGCCGGAGATACCTTTAATGGGGTTTTAGCTTTAGGGTTGAGTAATGGAGTAGGTCTTAGAGGTGCGGTAGAATTTGCAAATAAAGCAGCTTCATTAGCTGTGACAAAATATGGTTCACAGTCTTCAATTCCTTTTTTAGCAGATTTGGAAATGGGTTTGACGAATGATGTTAAAGAAGAATTATGATAGGAGTAGGTTGAGCATAGTATGTTAAAATTAATAAGGGAGTGCTTCCTATCTTAGCTTTCAAATGCATTACTATAGATGAGATTCATATTAAAAAAAAGACATGGAAAAACGATTTTTAATAGATACAGATACGGCCTCAGATGATGCAGTAGCATTAATTATGGCAGCGAATCATTCAGATATTGTAATCGAAGCTATTACAGTAGTAGCAGGTAATGTATCGCTAGAGCAAGGAGTTCAAAATGCAATGTATACGCTAAAACTTTGTAAGGTTTCTGTACCTGTATTTCCGGGGATGGATAAACCTTTAGTAAGGGATTTAAAGACAGCAGATCATGTACACGGTAAAGATGGAATGAGCGATATAGGACTGCCTTTAACGGGATTTAGACCAGAAAAAAAGCATGCTGTAAAAGCCATAATTGATACAATAACTAATGCTCCTGGAGAAATCACATTAGTTTGTTTGGCTCCACTTACTAATATTGCTATGGCAATATTACAAGACCCTTCAATTACACATAAAGTGAAGGATTGCGTGATTATGGGAGGAGTGGGTTTAGGTAGAGGCAATGTAACACCAGTTGCTGAATATAATTTTTGGGCTGATCCAGAAGCGGCTAAAATTGTATTTGAATCTGGTATTCCTATTACTATGGTGGGTTGGGATGTCTCTAGGGAATACGCAGTTTTTGATGATAATGATGTAGCACAGCTCAAAGCAATAGGGACACCCTTGGCAATTTTTTCTGTTGATATTCAACAAACCTTGGTCGATTATGCGCAGCAGATTTCTGGTTTAAAAGGGTTTGATCTTCCAGATCCAATAGCTATGGCAATAGCTATAGATGAGGCCGTGGCAATCGAGATAAAACAGGCTTATGTTAAAATATTAACTAATGAAGATGATTCTAGAGGACAGTCGGTTATGGACTATGTGGGGGCAACAGCTCATCCTACTAATGCCAAGATTGTCTTGAAAGCGGATCGAGAAAAATTCTTAAAAATGGTGCATCAATCAGTATCATAATAATACGATGATTATTCAATAGCTATTGATTTTAAAAAATAACCTCATGAGTATTAGACAACGTCTTATTGTATTAAATTTTTTAGAACTTTTTATATGGGGTACATGGGTACTTTCTGCTGGCGCTTATATGGCAACAACACTACACTTTAATGGGGTACAGATTGGTTCTGTATATGCTACCTTAGGTGTGGTTTCTTTATTTATGCCAGCATTAGCTGGGGTTGTAGCGGATCGTTGGATTCGTGCAGAAAAATTGTTAGGAATGTTTCAATTGATATTAGTAGGTCTTTTTATCGTGCTTGTACAAGTAAAAGACTTTACTGCATTTTATAGTGTCATGTTTTTGATGTCAATGTGTTATATGCCCACTTTAGCATTAAACAATTCCATCTCTTTTCATATTTTGGAGAAGAATGGGTATGATATTGTGAAAACATTTCCTTCCATTAGAGTATGGGGTACTATAGGGTTTATTATTGCGGCATGGTGTGTAGATGCGTTTCAATGGAAAGTAGATGCCAGACAGTTTTATTTGGGGGCAGGGGCAGCACTAGTTATGGGGCTATATGCATTTACGTTACCTAAAGTGCCAGCTTCAGCTTTAGAAGATCAGACTTTAGTGCAACGGTTTGGATTGGATGCTTTAGTTTTATTTAAAGACAAAAAAATTATTGTATTCTTTTTTTTCGCAATATTGATAGGGGCAGCATCGCAAATTACAAATATATGGGGAGTGCCCTTTTTAAGTGATTTTGAGATTGATTATAAAGATTCTTTTGCTGTAAGACATTCGGTGGTTTTAATGACGCTTTCTCAGATTTCGGAAGTGTTTTTTATTCTAGTCATCCCATTTTTTCTTAAAAAATATGGGATTAAGATTGTGGTATTGATCAGTATGTTTGCATGGATGTTTCGATTTGGATTATTTGGAATAGGTACACCTGAAGGTATAGGCTTAGGGTTCCTTATTTTATCAATGATCGTCTATGGGATGGCTTTTGATTTTTTCTTTATATCTGGAGCGTTATTTATAGATAAAGTGGCAGATCAGAAGATTAGATTTAGTGCCCAGGGGTTATTAATGACAATGACCTTAGGTGTAGGCCCTGTACTAGGAGGATATGGAAGTGGGTATATTGTTGATCTATATACAGAGTATGGGGCTAGGGATTGGTATAGTATATGGATGATTTTTGCAGTATATGCTTTGGTGATGGCAGTGCTTTTTGGATTATTCTTTAGATATAAACATGTGCCAGAAGCAGAAATCGTAGGAGCTGAAGAACTGAAACCTTCGTCTTAGTAGTCGAGCTATAAAAGCAATAATGTAAGGAAGTATTATTATTATTATTATTGGTGGAGTCAAAAGCTATCATGTTGGGTTATGTGCAACCTGATTTTTTAATTAAATATTGTATGTGTGATTTTTTCATACATTATAAATAAGTAAATGTGTGAAAAGATGAGAAGAAGTATTTGGAATTTAGGGATTGTATTATCTAGCTTGATAAGCGTATCTGTATATAGTCAATCCTACAAAAAACCTAAGTTAGTTGTGGGTATTGTTGTAGATCAAATGCGAGCTGAATATTTGTATCGTTTTCAAGAACACTATACCTCCCAAGGATTTAAGCGATTGATGAATGATGGGTGTACTATGAAAAATGTACATTATAATTATATTCCAACAGAGACTGGTCCGGGACATGCTTCGATTTATACAGGAACAACTCCAGCAGATCATGGTATTGTAAGTAATCATTGGTATGAACGTGCGCAAAAAAAGACATTATATTGTGTTATGGACTCTACAGTAATTCAAATTAATTCCAACACAAAAAAAGAAAATTCAGAAGCTATCATCTCACGTTCACCTAAAAACTTACTGACGAGTACAATTACAGATGAGTTGAAATTATTTAGCAATCAACGTGCTAGAGTAGTTGGGCTTTCTTTAAAAGATAGAGGGGCAATTCTACCTGCGGGTCATCTGGCAGATTATGCCTTTTGGTATGATAAGAAAACAGGGGACTTTGTTACCAGTTCATTTTATACAAATGATTTGCCAGATTGGGTATCGATATTTAATGCGAAAAAGAAAGCAGATGCTTTTTTGAGTCAAGTATGGGAACCCTTATTGCCGATAGCGCAGTATATTCAGAGTGATCAAGATAACGTTCCGCATGAGCGTATTTATGTAGGAAAGGAAACTCCTACATTTCCATATGATCTTAAGGTGTTGCATAAAGAAAATGGGGGCTATGGAATGCTATTGCATACTCCTTTTGGGAATTCATTGCTTACTGATATGGCAATTGCAACACTAGATGGAGAACGATTAGGGCAAGGGGTTGAAACCGATTTTTTAACCATAAGTTATTCTAGTACCGATAAAGTAGGGCATGATTTTGGAATTCGCTCCAAGGAGTTAGAAGATACTTATGTGCGGTTAGATCGTGATTTAGCACGTTTATTGGAAGCATTAGATCAAAAAGTGGGTAAAGATAACTATCTGTTGTTTCTTACGGCAGACCATGCAGCTAGTGATACACCTGTGTACCTTAAGAAAATGAAAATTCCATCTGGATTTTACATTCCGGATATGATAAAAGAAGGTTTAAATGCTGAATTGAGTAGCACATTTGGGGAAGCTACATACATAGCCTATATGGATAATACACAATTGTATTTAGACGAAAAAGTAGTACAAAACATGAAAGTTATAACAAGAGCAGAACACTACCTTAAACAATTAGCAGGAATTAAAAATGTGTATGCACCTGTAGTGCAAAATCGAAGTTTGTACAATAGTAAGATTGCTCCTGTAGTTAAGAATAGTTATTATGCTAAAAGATCTGGTGATCTTTATCTGCAATTTTTACCGGGATGGATGCAACAATGGAAGTATGGAACAACCCATTACGATTCCTATAATAACGACACCCATGTTCCATTACTTTGGTATGGTTGGAATATTCCTAAGCGAAAGGTCGCAAAATCATATAAGATTACTCAGCTAGCGGCTACCATAGCATTGTTGTTAGATATACCTTTTCCTAATGCAGCAACAAAAAGTCCAATGATAGAAGTGCTTGAGATAAAGTAAATATATAATAGGAAAGATTAAAATCGAATGTAGATTTTGTCATTTTACCTAAACGAATGTTAAAAAACAGTTCGCGCCTACTGGAGTGGTTAAAAATTTAAGTATATTGCACAAACGTTTGTTCTTTTTTGATTAATATAACAATAGCTGCTTATGAAAGATAATGAAAAGTTTATAAATGAAGCCATTCAAGAAGCTTTGAAAGGAATACAAGCAAACCATGGAGGTCCTTTTGGTTGTGTTATTGTAAAAGATGGTGAGATTATAGGTCGAGGACATAACAGGGTGACATCAACCAATGATCCAAGCGCTCATGCCGAGGTGGTTGCAATACGTGAAGCATGCACAGTATTGAATACATTTCAATTGAAAGGTTGTGAATTATATACCTCATGTGAACCTTGTCCAATGTGCTTGGGGGCTATTTATTGGGCAAGACCAGATAAAGTTTATTACGCAAGTACAAAGGACGATGCAGCAGCGATAGGTTTTGATGATGCATTTATTTATATCGAAATCACATTGCCAGATCAAGAGCGTACTATTCCTTTTGAAAAAGTACATCCCGAAACTGCTTTATTGCCATTTCAAACATGGACAGCAAAAGAAAATAAAATAGAATATTAGTTATAGAATAGAACGAAATGGTGGAATTCATCCTTAATAATACAACAATAAGAACAGCAGTAGATGCCGGTATGCCATTGCTAGATTTTATAAGGTATCATAAGCGATTAATAGGTACTAAGGTAGGGTGTAGGGAAGGAGATTGTGGAGCATGCACAGTATTGGTGGGTACATTACAAGATGATGGACAGGTAATGTATCAAAGTATTACTTCTTGTATTTCCCCATTAGGAAACGCAAACGGAAAGCATATTATAACCGTAGAAGGAACCAATCTTATCGATCGCTTAACGGTAGTGCAACAGGCCATGAAAGATAATTATGCGACCCAGTGTGGGTTTTGTACTCCTGGTTTTGTAATGTCTTTAACAGGGTTTTCTATAACGAGTACAGAGAAAGACATAGCCCATGCGCTAGACGCGATTAGTGGAAATATTTGCCGATGTACTGGATATAAATCTATTGTAAATGCAGCAAATCAAGTATGTCAATCTTTCAAAAACAGGAAAGTACCACCAACTTTAGATTGGCTTGTATCTCAAGAGTATATACCAGAGTATTTTATAACCATACCCGAGCGTATTATAGCACTAAATATAGAAGAGCAGGTGCAAACAGGTACAGTTTTTGTTTCTGGAGGGACAGATTTATATGTGCAAAAAGCAGATGCATTACAACAAGGTGCAATACGTCTTATTGGTACAGTAAATGCTTTACGGAAGATATCAATTAAAGAAGAAGTATGCACCATAGGTGCAGGTGCAACCGTTTCGGATTTATGGAATCATAAAAGATTGAATTTAATATTTCCAAAATTAAAAGAGCACTTAAAACTAGTGTCTTCTGAGCAAATTCGAAACATGGCTTCTTTTGGGGGAAATATTGTAAATGCATCCCCTATTGGTGATATGATTTTGTTTTTTCTAGCATTAGACAGTATATTAACGATACGCAATAGCAAAGGGGAAGAACGAACACTCCCTCTTCAGAAATTCTATAAAAGTTATAAAAACTTTGATTTGAAAGAAGGAGAGTTGATTACGACCATTCAGTTTACTTTGCCTAATGCAAATAGTAAATTTAATTTTGAAAAGGTTTGTAAACGTACACATTTGGATATTGCTAGTGTCAACTCTGCACTACAAATTGTTTCAAAAGAGCTTATCATAGAAGATATTCATATTGCTATTGGGGGTGTAGCGGCAACTCCAATGTACCCTCATAAAACCATTGCATTTTTAAAAGGAAAAGAGTTGAGTAAAACTTTACTTATAGAAGCGAATAAAGTATTGCAATATGAAATAGCTCCTATTGCTGATGTACGAGGCACTGTAGCGTATAAGCGACTATTGGCAAGACAATTGTTTTTTGCGCATTTCACAACTTTGTACCCTTATTTATTTAAATTAACTGATTTTTTACAGGATGGATAAGACAAAATCACAGACAGCCCTAGCTGTAAAAAAAGATCAAGTTTCAAAGGGATTACAGCAAAGTATACGAAATATGGACTCGTACACGCATGTGCGCGGAGAATCTATATATGTAGATGATATTAATGTACGGCAAGGGACATTTCATGCTGTTGTTTTTGATTCACCAGTGGCTCATGGTCATATTAAAAGTGTTGATTATTCTAAAGCATTAGCAGTAGAAGGCGTAGCGCGTATTTTTACATATCAAGATGTACCTGGAGAAAATCAAATAGGAGGTATCGTTCCTGATGAGCCTTTGTTTGCAGAAGATGAAGTGCATTTTCAAGGCATGCCTATAGCACTTATTGTTGCGGAATCGGAATACATAGCTCGGCAGGCACGACAACTTATTACGATTGAAATAGATGAATTACCAGCCATTGTTACTGCTAAAGATGCGAAAGGAAAAGGGAGTTTTATTAATGCTCCTCGTTCATTTCATTTAGGAGATACGACAGCAGCATTCCAAAAATGTGCTTATGTTTTTGAAGGAGAAACGTTTTCGAATGGGCAGGAGCATTTGTATATAGAAGCACAAGGAGCGTATGCCGAACCTTTAGAGAATGGAAATATAAGAGTTACATCTTCTACTCAAGGGCCAACATCAGTTCAAAAAACAATAGCTAACGTACTTGGGGTTTCAATGCATAAAATAGAGGTTGATGTGACCCGACTTGGTGGTGGTTTTGGAGGAAAGGAAGACCAAGCAACACCATGGGCTGTAATGGCAGCATTGGCAGCTCAACTGTTGAAACAGTCTGTTAAATTAATTCTAAACCGTCATGACGATTTACGGATGACAGGAAAACGACATCCTTATGAAAGTACGTATACAATAGGATTGTCTAAAGATTTAAAAATTTTAGCGTATGAAGTAGAGTTTTTACAAAACTCTGGAGCGGCAGCAGATTTATCACCAGCAATTGCCGAACGTACATTATTTCATGCAACCAATAGTTATTATGTTCCTAATGTAAGTACAATAGTACATAGTTGTAAAACCCATTTACCTCCCAATACTGCATTTCGTGGTTTTGGAGGACCGCAAGGAATGTTTGTCATTGAATCCGCTATTGCTAAAGCAGCTACAGCTATAGGAGTCAAAGCTAGAGTCATACAAGAAGCTAACTTGTTACAAGAAAATGATACGTTCTCTTATGGTCAAGTAGCTACACAGGTAGAAGCACAAAAAACATGGACTAGTGCAACTACAGTTTTTGATATCGAAGCTTTAGAACAAGAAATTACTGATTTTAATACTACTCATGATGCTATTAAAAAAGGGTTGGCAATGATGCCAATTACTTTTGGGATTTCATTTACGAATACCCCGATGAATCATGCACGTGCTTTGGTACATATATATCAGGATGGAAGTGTAGGGATTAGTACTGCTGCTGTGGAAATGGGACAAGGTGTAAATACCAAATTATTACAAATTGCGGCACAAGTTTTCGCTATTGATAGTGCCAAAATAAAAATAGAGTCTACCAATACAACAAGAGTAGCGAATACCTCTCCTTCTGCGGCAAGTTCTACTGCCGATTTAAATGGGAAAGCATTGCTTAAAGCATGTAATGCATTAGTTGCAAGGCTTAAAACGGTAGCCTCCGATGCACTAAAGTGTAAGGAAAGCGAGATTACATTTCAGCAAGAATGTATATACTTAGCAGGTCAAAAAACAGAATTAACATGGGAAACATTAATTAGTAAAGCCATGTTGAAGCGAGTAGCATTGACAGAAAACGGACACTATGCAACGCCCGTGATTCATTTTGATAAAACCAAAGAGAGAGGACATCCTTTTGCATATCATGTATATGGAACAGCAATTATTACGACTACCGTGGATTGTATGCGAGGAACGTATGTATTTGATGCAGTTAAAATAATTCATGATTATGGGAAGAGTATGAGTGAAGGTATTGATTTAGGACAAGTAGAAGGAGCTTTAGTACAGGGTATTGGATGGATGACCATGGAAGAAATTGATTATGATGCAAACGGACGATTACGTTCTAATGCATTATCAACATATAAAATACCGGATATATTTTCTATTCCTACTGTAATGGAAATATTACCAGTGGTTACAGAAGGAAATGATATGGCTATACTAAAATCAAAAGCAGTAGGAGAACCTCCATTAATGTATGGTATTGGAGCGTATTTTGCATTGCAAAACGCAATTATGGCCTTTAATCCAAAATATACGATGAAGTTTCACGCACCAATGACTCCAGAAAAAGTATTGATGAGTTTATACGAGAAAGAAGCTGAAAACCAGAAATAAAGCATTTAGACTACAGCAAGTATAATCAGTATTTTTTTTGGTTACATACTACATTACTTTCATGCTATTACGAAATAGGACTTAGTAAAAACGCTAGTAATAAAATGATCTTATGAATGAATATATAGTATATAGCAAACGATGTTTTGTAGAAGATGTCTTTATAGAAGCAGCCTTGCATATAAAAGGGAAGGTAATCTATAAGATATATAAAGATTGGTATGAGGTAAGTGATAATTTGCCAGTTTTTGATTATGGGTCACTTATAGTAATGCCGGGTATTATAGATGCTCATGTGCATATCAATGAGCCTGGTCGTACAGATTGGGAAGGCTTTGATACCGCTACCAAAGCGGCAGCAGCTGGTGGTATTTCTACCCTAATAGAAATGCCGCTCAATGCAGATCCTGTAACTACTACAGTTAATGCATTTGAGGAAAAAATAAAAGCATCAAAGGATAAGTTACATGTAAATTGTGGGTTTTATGGGGGAATAATTCCAACAAATATAAACGATATTGAAGGGCTTATTAAAGCAGGTGTTTTTGGGATTAAAGGGTTTCTAACGCATTCTGGAATTGATGAATTTCCAAATGTTACCAAAGCAGATTTAGAAGCGATAGCTCCTGTGTTACAGCAATATAATATTCCATTATTGTTACATTGTGAGGTGAGTGATACGAATGTTCCTGTGGTTACAAATCCGCAAAGTTATCAGCAATATGTAGCATCTCGACCTCAGGTATGGGAAACTAATGCAATTGATTTGGCATTAGACATTCAAAAAAGGTATGACATACGTGTTCATATTGTGCATTTAGCAGCAGCACAAGGAATTCAGAGGATTCAGCAGCACAAAAAAGGGACAGATAAACTTACCGTAGAAACATGTCCGCACTATCTTTTTTTTAATGAAGAAACCATTCCTGATGCGGCACCCATATATAAATGTGCACCACCTATACGAGATCGTTACAATAATGAGCAATTATGGAATGCAGTAACAGCAGGAACGGTCGATTTTATCGCTTCAGACCATTCTCCTGCACCTCCTGAGCGTAAGCAGTTAGCACAAGGTGATTTTTTTACAGCTTGGGGAGGCATTGCTGGATTACAGTATACGCTTCCTGTTATGTGTTCACTAGCACAAACTCGAGGGATTCCTTTAGAAAAAGTAATACCATTGTTAACATCGCAACCTGCCAGTTTCTTAGGGTTAGGACATAGAAAAGGAAAGTTAGCTGTAGGATTTGATGCAGATATTACCGTATGGGATGATACTAAAAAAATAAAGATAGTTGAAGAAAATGTGCAACATCGGCATAAGGAAACTCCATACCTTAATTATACTTTGGAAGGAGAAGTGCTGCATACTTATGTCAATGGAATACAAGTGGTAAAAGATGGAAAAATACAAGTGCTAGATAGCGGAAGCGTATTAATAAGATAAGAAAAAGAAAGAGAGCGGTATGATAGAAATAATTCTACTCACAGCATGGTTGTTGATATTTATATTGGTAGTATATGCTACCCACATATTACATCATTGTATTAAAAAATATAAAAGTGAACAAGACGAAGAGAAAGAACAATTGATTAGTAATTTACAAAATTGGTTTTATACTTTACTAGTGGTTGTTGCACTATGTGGTGTTGGATTATTATATTATATATTATTGGGTACAATATGGGAAAGCCATGTATTACAATGGTTGGATTTAGTAGTACGTTGGATACACATCACTTTTGGTATTGCATGGATTGGTGCTTCTTTTTATTTTGTGTTTTTAGAAAATGCATTAAATAGAACTAAAGATGTACGAGAAGAGTTAGCAGGGAACCTTTGGGCGGTTCATGGCGGTGGATTTTATTATTTAGAAAAATATAAAGTAGCGCCCAAAAAGATTCCCAAAGACTTACATTGGTTTAAGTATGAAGCCTATTTCACATGGCTATCGGGAATTGGATTATTAACAATCGTATATTATTTTAATGCGAGTTCAGTTTTAATTGATCCAAAAGTACTAGATATAGCACCACTTGTAGCTATCAGTATTGGAGTAGGATCATTAATTGTAGGATGGCTTATTTATGATTTGATTTGTAAAAAAATCACAGAGAACAAATTGGTGTTTACTATTGCGATTACACTTTTATTAGTGTTTTTTGCATGGTTTTATAGTCATGTCTTTAGTGGTAGAGCTGCCTTTATTCATTTTGGAGCTTTAATAGGCACTTTGATGGCAGCAAATGTGTTTTTTGTTATTATTCCTGGGCAAAAGCGTATGGTGAATGCTGCGAAAAATGGATTGCTTCCTAATCCAGCAGACGGTAAAGCGGCAATGCTTCGATCATATACCAATAATTATTTTACATTACCGGTATTGTTTGTGATGATTAGTAATCATTTCCCGATGACGTATGGACATGCCTATCAATGGCTTGTCTTATTGGGTATTACGGTGGGAAGTGCCGGAATTAAACATTATTTAAACCTTAAAGAAAAAGGAGAGTTATCAATTTGGATACTTCCGGTATCCGTAGTATTTATGTTTGTGGTAGCCTTTGCTACGGCACCTGTAAAACCTAAGTATGAATCTTGTAGAGAAAAAGTCTCTTTCGTAGAGGTTACTAGTATCATTAGGAATCGATGTACTGTTTGTCATGCCAAAAGTCCAACAGATGAAGTGTGGAAAGTGGCTCCAAAAGGAATACAGTTTGATAATTCTGAGCAAATTTATAATTATAGAAATAAAATATATCAACAAACGGTATTAAGTAAAAACATGCCTTTTAATAATAATCAAACGGGAATCACACAAGAAGAACGGGATATGATTAATTGTTGGATTAATCAAGGAGCCCCAAAATAAAAAAATTATGATAACATTGGAAGAATTAAATTCAATAGATGCACAGGAAGCGTATGCAAAACTAGAACAATGTTGTGTGTCTAAAACATGGGTTACTAAAATGGTGACCAGTCGGCCTTTTTCTTCGGAAGAAGCACTAGTATCTAGAGCAGCCGATATATGGTTTAATGAATGCGATACGACAGATTTTAAAGAAGCATTTACAGGGCACCCAAAAATAGGAGATGTAACCAGTTTACAGAAAAAATTTAACCATACTAAAGATTGGGCTAATGATGAACAATCTAAAGTAGCTTCGGCTAATATAGAAACGATTACCGCATTAGCTGCTGCAAATACAGCGTATGAAAATAAGTTTGGCTATATTTTTATTGTCAGTGCAAGCGGAAAATCCGCAGATGAGATGTTGTCTATCATTTCGACACGATTATATCATGATGTCGCGAATGAAATCTATGTAGCAATGAATGAACAACATAAAATCACTGTCATTAGACTAACCAAGTTAATAACAACACTATCCATAAATGCTAAAATAGCCAGTCAAATTACTACACACGCATTGGATACTACCATAGGGAATCCAGCACGACATATGTGTGTTACATTAAATGGATTGCGGTATAAAAAGTGGAAGCCTATAGCGGTAGGAGTAACCAATGAAGAGGGGCGTATTGTAGATCTTTTAGCTCCAAAACGCATCTTGAAATCAGGGATCTATAGTATGGTCTTTGATACAAAATCATATTATAAAACACAGCAAGAACAAGGATTTTATCCAGAAGTAAATATACAATTTACAGTAACGGATCAGAGTCATTATCACATCCCATTATTAATTAGTCCTTTTGGGTATTCTACTTATAGAGGAAGTTAGTCATAAATCGTAATCATATCATGAACATGAAATTGAGTATAAAAGGTCATACTAAAGACACTATTTTTAACACATTAAAAGATGCCAATCAGGCTTTTAATATGTTATATCCAGGAGATCGCGAAGATCGACAGCCAGTACATACTGTATATGGTGGAGCCAATTTATTTAAGTCAGATACTCCTCAGGTATTAGGTAATGTAGCTTTGGCATCATTATTAAAATATGCACCTAATAGTTTGGAGTTTAGCAAGGCTTTTCAGCTTAAAGATGCTTCAGAAATACCTTCAAGTGAAACAGCACAAAAAGAATTATTAACAGTTCTAAATGGACTTTCTTCATCAGAGTTACATACACATCCATTAGGGTTTTCATATCGTATTTATCATAAAGTCATAGCCAAACTAAAGTCAGAAGGTGTGGAAGATTTTAGAATTGATTTTGAAGATGGTTTTGGAAATCGCTCAGATGAAGAAGAAGACGAAACCGCCATATTTGCAGCACAACAAGTTGCTAAAGGAATGGAAGAAGGCACGTTATCACCATTTATAGGCATTCGAATCAAACCGTTTACCGAAGAACTTAAGGAACGAGGATTGCGAACGCTAGATTTGTTTTTATCGACACTATTACAAGAAACGGAAGGTAGATTGCCAAATAATTTTGTGGTCATGTTACCCAAAGTAACTATTCCAGAGCAAGTCACAGCATTAGTAGCCTTTTTTGAAATTATAGAGCAGACCTTTATGCTAAAAAGCCATACATTAAAAATGGAGATGATGGTGGAAACTACGCAAGCGGTTATGGATTATAAGGGTACAAATCCTCTAACACGTTTTATCGAAGCTAGTAAAGCACGTTGTATTGCTACTCATTTTGGAACTTATGATTACACGGCTTCTAATAATATTACTGCAAAATATCAAGAAATGAACCATGCTGTTTGTGATTTTGCTCATTTTACCACCAAAGTGGCCTTGGCACATACTGGGATCTGGCTATCTGATGGGGCAACTAATACAATGCCTATTGGTCCACATCGAGGCGAACTCACTCCAGTAGAGGAAGAAGAAAATAAAGTAATTGTACATAGAGCATGGCACAAAGGATATGAACACATTAGACATTCTTTATATAAAGGATTATATCAAGGATGGGATTTAAATCCAGCGCAATTTCCAATGCGATATACCGCAGTTTATGCTTTTTTTTTAGAAAGTTATGATGATGCCGTATTGCGGTTAAAAACCTTTATGGAAAAAGCAGCGCAAGCTACTTTGATAGGAGATACCTTTGATGATGCCGCTACAGGACAAGGACTCTTAAATTATTTTTTAAAAGCATTGAATAGTGGAGCGATTACTGAAGAAGAAGTATTAGCCGTAGGATTAACGATGGAAGAGATTCGAACCCGATCCTTTGCTAAAATTGTGAAGGATAGAAGAGATCGCGAAGTGGGAAATTAGGAGTGCGATTTTAGAAGTGAAAAGTAGAAAGAAGTATACATTAAAAAAACGATCAATCAACAACTAAATTGGTGTATGACTGATACCCGAAAATATGACCTTAAATTGGATCGATATATTAGCAAAATACCAACAACGGCATGAACCTATAGCGTTTGTAACTGTAATAAAATGTTTAGGCTCTGCGCCATGTGTATTGGGGTCTCGCATGGTGATTACTAGGGGTAAAAAAATATATGGAACGGTAGGAGGAGGGAAACTAGAGTTTGAAGTTATTGACAAAGCAATGGAAGCCCTCGAAACTAATGAAAAGATGGAATTAACCTTTACTTTAGGACCTAAATATGAACAATGCTGTGGAGGTAAAGTAGAATTAATTATAGAACCTATGAATCAATCTCCAGAACTTTTTTTATTTGGAGCAGGGCATATCGGACTAGAAATTTGTCATGCATTGATAGGAACTCCATTTCGAGTGCATTTGATTGATTCTAGAGAAGATTGGTTTACCAAACTTACTGTAGCGGAAGAGATACAAACTAGTGCTGTAGATATTAAAGATTTTAAAACCTTTGCGGATGCGGTACGTTGGGGGGAAAATTGTTATGTGTTAGTCATGACACACGACCACGGGATCGATTTAGATATTATTGCTATGGCAATTCCTAAGTTGACTAAATATTTGGGTTTAATCGGCAGTAAAACAAAATACCAACGTTTTCATAATATGCTAAAGAACGATCTCTCTATTCCCGAAGGGATGGAAAATGTTGTTTGTCCAGTAGGATTACAGATAGGGGGGGATACGCCCAAAGAAATTGCCATAGGAGTAGTGGCACAATTGCTAAAAGTGCATTACCAGATATAACTATATTCAATGGGATACCACAGTATGATTTCGAATTTACCTAAAAATGAAACAATATGAATAGTACTTTTAACCCACCGAAGCGAGTATTAATGGGGCCAGGGCCTTCGGATGTTCACCCTAATGTGCTAAAAGCAATGAGTGCTCCTTTAATAGGGCATTTAGATCCACAATTTATACAATTAATGGATGAGGTTAAAGTGATGGTGCAAGATACATTTCGAACTACTAATGAATTAACATTTGTAGTTTCTGCACCAGGTAGTGCCGGTATGGAAACTTGTTTGGTCAATTTATTGGAACCTGGTGATGAGTGTATCATTTGTATTAATGGTGTATTTGGCAGCCGGATGGTAACTATTGCAGAACGATGTGGGGCAACGGTACATGCAATACATACTGTATGGGGAGAAGTCACTAGTATAGCACAAGTAAAAGAAGTTTTGGCAGTTTGTCCAAACCCTAAATTACTAGCTATTGTGCATGCTGAAACTTCTACAGGAGTCTTACAGCCTCTACAAGAAATTAGTGATATCATACATGATGCAGGGGGGCTTTTGGTAGTTGATGCGGTTACCTCTTGGTGTGGGGTGCCTTTGGAAGTAGATCAATGGGGGATTGATGCGATATATTCTGGAACACAAAAAAACCTAAGTGCACCTCCAGGCTTATCTCCAGTTAGTTTTTCGCCTAGAGCAGTGGCGGTATTAGAAAACCGTAAGACAGTGGTACAAAGCTGGTTTTTGGATTTAAATTTAGTAAAAAACTATTGGGCAGGAACCAAAAGAGCGTATCATCATACTGCCCCGATTTCTTCTATTTATGCTTTGCACGAAGCCTTATGTCTGGTTAAAGCAGAAGGATTAGAAAATCGATGGGAAAGGCATCAGGCAGTACATCTATATTTACAAGTTGCCTTAGAAAATTTAGGTTTTAGCTACCTAGTGCAGCCTCAATATCGTTTGCCGAATTTAAATGCTGTGAAATTGCCAAAACTAGTTACAGATGAGGCACAATTACGTAGCCAACTATTACAAAACTATAACATTGAAGTAGGAGGGGGTTTAGGTGATTTTGAAGGTAAAATATGGAGAATTGGATTAATGGGAGAGAGTTGTACTCGTCTTCATGTAAATCAATTAATTGGTGCCTTGCAGAAGATTTTATACTGATCAATAGACATATAATGTCATTCTAATCTTGGCTTAATGACATTGAACTCGGCATTTGTTTAAGTACGATACAATTTAAATAAGTCTGCCTGCGACGTTAGACAGGTTAAAAATTAATTGGGATGTATCCGTCCGAGCGCCTACATGTGTTAATTTTTTAAAAAATTATGAAGCAGTAGGAGTTCTAGTTTTTGGATATTCCACTCAGGTATATTTTCAAGTACATACTGCAACCATTCTCTAGGGTTTACGTCATTAATTTTACAACTTCCAAAGAACGAATACAACATTGCTGTATTTTGAGCGGCTTTATGAGAGCCTGCAAACAAATAGTTTTTTCTTCCAAGAGCCAAAGGTCTAATTGCATTTTCAATTATATTATTGTCTAGTTCTAACCTAGGGTCTAGAGTTACTGCTTCTAGCTTATGGTATTGGTTTAGGTAATATGTCATTGCTTGTCCAATTTTGCTTTTAGGTAATACCTTAAGACTTTCCTGTTCAATCCAACCTTTAATTTCTTTAATCAGTGGAGCTATTTGCTTTAAACGCAGTTCTTGTTTTAGAGTTAGATTCTCGCCAGCTGTTTGCTTAAGTTCTCTTTCTCTAGCATAGATTTTAGTAAAAATAGCTAAAGCATGTCTAGCTCTTTGTGAATCGTTTTCTTGTGCATCAAAGAATTTTCTTCGGGCATGTATTAGGCAACCTATTAAAGTTATATTTTCTTGTGCACCAAGTTTATCATACACCTTGTAACCATCGCATTGCAAATAGCCTTGAT
>CALFCI010000016.1 GCA_937951135.1 uncultured Aquimarina sp. | reverse complement strand
TATCCGCTGTATCTGCCAAATCGTACAATTCTTTCGTCTTTTTAATCAATTCTTTAGTTTTCACAGTACCATCATCTTCTATATCCGATACTTCTTTTAATACCTTGATTGTCGGTTGAATTTCTCTTCTACTCCGTTCTTTCGCAATCTGTTTTGCTAATTCTTGCACATCTTTTTCTGACACAAAATACTCTTTTCGCTCTCCCAGTTTGTTTTCTTTATATACAATCCCCCAATCAATCAACTGCCTTAGGTTCATACTTGTGTTTCCTCTAGAAATATGCAACTCTTCCATGATATCTTCCATAGATAAGGGTTCTGGAGAGATCCATAACAATGCATGAATTTGTGCCATTGCTTTATTAATACCCCATAAAGTTCCTAATGACCCCCATGTGGAGATAAACTTATCTTTTGCTTCATTGTAATCCATGAGGCAAATATATAACAACATTTTTAACTTTCAAAACTTTTTGAAAGTTAAAAATGTTAATGATTCACCTTAAACTATTTCCCAAATCCTTTTAATCATATACAAACCCACTCCCTGAAAACAGTGTATCCAATTTCACTAGTACTGGTATAGTACCCGTTTTATATATACCCAATCTTTGTATCAACAAAAAAAACAAACCCAATTACCATGAAAATTACAATCAAAAAAATCATCTTTTTAATAAATTTCATTCTTGTTTTTCAAGCAAATGCACAACAAACCCAGCAAACAACTACAACTAATAGTCCACAAAAAGTTTCTTTAAACGCTACTGAACAAAAACGTTTATTAAAAAAAATGTACTATAACAGTGGTGCTTTAAAGGAAACAAAGCAAATGGTTGGAAAAACCTTAGATGGTTCATGGAAACATTTCTATGAGAACGGACAAGTGCATAAAGAAGGGCAATTTTGCAACGGAAAAGAAAATGGATTATGGAAAACCTATACCAAAACCGGAGTTGTAACGAAAATAGAACAGTTTCAAAATGGTGTAGAACAAGGAGAATGGAAAGCGTACCATACTAACGGAAGTATTGCTGTAAAAGGAAGCTTTGTTAATGGACAACGACAAGGAAAATGGAATGTATATACTACAGAAGGGTTGTTAGAAAAAATTGTAACATTTCAAAATGATATGGATACGCATATCGCCTTTGTTACTAAAGAACAAATTTCGACATATCACACTACAAATATAGCTATACAATAAGTCAAAACGAGGTAGTATCGGTTTTTAATCTAGGGTATTTACTATAGAAAATTACCGATACAGTTGAAGACCTATGCGTATTACAAACGCATTTAAGAAAAGCTAATACCTGTTCTTGGAGTCTCAAAGAATTGTTTAATTCCTATTTATGTAACGAAGAAATTCAGACCACAGTATTACGCCATGGACTCTTTACAAAAGCAGTAGCCAAACACCGTTGCCTAAAGACGCATGAAATATTTCATTTCACTCCTTCCTTAATGATTGGAGGTACCGAGACTATTGAACACATTAAAAAAGGTAATGCATAAATTGTACTTTTTCAGTTAAACTAATACTAAATATAGTATCTTAAACACGTATACTAACTTTTATGAGAGAAATCCAAAAACCCATATTTCGCAGTCCAATACGACAAGTATTGGGCAAAGAGTACTATATCTTAAAACGAAAAATAGATTGGGCTTTTGGAACTAAAAAATGGGCTATACCACAACAAAAAACAACATTACAACATTTGGTTTTCGCACACCAGTCATTAATTCTAAGACCTCTTAAAGATGTTGAGATGTACCTGCAGGAAAACAAAAAAACGAATTTAGCACTTGCCATTGCGCATCTAGACACTATAGTCATTGCTCCTGGGGAAACCTTTTCTATTTGGAAGGCTGTTGGGCGCCCTACCCAGAAAAAAGGATATTTAGAAGGGCTTGTCTTGAAACAAGGACAAATTGGTAAAGATACAGGTGGCGGACTCTGCCAATTAGGAAATCTACTCTTTTGGATTTTTGCGCATAGTCCATTAACCATAACCGAACGCTATCGACATGGTTTTGATGTTTTTCCCGATGTCAATCGAAAAGTTCCTTTTGGTGCCGGTGCTACACTGTCCTATAATCATGTAGATTTTCAAGTAAAAAACAATACCACTAAGACCTTTCAGATCCGTTTATGGCTGGATGAAACTCACCTTCATGGTCATTTATTTTGTGAATATCCATTGGAAACTTCTTTTCATGTTGAAGAAAGGAATCATATCATAAAGCAACAAGCTTGGGGTGGATACTCTAGACATAACCAAATCTTTAGAATTGAAAAGAACCTACAAGGTACAGAGACTGAAGAATTATTAGTTCAAAATCATGCGATTCTAATGTATACTCCTTTTCTTGACCATTAATTTTAACAACACATAAAGGTCAAATATCGTATTCTATTTTCAGTAATGGGCACCAGTAAAAGTATGCCTTATGAAGTACAAGGCAATTATAAAAAATGATCGGCACTGTTTTGAAATGAAAGAATAATGATGTCCTCCCTGAAAACAGGGAGGTTGATTTTCACTAGATAAGGTGTATGGAGGGCATACAAGTTGTTTGATCTTTATAGACATACAAAACAGCTAATTATGAAAAAAAATATTAATGCTATTATATTTGCCATTGCCATTATTAGCGCAGCTGCAGTCATTGGAAATGCTTATAAAAACAGAAACCAAACAAACGCTTCTATTGCTGTAACCGGGTTAGGAAAAACAAATTTCACTTCGGATCTCATTGTATGGGAAGCTAATTTTTCTAAAGAAAATATCGATTTAAAACAAGCATACACTGATTTAGAAACCGATAAAAAAAGTATTTTAGACTATCTCTCATCACGTGGCATTGCCCCTAAAAACATTATATTTAGTGCAGTAAGCACTGCTAATAAAACAAAAACCAAATATTCTGATAAAGGAGAATATACGGGTGAAGAGTTTATAGGATATAAACTATCTCAAAAAGTCCAGATTCAATCTAAGGCAGTAACAAAAGTAGAAAAAATATCTAGAGAGATTACTGAATTATTACACCAAGGAGTACAGCTCTATTCATCGGCACCACGATATTATTATACCAAACTAGCAGATCTTAAAATAGAAATGATTTCAAAAGCAACAGAAAATGCCAGAATACGTGCAGAACAAATTGCTGAGAATTCTGGAGCTGCGCTAGGTGATCTTAAAGTAGCTAAAATGGGAATCTTTCAAATTACGGGACAATACTCTGGTGAAGATTATTCTTGGGGTGGTTCTTACAATACGGCTTCAAAAGAAAAAACAGCATCGATTACTATGAAATTGAATTATACCGTAAAATAACACCTACTTCATGAAAGCAACTAGATATGGAATACTTATTAAGCTTATCTATATCATTCGAAATTTTAAACAACTAACTAACCTATAATAACTAAAAAATATGATCATTTTTGGAACACGAAGCAGTACGCTGGGCACCATAGCCATTAAAGGAACCCCTTGTAGTCATTGCGGTGATAATGGCAGTAAACGAATTACAGTATTTGGTAAATATTTTCATGTATTTTGGATCCCTACTTTTCCTTTTGGAAAATCGAGTGTCATGGAATGTACACATTGTCTAAAAACCATAGCCCAACGCGACTATACTACAGAACAAAGAATACAATATCAGAATGCCAAAGGCAGTATTAAAACCCCCATTTGGCACTGGGCAGGATTACTACTCATTGCTGCATTGATTGCGTTTTCAATTATAGCTGGCACATTCGCTAGTGCTTCAACAACGACTAAAGAAACTGATCCTAGAGCACAATTACTAACTGCGGATATGAATAAATTAGCTACACATCCAACATTACAATCCGATTCTATTTCGTATGCTATTAAACAAATGATTGATAATAAAATAGTTAGCGAAATGAAGCCTGAAGAATTTAAGTACTTTAGTCACATTCAGGATAATAAATTGATTCTCCTGATTAAAATCAGAAAACTAAAAAAAGTGGATAAAGAATATCGCCCAGAATTTATTGAAATGATTGAGGAATACTTCGACAGTAAGCCTTCTTTAGATACTATTGAAACGTATATAGGACTGCACGGAAAATACAATATGATGGTTATTAAAAACCCAACAGCGCTATATAATAGTCGCTTCGTATCCGACCGTCATTTATATGATTTTTATGGTGATAAATCATTATATGGTACTACAGAGAAGGAAAGTATTCCAAGTGACACCATAAAAGCTATAGAGTAATTTGATCTATTCCTCATAAAATCTTAGTATATTCGTGATGGTTAGAATTTTAATTATTAAAAAAAAAAAAAA
>CALFCI010000015.1 GCA_937951135.1 uncultured Aquimarina sp. | reverse complement strand
GCCTGTACCAAAGCAGCCTTATGGAGTCTGGTGACACAACAAGAAGTCGCTACTGTAGCGGTACAATTGCCCATTGGGGAACTCGTAAATTTTCGAGTGATCTTAGTTTCATTGACTTCAGAAGAAGCTACATATACAACTATAAAAGATGCAGGAGATGACCCAGATGTAACCCATCAAGCAGAAATTAGTGCTACTGTTAAATTAAACACGCTTGGAACTATTGTTTTTAACCGTGGAGAAGGTGTAGGACTCGTTACATTACCGGGTTTAGAAATTCCAGTAGGTGAACCGGCTATCAATCCAGTACCTCGAAAAATGATGACTACGGTTTGTAAAAAAATACTGTCCGATCACCAACTCGAAACGCATGGAGTTCACATCACTATAGCGGTAAAAGGCGGAGCAAAATTGGCGCTGAAAACGCTAAATAGCCGTTTAGGCATTCTACATGGGATTTCCATTTTAGGAACTACAGGGATTGTCACTCCCTTTTCTGCAGCTTCATATATTGCCAGTATCCAACAAGGTATTGATGTTGCTATAGCCAACGGAAAAACGGAATTGCTCATCAATTCTGGAGGGCGCAGTGAAAAAATGTTGAAAGCCTTATGCCCCACTGTAAATGATATTGCCTGTATTCATTACGGAAACTGGATACAAGAAACCTTTGAGAAAATACACCAATCTCCACAAATAACGACCGTAACCATGGGGATTATGTTAGGCAAAGCCGCAAAACTGTCCAAAGGCGATACCAATACCCACAGCGGAAAAACAACTTGGGATAAAGATTTTATGTATCAACTGGCTATTGAGGCAGGATATCCAAAAGAAATTGCTAGCAAAGTTTTACAATTAAACATGGCGGGACGTCTTCGAGAAATCTTTACCTTTGCCGACCAAGAACCATTTTATCAAAAATTAATGGCGCGATGTTATTATCATTGTCAAAAGATTGCTCCCAAGGTACAGCTTCGGTTATATCTATTAAACAATGATGGCGCCCATATCCAGTATCGGTTATGAACATCATGAATCTTACGCGTCCGCTAATTGCAGGCATACTCCACTCTTTTGAACCCGATCATATATCTGCTGTATCTGTATTAGCAGCAGAAAATGCCATCCAGAAAAAAAAAGTAACCCTTAAAAGTGTATTCACAGCATCGCAGTGGGCACTAGGACATTCTGTAACCCTATTGCTTTTTGGAGGAATTGCATTAGTCTTTAGAGCAGCATTACTCGGCTTTGTAGAAAATATATCGTTCTGGGCAGAAGCCTCTGTAGGGCCCATTATGATTTGGTTAGGCGTCGTGGCGATTCGCCGAAATCATAAGATCAATGCGATGATGGCAGATCATAAAAAAATAGAAGCCCACGAACATTTGGCGAGTAACCCTATTCATTTACATGGAAAAAGAGGTGAAGAAATTGCCATGAATCCGATCAATAAATCTTTTTGGATCGGCATGTTACATGGCTTAGCAGGTACAGGAGGCGCATTGACCTCAGCATTAATTATTGGTGCCGATACCATTTCGGATGCAGTACTAATATTACTTGTAGAGTCCATTGGAGTTATCTTTTCAATGGGAGTCTATAGTTATGTATTAATTTTTACCATGAGCCGTTTTATCGAACGTAATATTTCCATCTTTAAATGGATGAATGGTAGTATTGGTGTTATCTCTATTCTCGCGGGGATATTCATATTGCAAGGGGTGGTTTTTGAATGATTAGAAGCTCAGTCTGTATGTCGTAATTGTATTGTCAAATTAAAGATTTTGTAACGATTATTATCTCTATTATACAGCATTTCTATTTTTCTAACATCCATTTCATCAAATCATTTTCATCTACTATTGACCAACTATGAGGGTGCCTTTCACCATTTGCTCTATACCCTCTATTACTAGTTGAAATATACTCAACATATTTAAATCCTTGTTTTTTAAGATCTTCTGAAAGTTTTTGAATTGGAAAGGCATTCATTTGTTCATACGTTACCATTCTATGTTTCTTCCACCAAATAATATCTGGCTCTGTATACAATCGAATTTTAGTATTTTTTAGCTTTTTTACATTATCAATAGTATGTGTTCTTAACGTATATACTGAATACTTTTCATAGGTTTCAATGTCAGTTTTAGGATTCCCAAATTCGCTTCCCAAAGTTTCTATTAACCATTTAGATTCTTCTACAGAGGTTTCTGAAAAATTTGCTACTATATTTCCCTCTGAAATTTCATATAGCTCAGCTAAATCAATTGGAGAATCTACTATAAAAACTCCTTTTGGGTCGATATAAAATTGTTTCATCCCAATTATAAAGTCACTAATGAGGAGACTTACAATTCCACCGCTCGAAAAACCTCCAATAAAAATGTTATCAAATGGCAATTCGTTTTGGACAAAAACGTCTTGTAACTTTTGAGCTAACAAACGTTTTTCATCTTCTTGGAGCCATAATTTCTGATTCAAATTCGAAAACAATACCGCTACATTATTTTTCCGTGCTATTTCTAATATAGTAAACTCTCTTTTGATATCTTCAGCTACTTCTGGAAAACCACCAAATAGAATTAAAACAGCTTTCGCTTTTTGATTTGGTTTGTACACTTCATAATCTGGTGTAATAATTTCTGTGAATTTCGATTTTACTTTTACACTTTCTTTTTCTTTAGGTTTCTTTGTATTACAAGAAATAAAGACTACTAATACTACTATAATACAACATATTTTTTTCATTTTCTAAAAATTTTAGACAGTATATGCATTATTTAAACTGAAATTAATATTCATAAACATAGTAGTACTATAATGTTATGATTTGACTTTTAATTCTACTTTGACCTCTTGTGAGCCATGAATTTCTTTTTGATATTCAAAATCAATATCATAACTAATTTTGTAGAGATTTAGGATTGTATCTAATTCCACCTTATTTTGTTCTGCAATAGCTCTTTCATTATTATAAGTATTAAAAAAACCAAAAGCATAGGATAAAGGGAGTATTCCTGCTCCCATAATTATAAGCGGAACTGTTGAAATAAACCCCTTGTCAAAAACGTATTTTCCAATAAAATATCCACCTATAATTAATCCCATTCCAATGCATAGAAATAACACAAAACTACCATAGTAATCAAACTTTTTGCGTTTAATATTTTCTACACTCAAATTAGTTGTTTTTATTTTTTCTTCAAACTTTTCGTTAAATTCAATTTTAAAACAAGTCTTATTAAATTCAGGTTTCTTATTTGTTAAACTGCATATAGTTCCATCTTTAAATGTTACAATTTGATTATCACATAATACACAGTGCTTTGCTAAATTCATATCGTTCATTTGATGTGTTTGATTACTTTACATGGATATTCTGCAGTAACAAAATTACTAAGAATATCTTTGATCACTAAACCCCTACCCCTAATGTTTTCGGCTAAAATCAATAGTTTCCCCTTTCAAGTATACATTCTATAAATATATACTTCCTAATCGATTTCTTAATTATTTCTTGTAATTCATATCTTTTGGCATTCTAAAAGATCCCTTTTAAAGAGGCTGCTATTGGATTTAATTTTTAACGCTATTTTTTGTTATTCTTTAGCCAACATTATTGAGTAGTTTTTGACACACTTCAATACGATGCAAAATATTGACTAGCAATCGTCTTTATTTGAATTTATTTTATATCTTTTTCTTTTAAAACATTTAGTTTCATCGCACATATATTAAATGTTAAATCTAAATCTCTTCAACAGAATCCAATTAACAATAGACAAAAAGAAAATAGCAAGAAATTTTACTCCAGATACTAAATTTTCTTTTATTAATAAAGTAATTTGATTAGCCTCTGTTTTATCTGTTATCAAATCATAAATATTTGAAAAAGTAAATAATACTGTTATAAAGCCTATTATAAAAATAAAAACTCCAATCTTCCATATTGAAGAGAGCTTTACAGATTCTCTATGATCTGATTTTTTCAGTCTATTAATAACTCTAAAATTTTCAAATAATAAAATCAATATACATGATAGAAGTATCCCAGTATTAAGTTCCATAGATCATAATGTTTATCAATGTGTATACTACTGAATACACCTTACAAATTTAACAAAAATACCCCGACATAAACACCTCTAAACAAAAAATTAAGTACAATCCAAATGAGCCAATCCCAATCTACCTTATTGAAATACACCCGATAAAAAAATTCAAAATACTTAACCTTAAAATACAGTAATCCATTACCCCACCTCCCAACACCTATAAACTTAACATACCTCATAACATCCTTACAAAATTCCGTATTTTTACCAATCATATAAGACTACAGATGCAATCAAAACACAGCTACCCTTTTACGGCAATCCTTGCGCAAGATGATTTACAATTATGTTTACTCCTTACGCTTGTTGATCCTAGTATTGGAGGTGTACTGGCTACAGGAGATAAAGGCACCGCCAAAACCACTATGGTACGTGGACTAAGCCAATTGATGGGGACTGATTTTCCGTTTATAAACCTACCCATAGGTGCTACCGAAGATCGAGTATTGGGAAGTATCAACCTAGAAGCTTTGATCAATCAAAAAATAACGATTGTAGACAAAGGGCTTTTAGCACAAGCCCATCAGGGTTTTTTATATATCGATGAAGTCAATCTCTTAAATGATTACCTTATGGATGTATTACTAGATGCCTCGACAACTGGTGGGTATCCTCTAGAACGCGAAGGAATCTCACAATGGATGAATAGTCGTTTTTGTCTTGTCGGTACTATGAATCCAGAAGAAGGCGCCTTACGACCACAATTATTAGATCGATTTGGGTTGAGTGTTACCGTTAAAACCCCTACAGATCAAAAAATACGGTCTACAATTGCAATGCAACGGCTAGATTTTGATAGTGATCCTACAGCGTTTTATGAGCGTTATGCTGTACAGGAACAAAACGTAAAATCCCAAGTATTAGCAGCAAAAGAAAAAATACATACGATACAAATTCCAGAAGTGGTGCAAGAGCATTGCGCTGCACTCACTATCGCCAACCAAGTAGAGGGGATGCGTGCAGACATTCTATTACTCAAAACCGCCAGAGCGTATGCGGCATTTCATAAGCATACCGAAGTTAGTATCGAAACCGTAAACACCATTGCATCATTTGTACTGCAACATCGTGCTAAGGAGTACACCCCTCCTACCGATCCAGAAAACGATACCGATACCGATACAAATCCGGAAAAAGAGCAATCACCAAACGAAACAAATACAGCACCCCCTCCTAATACTACAGCATTTCAATTGCCAAAAGCAGTACAAGAGGGACTCCAATTTGCAGCACCCAAAACAGGGACAAAACAAAAAGTCAACTTAGAAGCGCTACATACAATTTCTCCTGTGTCTTATCCTTCGAAACCACATACGGAACTGTCTGTTGTAAAATCCATTACGGCATATCTAAAAACAGGAACATTTCAAAAGAAATACAAGCAACTTACAACTAAAAGTAGTGTTCGTATTGTATTTTTAGTCGACACTAGCGCTTCAATGGCTTTGGATCAACAAATGGCATATCTAAAAGGAATCATTGAGAAAACAATAACTTCATATCCTTTACAAAAAATACAGTATGCGATTGTAGGCTTACAAGATACTACGGCAAAAATTATACAGGAATTTACGAGCAACACTCAACACATCGCAACCTTAAATCAGCAGTTAAGAACTGCTGGAAAAACGAACTTAGGAGCCGCCTTTTTTAAAGTATATGAATTGCTACGCTCCTTAAATTTTCAAAATACGCAGTTATTTGTGTTTACCGATGGGAAAGCAAATGTAGGCGCTACCGATCCATTTCAGTATGCCATTACTACCTATAAAAAATACCTGAGTAAACTCCCAAAAGCTACGATCATTGATACCGAAGGTGGATTTGTGAAATTAGGCAGGGCCAAACGATTAGCGCAAGCATTGCAATTGGACTACCGAATGGCTGCTGAGTATTAATGTCGATTAAAAAAGAATACAGAAGTAATGGAAGTTAAGGAGTTAAGAATATCGCTTTCGATAAAGAGTTTTATACATGACAAAAATTAGCACATATCTAAAAAACAGTAATTAAGGTACTTTCTTCTAGCATATCATCTTTCGTACTATTTTAACCCCCGAGGTGTCGGAACAACCACCGAAGAGTCGAGACAATCCTGAATCCGGGAAAGACTAAAAAATTAAGCAACTCTTCTTCTATCGAGTGGCCAGCGCCTGCCCTCTCGTAGGATAGGGTCTCGAGATACTATACCAATAAAACAAGGTCTCGATATACTCCACACTCAACCTGACGAGCGTACAATAACTATTGGATATTTTTTGGATTGGACTTCTCGATCTGACGATTTTTTAACTATTTTGGCTGTTGTTAAGATCATCTATATTCGAAAAGTGAAACGGTCTAACATCTAACAGCATAGCGTCCCGTATTCTATGGATAAAATCTATATTCTATACAACCCATGTCTAAAGCATTTTTAATTGCGGCTCCTTGGAGTAATTCAGGAAAGACAACCCTAACACTTGGGCTATCTCGTTGGTTTACAAATCAAGGGCAACGGGTACAAACTTTTAAATGTGGCCCCGATTATATCGATACCATTCACCATAGTACTGCAACTGGAAATCCAGCTATAAATCTAGACACCATATTGATGCCAGAAGCACATGTCATCGACCTTTTTAATCGCTACCAACAATCGGCTGATATTAGCATTGTAGAAGGCGTTATGGGATTGTTTGATGGCGCTGTAAGAGATCAAGGAAGTGCGGCTTCTATTGCCAAGCTTTTAGACATTCCGATACTTCTAGTCGTGAATGCACGCAGTATGGCGTATACCATTGCTCCAATTTTACATGGGTTAACGACCTTTGACCCTGAGGTTACCATTGCAGGGGTTATTTTTAATTTCGTAAAAACCGAATCGCATTACGCCTTTTTAAAAGAAGCTTGTGATACCGTTGGAATTCCTTCTTTAGGCTATATACCTCCCAATGATGAAATTGCAATTCCTTCGCGACACTTAGGATTGCATATCGATGCTACTTTTGAAACGGTGATCGAAAATGCTGCATTGCATATCGCTACATACCTTTCGATTCCAAAACTATTGGAATGTGCTAAAGAAGTGGCTCCTGTTCCAAAAGAAAAGGAGATTCCTGCACCTATTGCTATTCCTAAAACCATAGCGGTTGCAAAAGATGAAGCCTTTAGTTTCACCTATTTAGAAAACATAAAATGGTTGGAGGCTATGGGAACGGTTTGCTATTTTAGTCCGATTCATGATACTGTACTTCCCGAAGCCGATTATATCTATCTAGCAGGTGGATACCCAGAACTATATCTCGACCAATTATCAAAAAACACAGCAATGCGGTCACAAATCAAAGCAGCAGCAGATACCGGAGTAACGATCTTTGCTGAATGTGGAGGAATGATGTACCTAGGAAAAACAATTATTGATGACACTGGTGTCGCGTATCCTATGGCGAGTATCTTTGAATTTAGCACGACGATGGAACATAAAAAACTGTCTTTAGGCTACCGGAGAACACGCTATAATGAAGTAGATATATGGGGACATGAATTTCATTATTCCACTATCATAAATGATGAAAACAATCCTACACTAGCCAAAATATGTTCTGCAAGAGAAAAAGAAGTGGCTACAAAAATATACAACTATCAAAACGTATACGCAAGCTATGTACATTGGTATTGGGCAGCAGTCGACTGCCTCGGAGAATTAAACTCCACAATGTGGATTAAACTCCGCAACGTGGATTAAAACCAAAATAATTATGCATCTAATTGCAACCATACCCGGCGGATGGAATCCTAATGATGATGGTATTTTTTATATCGATCAACAACCAGGAGACATTGTATTTTTGAGTGCTGGGGATACCGAAATCCATACCTTTAATGAAGCGTACAAGCAGTTGTATCGTATCGAAGGAGATGCGTTACCTAGTTTTCGCATGGCGAATTTGGTCTATCTAAAACAAGAACTCACTATTGACACCTATCTCGAAGAGGTACTGGAAAAAGCAAAAGTGATTGTATGCAGCATGCTGGGAGGAATGAGCTATTACAAGTACCTCATCACCTCTTTAATTGAACTACAAGAACGGGTTGGCAATACGGTTTTATTTATTCCTGCACATGAACCTGATTTTGAATTGATGAAACACTCTTCTGTAGACATTCAGATAGTGCATCAATGCCGTCAATATCTACAAGAAGGGGGTAAAGAAAATGCTATTGCATTGTTCAACTACCTCCGAAATGCTTTTTTTAACACACAACTGACCATTCCGCCACCGCAATCGATTGCTGATGTATTTCTATACACTCCACAAACCGGAATGGTAACACAAGAACAACTCACTACGATTATAGATCCTGCTAAACCGACAACAGTACTCTTAGCATATCGCACACATTATGTTGCGAATAATATGTCGCCTTTATGGGCGATGATCGAAGCTTTACAAGCGCGTGGGATGAATGCTTTTGTGGTCTTTGCGAGTAACCTTAGAGATTCAAGATTAGTCGCACAAGTACAAGACTTAATGATCCATGCAGGTACGCGTGCCATACATGCCATTATCAATACAACAGGGTTCACGATTAAACCCATGGATGGCACATCATTTATTTTTGAGCACCTCAAGGTTCCTGTGTTGCAAGCGATATGTGCTACCGCCAATAAAGAGGTTTGGAAGGAAGGGCTTTTTGGATTACCCCCTACCGATATTGCTATGAATATCGCTTTACCAGAAATTGATGGACGCATTATAGGGCGTGCGGTTTCCTTTAAAAAAGAAGTAGAGAAAGATCGCCTAACCGATAGTTCAATCCTGCATTACGAAGCCTATATACCTGCTTGTGAATTTATGGCTGAATTGGCACAACGATGGGCGCGGTTATCTTATTTAAAAAATGAAGACAAAAAAGTAGCCATTATTTTACCCAACTATCCCAATAAAGATAGTCGCTTGGCCAATGGTGTAGGATTAGACACTCCAGAAAGCTGTATTGTACTATTAAATGCACTTAAAGCGGAAGGCTATACCTTGGGAACGCATTTACCTAAATCAGGAACAGAGCTGATGCATTGGATCACTCAAATGACAACCAATGATATCACAACTACCATGACCAGACCTCATGCGTTAGTGTTTGAAACTGCTGATTTTAAAGACTCCTTTTCAAAACTATCGCAGGCACTACAAGATAAAGTGCATACACAATGGGGAACACCTGAAGATGATCCCTATTATACAGACAAAGGGTTTATAGTCTCTGGATTTCTATTAGGCAATATCTTTGTAAGTATTCAGCCTTCTAGAGGGTACAACCAAGATCCACAAGCAATTTACCATTCTCCCGATTTACCCCCTACCTATCAATATTTGGCCTATTATTTTTGGTTGCAAAACAGCTATCAAACCGATGCTGTGATTCATTTGGGAAAACATGGTAACCTAGAGTGGCTGCCCGGAAAAAGTGTATCACTAGATCCCGAAACCTGTTTTCCGGCGGCGGTATTTGGTGCATTACCACACTTCTACCCGTTTATCATCAATGACCCTGGAGAAGGTACACAGGCGAAACGCAGAAACCAAGCGGTGATTATAGATCATTTGATTCCGCCGATGACCCGTGCGGAGACCTATGGTAGTCTAATGAAGTTGGAACATCTGGTCGATGAATATTATGAAGCTTCTTCTTTAGATCCAAAACGTTCTCGTGTACTCGAAAAAGAAATTGAAAACTTGGTAAAGGAAACCAAACTAAATGTCGATTTGGGCATTGCTTCAGATGATCTGGATGAGTTATTGGTCAAGTTAGATGGGTATTTATGTGAATTGAAAGAAGCTCAGATTCGAGATGGATTACACATTTTTGGACAAGCGCCTATCGATGAACAACTCATCGACTTACTGATCGCATTACACCGTGTACCTAGTTATGAACAGGAAGGGATCACCCAAGTGCTCGCTAAAGATCTTGGCATTACAGAAAATATAATCGCACTCCCCTACACTACAGTGATGAATTCTACTATCGAAGGTGTATTTTGTAAAACCATAGGACAAGTCGTTGCGCAATTAGAACATATTGCAAAACGCGTATTGATCGAACACCTTGCTACCGAACAACTGCCCCTACAGTATCCACTTTTGGGTAAGATGGTTAGGCATATCAAGACCAATACCTTAGTAAAAGTAGCACAAACCACCGATGAGCTCCGCTTTTTACTAGAAGGATTGAACGGTAAATATGTACCTTCTGGACCTTCGGGAGCACCTACACGAGGGCGATTGGATTTATTACCCACAGGGCGAAACTTTTATTCGGTAGATGTACGTACCATTCCTACTGAAACAGCATATCGCCTAGGCGAAAAAAGTGCGCAATTGATTATTGATCGGTACTTACAGGAACACGGAGATTATCCAGAAACCATCGGAATTTCGGTATGGGGAACAGCAACCATGCGTACTGGAGGAGATGATATTGCTCAGGCATTTGCGTTACTCGGAATCCGTCCGATTTGGAAAAACGCAAATCGTAGAGTCACCGATTTTGAAGTGATCCCTTTGATTACCTTAGGAAGACCTCGTGTTGATGTTACCTTACGAATTTCAGGGTTTTTTAGGGATGCTTTTCCAGATGTTATCAACCTATTTAATGCTGTAGTGCAGCGTTTGGCAAACTTAGAGGAGCCCTTAGAAGATAATCCCATACGCAAACGATTTTTAGCCGAACAACACCAATGGCAAGAAAAAGGATTACCTCCAGAAGAAGCTTCGCAACGTGCTTTATATCGGGTGTTTGGATCTAAACCCGGAGCGTATGGAGCGGGATTACAAGCAGTCATTGATGAAAAAAATTGGCAAACTCCAGAAGATTTAGCCAAAGTCTACATCAATTGGAGTGGATATGCCTATGGAAGTTCCAAAAAAGGGGTGTCTGCTCACGAATCTTTTCAGTATCGCTTACAGGCGATGCAAATTGTCATGCAAAATCAAGACAATAGAGAACATGATATTTTAGATAGTGATGATTATTATCAATTTCATGGGGGATTGGCAAATGCCGTAAAAACAACTAAAGGTAGTGATGCAGAGATTTATTTTGGAGATAATTCCAGACCCGAAACGCCCAAAGTCAAAACACTAAAAGAAGAATTATTAAAAGTATACCGTTCTAGAGTCATCAACCCTAAGTGGATTACCGGAGTACAACGCCACGGCTACAAAGGAGCTTTTGAAATGGCAGCTACCTTGGATTACCTCTTTGCGTATGATGCCACGACCAACCTCATCGACGATTTTATGTATGAAGGCATTACCGAAAGCTATTTACTGACTCCAGAAAACAAGGAATTTATCCAGCAAAATAACCCATGGGCACTTAAAGATATGAGCGAACGCTTACTAGAGGCCATACAACGTGGACTATGGAAAAACCCATCGGAGGAAATCAAACAACAGCTAGAAGACTTATATTTAGAAGGGGAAGGATTGGTAGAATGACATCAGTTTTATATTGAAACTATTTTTAGAATCTTTCAAATTTATTTGCACACATGAGTAAAAAGAATTCCTTATGATTCTTTTATTTTTTTAATATTAATCAACACCGCTTTTCCATTATATTTCGTTTGTAATTGATATTTTGAATTTTGACTAATTGTTTTTAAAAATGCTTGAGAATCTGACATATCTGCATTATCTACATAAATAAATGTGCCTGCATGAAAATTAGATTCAAGCATCTGAAAAATAGACAGGTATAAATCTTTCCAACCATCTAACAGCAATAAATCTATTGGCTCAGTATGATTTTCTAATGTCTCTAATGCATTGCCAATTCTAACTTCAATTAAGTCATTCACCCCTGCTTTTTTGAAATTTTTAATTGCTTTTTGAGCCTTCGATTCAATTAATTCTGTGGTAATAATACGACCTTTAGTTTCAATCACTCCTTGTGCTAAAAATAGCGTAGATATCCCAAATGAAGTCCCAAATTCAACGATATTCTTAATATTATTTTTCGTTATAAATTGGTATAAATCCTCTCCTTGCTCTTGTGAAATAGAAAGATATGCATCTTTAAAAGTTGAGGGTTGCATCGGTTTGAATATATTTTTCGCAAAACCTTTCATCACTTTAAGACGATCATACTTAGAGTCGGTATATAAATCTGCTAAGGTTTCTTTTATCTGTTTTTGTTGTTTTGTAATCATATTGTTTTTCTTTTAAAAAAGAACCTCAGAAATACGAAGATTCCATTTGCTGTTAATTTGTGGGCTTTAGTTTATAATTGCATTATACCTATTTAATTATCTCACCTTAAACATTGTTCTAAACCTCCCTTCAAAAGGAAAAGTTTCTGACTTCCTTCCTTAGCAGGAAAATCTGGAATCTTGTATCTAAAAGATATTTATATTTTGAAATCAATACATTGATAGGTATCGCTATTACCTTCATCTGTTTTGTTATGGTCTAATAGGTTTTGAAGATTATTACCTGCTACATCTTCTAAGCGTGTGTCAATGACGATTTGATACTTGCCTTTATTCCATTTTTCTTCGGAAATAAATTGCACCTGTTGTTCCGCTTCCAAAATCTGCCAATACCCTGCTACTTGATTTCCTTTTCTATCTTTTAATTGAATCATTGATTGGATTAAGGCGTGATCCATAATTCTGTCAAAATGTATCGTTAAGACTCCGCGACTATTTGCCTCTGGTTTTTCCATAATCCATTCGTTAACTAGTATCTTAGTACGGTATGCCTTAACAACCTCTATTTTTTTTTGTAATGTTTCTGATAATTGTTGTCCATATACATCTTGCCAAGTACTTGATATGCTTAAGTGATATTGCTTATCTTTTTGTAATGCCGGCCCTAGTAAACTATTGGTAACAACACCTCTTTTGATACGACCAGGGTCAAATAATACTGTCAATCGTTTACCATCTCCACTCCATAGCTCTTGTTTAAACTCCATAAAAGCATGCTGATCAATATTTCCCTCTGCATCTACCAATGCTATATGCTTCAAGGCTTCCCCTTTTTTCATTGGTGTATTGAAATAGATATAGAACCGCAACAGATTCTCGGGAAGTCGATTGGCTGATGGATATATATTTATGACTTTGGCGTTAGCAACTTTTTTCTTTTTTTCTATTAAAAAGGATTGATAAGAATAATCCTCAGAATTAACACTTTTTGTTCTGATGATGTAATTCATTCCATTTTCAAAAGGGTAATACGGTTTAAAAATCAAGTAGTTCCTATCTTTTGTATACTCCCCTTGAATCGCTTTGTTTGAAGTATATACTTTTGCTTCATTTTCTACAAAAACAGCCAAATGGTCATCCCAGAATATCTCTTCCATCTCATTTGAAATCGTAGAACTATCTAGTTTTATGACATCATCCAAATGTTTTGGTAATACCAACTCAAGAACAGATTGCGCTACTGTTCCTAAACTGGATATCATCAAAAAAAATAGAATACAATTAAAACAAAATTTTGTCACGATTTATTTTTTATCTTTTCCTTTAGCTTTTTTTTATCCTTATAGAATGCAGGGAAATCTAGTTCTGCAAAAAATAGATTCATTTTATTCGGGAACATAGCCATAACCGTTTCTAAATCTAAACTGCCCGTTAGAGCATCTCTTGTTAGCGATACAAGTTGATTTTCATTCAATACATCAATCTGGAGCGAAGAACCTGCAAACATTACAGGTAGTCCCATTGGCCCATAAGGTATCTCGCCGGTTAAATCCATTTTTGCTCCTCTTTTAAAGTCTGCATCAGTAACCACTTTAGCATTGCTTAATCCAGCTAATGGCATCACTTGAGGCATTCTACTATTGTTAGTCACAAAAAGCATTTCGTTACCTTGTAGGTTATATGATACCATATCAATAGGTTGTCCATTACCCATATCACCAATAGTTCTTGCCTTGACTTGAGCACCATCTTTTATTTCATTTAAAGGGATCAACACTAATGGACTACAGGTATAAGCTGCCACCATCTGGTCTATACCATCTATATTTTTTACTAACATAGAACGGATTGGTGCACGAGTTTCATACTGGTCGTGAGCGATATGGTACATCTTAACATTGCTAATGCTTTCCTTACCATTAAAAGGATAAGGCATTCTACGTAGTGCAGAAGAGAAGTCTTCATTACTGATTCCAGAAACAAACAATTCACCTTTGTAGTATTCCATATCCATAATAGAAAGCATACGCATAGGGAGTTTAGATTTGGCAATTTCTTTTATAGTAGGTGGTGCCATTGTACCACGTAGATAAAACCCCTGACTACCATCTGGCAAGTTTTCCAAAGTCTGAGTAGTCTTTTTTACAGTAACCAGATCCACAATTTGTAGTTGATTTTCTGCATTTACCTTTATCAAAACTGGCAATACATCGATACCATGTCCACGGGTTACAGTAAGATAAACCTCTCCACTTTTAGGGTGTACCGCCATATCGTTAATTTGTACATTACCTGCAGAAGTTCCTAATACAGCAGCTACTTGTGCATCAACATTGTAGACATTAATTTCAAATTTGTCAGCAGACTTTTTTTCTGCGCTTAAATCAAACGCATGAATAGCTCCAGATACGTTGTCTCCAGCAAATAATACGCCTTCTGGACTAAACTCTAATGCGCCTAGTGTTTTTACTTCTTGTGCATTAACCAAGGAAGTGGTAAAGCTTAGTATTAAAGCTAGTACGGTTATTTTAAATTTTATCATTATATTCTAATTTAGTTATTTTTAAAAAAATATTCAGTTGCAGTATGACTGCCAACTCGCATTGACTTAAATTATCATCGTTTTTTTAAAACATCCCATTTTTATGTGGCATAGCTGCATCAGCAGGTACCGGTTCTACAATATCCCAATGCTCAACTAACTTTCCATCTCGAATACGTAAAATGTCTACAACAGCAGAGATTCCAGCAGTTGAAGTTACTTTTGAATATACGAGTACAATATCATTTTGGGCTACTACATATTTAATATCATAGCAAAGTGCAGGTATTTTACCGCTAGCAAAAATTTCCTTTACAGGTGCTATTCCATCAGCAATAAGAGGGTTGTGCTGAACATAGTCCTCATATACAAGTTTATCCAATGCTTTATCAAGCTTCCCTTTATTAAAAGCTATATTCAAAAACTTCACAGCAATTTTTTTGTTTTTTTCTTCTTGCTCTGCCGTATAGTTTACAGGGTTTTCTGCAAATTGACCCGAAGTACCCGTTTCACTATGACCCGATGCTGTTTTTTCAGAAAGTGGTTGGCGAATATCCCAATGTTCGGCATATTTTCCTTTGTCGTCAAAACGCATGATATCAATAATCTTACTAGGAGGTGTCCCATCTGCTCTATCTACTTCTCTAAACATTACTAAGAAATTACCATTATCAAGAAAACCATTGGTACCAAGCCATGTTATTTGCTTAGAAGAAAACCCTGGAGGTCGGTTTACTAACAAATCCCAAACAGGTTTCCAACCGTCAGGTAAATCTGGACTATGTTGGATGTATGGATCGGCAGCTATTGCCATAAATTTTTCAAAATCTTTAGTAGCTCCTGCTTTAAATCCTGCTTTCAAAACTGAAATTGAGCGGTCTCTATGAGTATGCCCTTTTTCTGAAACATAATCGACATCCTTATCGCATACCTTGTTTGAATTACAAGATGATAACATCAAGACCATGGATCCTACTAAGCATACTATATATCTTTTTGTGTTTAACATATTTTTTATGATTTGTGAGTATCGCTCTATTTTTTTTGTAACGAATTCATTTTTCTAATTGCTAAAATTTCTGGTATGATAAAAAGCAATATATATGCCGCATATATCGCTACAGAAGGCACACCCATAACATCGGAAGCAGCAGTACCGAACATATCAAAAAACTCTGTTACTACTCTCATTAAGAACGCTAAGCCAATTAATGCGGGTTGTTTTGAATACAAAGCATAAATCATGACTACACCCATTGCTATATTACGAGCCGAAGTCATCCAAATAGCCATACTATGTGCATTGGTATCCCCTGTAAATCCAGGGATAACCATATCGGGCTTGAAATACCCCATAATACCTAATAATAGCCCGAAAGCAGCTAAAAAGCCCCCAAAAAGGGTAATCCAAATTGGAATTTTCATCTTATTCATAATTTAATCTCTTTGGGTCTAATTCCCCTATGCTTGCATCGTAGGAAGAGGAAAGTTTGAAAACCATAGGTTTTCATTAAAAAAAATCTTCTTCCACTAAATACCTCGTATGCTTGCATCGAGGCAGTTTATTTTTAATTAAAAGGAAATTAAAATCTAGTTGTTTTGTTTCTTAATAAAAAGAGATAAATGACTTAACATTTATCTCTTTTTATTACTAATATTAAACTATTATTATTGTAAGTTTATTGTAAAAGTAACTCCGGGTTGGAAAACAAACCCTTCTCCTATTTCTACTACTAAGACTTTATCAGAATCAATTCTAAGATTTACAGCTTCATCGGTTGTAGTAAAGCTTTTTACATTATGAGCAGTATCAAAAGTTAAATAATAACGATCAAATGATCCCGCTTCAATAGTTCTGAAAAGAGTTCCATAATTAGGGTCATTTGCTTCTGCTACTAATGTATAACTAATACTATTCTCCTCAACATCAATATCATACAAATTTAGAAGATATGCAGGAAATTCTACACCATCAGAGATCGTAGCTGTAGCTTCTAATGAAGCTGCAGGTGCCATAAACAAATCTTCGATTTTCTGTTCTTCTCCACCTGTAATGTTAATTCCCTGAAAAGTATTCCTGATGTGTACACTTTCACCATTTGCTATTTGAGGAGTCGATGTATTATCATCATCATTATTACCACATGAAACGAATGAAGTAGCCACTATTGATACTGCTAAAAACAAAGTTTTAAATTTGATATTTCTCATAATTTTTGTTCGTTAATTATTCTATTTAAATTAAAATTTTCCGTTAGTATTTTTTCTTTCAGATTCTAGTTCAATTGGTGCTATTACATCCCAATGCTCAACGATTTGTCCATTTTCAAGTCTAAACAAATCATAAAAGGCAGTATGCTCACCTTTACCAAACTTTCCTTCACTCATCGTTAGCACAAAATTACCTTGCCCTAATACTTTGTGAAGTTTAGTATATTCCATAACCAAACCATTTTTAGCAAAATACTGCATTGCTGCTCCAAAACCATCCAATCCATCTGCAACTCCAGGATTGTGTTGGATATATGTTTCAGGATTAATGTAGGTAGCTACTTTATCCATTTCGTGATTTAGTAATACTTTTTCGATAAACTCTTTAGCAACATTTTTGTTCGCCTCCGTTTTATCTAAATCGGTAATTTCAGTAGCACCATCAAATTGAGTTCTACCACTAGGATTTGGTTTTTGAACTGGTAATAAGTTATCCCAGTGCTCCACTATTTTCCCATCTTCAAAACGAAATACATCAAAACCTGCTTTAGGACCAAAAAAGTCATACTCAGTGTGAGTAAACACATAATCTCCATCTTCAAAAGCACGAACTACATTTGCTTTGAAACCTTCAGGAGGTGCGTGTTGCATTACTGCTCCAAACCCTTGTAAACCATCTGCAACTGATAAATTATGTTGAATGTATTTATTAGGATTAATATAAGAGATTGGTGTTTGATCCCCTGTATTAAAACTATTTAACAAAGCGACTGTTTGATCTTTTTTTGACAATTCCATAGTATTATTTTTTAATGAATTAAGTGTTTGGTAGCGTCCCATCCAGATTGATGATTGCGTCATCATACCCATAAATTCTTTAGAGATTGGAGCACTCATAAATGGTTTTAAAGCAGCATCAGAATTCGTTTTGTTATCCCAATACACAGCAACTATTTGCTCTCCTTTCTCATTAACTCCAGTAATTCGTTGTAAGAATCCGGTTTGTTTAGCTGTAAAGCCAGTCTCTACCATTTTATTGGTTTTGTCAAAGGCTGCCATATCTGTACCTTCTTTTGTGCTAAATGACATTACTTCAACAAAATTACTGTTCGCCGCATTAAATTCATCACCAATAACATAACGAGACATTTTCATGGTAGGGCCATCAATCATTGAAGCATACCCTGCCACAGATCCATCAGCCATAAATTTCTCCATAGAGGCTTGCGCATTTTCCAGCGTATCCCAATACACTAAAACAACATATTCGCCAGCGTCATTTATTCCACTCTGACGGCTAATAAAACCTGGTTGTTTACTCGTGAAATTGCTTTCCACTTCAGCATCCAATGTATTGAAGGTTGCCGTATTTGTTACTGATTTTGTTTTAAAAGTGGTGACTTCTAAAACCAATTTAGCTTTAGGTTTAGTTTCACTACAACTGCTAACTAGTAATCCAAAGATCCCTAGTATTAATAATTTGAATTTCATGATTTGTTTTTTAATGATTTAATTTTTATGAAGTTAAGGTTGAATTATCAACTAATATTTGAAAACTTAAAACCAATCAGCACCTGTATCACCAGGAAAAAAGCCATTAGGAAGTGATAATGAAAGTCCACCTTCTTTATAGTCATGATACCTTACCGTATTTTCTGTAATTACGTTTATAGTGCCAGTTGTAATTAGTGAACTTGTAGGTGCAGTTCCGAAATCAATGACTACTTGGGAGTTTGAATCGTCATCATCACAAGAATAAATTGTGATAGCCAATATAATAATGACTAAGAATTTTAATGTAAAATGCCTCATTTATTTGATGTTTTATGTGTCTGATGCAAAATTCAAAAATGCACAGCAGTATACACAATCAAAATGAGTACAAAAATGGTAAATATGGAAAATGTATAATTATCTATTCCTAAAATCTTTAGGCAAAATTCCTGTTTTATTTTTGAAGAACTTTGTAAAGTTGGTTACTTCATCAAAACCAATATCAAAAGCAATTTCTTTTAAGCTTTTTTCCGTACTTAGAATGGCACGTTTGGCTTCTAGAATTACATAATCATCTATAAAAGATTTTGCAGTATTTAAGGTGATTTTTTTTACCATTTGATTTAAGCGTTTTGTAGAAACAAGTGACATTTCGGCGTAGTCTTTTACATTTCGGGTAATGGTATAATTGGATTCTACTAAATTTTTAAATTGTATAAAAATAGTGTACTGCTTTGAATTGTTGTTTTGTAGTTCATTAGTATGGGATTTACGTTCTAACCTTAATAAATACAAATCTAATAATGACGCAATAATATTTTTTTTGGCATACGCATTTTTAGTTTCAAGTTCTAGAATGAGTTCATTTAGAAAAGCTTCGTTAAGCGGCTTATCGTTAGCAATAGGTTTGATTATATGGTAATTATATAAATGCAAAATTAAATTCATAGAAGATTTCGAAAAATAATTAAGCACAAAATCTTCAGTAAATACTATCAAATAACCTTCATATTGGGCGTTTTTTTGAAAAGCATGTACTTGTCCTTTAGCAATTTTTAGCACAGAACCCACTTCTAAATTGTACTTTTTTAAATCAATTTGATGGCTTCCCGTTCCTTTAGTAACAAAGAGTAGCGCAAAAAATGATAGTCTATGTGGTCGGGTTGGATCATGATCTAACATATTAGGCATTCTTGCAAAAAACTTGGTTAGATTCAAAAACTCAAAACCTTTTGTTTTTTCAGTACCTACACATTTAAATGATATCTTAGGAATGTTCTTCAAAATAGGTGTTTTTATTTTCGTTTACGGAATAATGATTCATCCTAAATATAGCATTTAGAACGTAACAATTTTTGTATTAGGGTTGTAATATTTTTCATTAGAAGTTAGGTCAAAAAACTCCAGATAAAATGCCTTCATTTTCTCCAAGTCTTTTGTCCAAATAGCGATGTGTTCAATTTTCATTTCGTATACCTAAAGTTAGCACCTATTTTTTTAGTCAACTACCTAAAATAAAGCCCAATAGGCATCCATCGGATAACTATTTTTTGCATTTCGAGGCAAGCCTCGGAGCATTAAACTCCACAATGTGGATTAAAATCAAAAGACCATTAAGTAGAGAAATTACACAAACCAATACTGACGAATTACGTCTGAGTCTTACATCTTCCCAATCATATTCACCGTAATAAAATCCATTGGTAGTATAATAAATTAATGCGAAGCCTACTACTCCAATCAAGAGTTGACACGCTATAAATAGATTAAAATATTTCTGTTGCATGGTGAATAGACTAATCAGTATCATTATTGAATTAGAAACGATGAATATTCCATTTGGTGCTGGTCCATCCCCCCAAGTATTCGCCGAAGAGCTCAAAAAAATTAATCCCAAAATCAAATATAATGAGAATACTATGATCATTATATTAATGAGTTTAACGTATTGCTTTTTAGCTTTTTTCAGGACAAACAGCATTATTATACCTATCGGAATGAGTATCGTCAATGGAAAGCTTAATATCTGGTAAGGATAAAACTCAAGTGAAATCAAACTAGTGAACACTAGTAGTAAAAACGCAACCTTCTGATTAGAAACTTGTTTCAATTTCAGCACTAATGAAAAGAAGAACATCAGACTCACTATTGAAGCAATTAATGGCCCATAATTATAAATAATATCAAGGTATATTTTTCGCATATAGTATTTGTTAAGGTTTAGTACATGAAAAGTAGCGCTAAAAAAAGGCGTTAATTTTTTGATTATACACAAGCCTAATTTTTAAATTTTACTAATTATTTTATTTTTGGGAATTTATCAAATTTAAAAATTTGGCGACCTTCCAAAAACGCCCAAACCTTAGATTTAGTAACAACTTTCGCTATATTTCATATACGTTCTTGTAAATAGTTTATTCTACGATTTCAATAGTATCAGTCCAATTTAATTCATAATCAGGGCCTTTTCCAGTTATTAAATCGTTGTACTCAATAAATTTGGCCATTGTTCGTGTTCCGTCATTATTTCTTGTAAAATATCCCCACATTGGGTCTTGTATCATAATCGTTAGTTTTTCTTCGCCTGTTACTTTATGTTTGTACGTAATATAGCCAGTAACAACAATGAAATGTCCCCCAAATTTACTCGCAACTCTTAAAACTAAAGGATTGTAGTCATCTACTAAACTCATTAATCTTTGTTTAGATACTTGACCCAATATAACTTTAGTATCAACTTCAGCTATATTTCCAATTGCATTAGATATAAAGTGAATTGAATTTTGTTTATTACAAGGCTTAGGATTATTACAACAATTTGAATTAAACGCTACTTTTGCCATATCACAATCTTGATAATTGGTGTCATTGAAATAATTTATCACTGTTGCAGTAACTGCTGCCCAACATAATTGATTTTGAATTTGTGGTTGGGAAGTTACTTCTAAATCTTTAAGTTTAGTAGTTGTCCAAGACTGAGAATAGACCGATGTAAATATCAATATTACGATTAATGTTATTCTGTATTTCATTTCTTTAATTATTTACAACGTATGGATATATGTACCAATACACATATATTGATTATATTTTCACAAATTTAATGAATTGTTAAGAGTTTAAAAGGTATTTACAATAACATGAATATCTACTTCGATTGTTTTACTAGACCCATATCATAATGAATACTTAAGCAAATAGCTATCACCCTTCATCAATAGGAGTATCAAATTTTCTCTAGCATAGCATCAAAATCTGCTGTCCATTCTGGGTAGGCTTTCCTTCTAATGTTTTGCCCATCTCCTACCCTCCTCGGAATGATATGGAAATGCATATGAAATACTTCTTGCTGTGCTGCTGCTCCAGAATTACTAATAATCTGGAGATCCTGAATGCCTAATTTCTGTTCATACAGCTTCGCTATCTTTTTAACGGTACTCAATACTGCAGTTAACTCTTGCTCTGGAATATCAAAAATATTGGTGTAGTGTTTTTTAGGAATCACTAAGGTATGGTATCTACTCACTGGATGAATATCCAAAAATGCATATGCATCTTCTGTTTCATATACTTTCCAGGATGGAGCTTCACCTTTAATAATGGCGCAGAATATACAGGAATCCATAGTTTTTATTTTAATGAGGTTAAGCTTAGTGCATGACAAAAATTAGCAAACATCTAAAAAACAATAATTAAGTAACTTTTTTCAAGTATATAATCTTTTGTACTATTTTAAGAATCAATAGACAAGAACCAAGACTAAAAAATAAATAACAAGTCTTTTTTATCATTAAACGCTATTTGCAGTACTGGAAATCAAATCATTCTGAATTTTAATAAAAGAAATGTCTTACCTAAACTCATATTCCGATATTGCACTATCACATCTATTGGCTAGCATCTATTCGTAAAACGATCTAGTCTCTAATTTCTAAAAACTATATGCCCAATACTTTCTTTATCGTATTGCCTATCGAACTTTTAACTGCTCCGGGTTTTTCTTCTTCTTCAAAAAGGATTCCTTTTACATTCAGGTGATGCCCTACTTGTTCCTTGCCATAATCTTGCTCGAACCCTACTACTTGTTTTCGGTATTTACAAAGCTGACAATTCATATAGGCCGTTCCGGTTTTGGCTTCTTCTAAACGTTCATCAAATGCTTTCATTAGTAATTCATCTGTACCAAAAGGAGCAGTATATACATATTCTTGGGTAGAAGCCGTATCCATATTGCTCACATGACTATAAATACGTTCTAATAACACCCCCGTAAAAAAGAAAAATGGAATCACAATCGTGCGCTTAAACCCTAATTTCTCAATCATTTGTAGTGATTCATCTACTTTTGGATAGGCCGTACCACTATAGGCTGTAGTTGCAAATCCGAAGCCCATACCTTCCCAAAGCATACTTGTTAATTTACACACATCACTATTGGCATCGGGATCTGTTGTACCCCTACCTACAACCACTAGACAAGTTTCTTTTCTATCTATTGGAGCAAGTGTAGTTTCAGTTTCTTCGATTCGTTTTACGGCTAAGTCTAATAAAAAAGAATTTACTCCAATATGTTTTCCCATTGTAATGGTTAAATCATCATGGTATCCTTGTATGGTATTCAGCTCATACGGAATATCATTTTTGGCATGTGATCCTGCAAATAAAATCACAGGAAGGGCATATATTTTTCGAATACCATTGAGGTACATCCGTTCTACAGCGGCCTCATAGGTGGGATGGTTGAATTCTAAAAAACCATAATCCACCTCATACTCTTGGTTATAGCGTTCCTGTAGAATCGTCACCAATTTTTTAAAGGATGTAATGGCCGCTTCTCTACGACTGCCATGTCCACATAGTAATATTCCTTCTTTCATAATCTTTGTCTATTGGGGTTCTAATGTGAATTGTATTATCAACTTAATTTATCCGGTGATTACATTTTTTCAAGAACCTAAGCGGCACTAAGAAAATACGTTGTACACACCATGCATTATTGTATTGGATCTGCACCGACCAATACCACTGCGGGCATTTGTATCGTGCTTTCTGCTACTAATTCTTGGATTGTTCCTAAGGTACCCGTAAGTAAGGTTTGATCTTCTCTAGATACTCTAGACGCGATACTTACAGGAATGGTATCATCTTTACATACTTCGAGTAATTTTGGGATTACTCTATGTAAACTTTTCAATCCCATATATATCGAAATCGTATTCCCTGCTTTCAGCATATACGCAATTCCAGTAAGTTGTTCAAAGGAATAATCTGCGGTATGTGCTGTACAAATCAACATCGCATTAGACTTGTTCCGTTCGGTAATTGGAATATTAAAAATATTGGCTGCTGCTAATGCCGCAGAGATTCCTGGAACGACCTCAAACGGTGTTTTTTGTGCTGTTAAATAACGTGCTTCTTCTGCTGCTCTTCCATAAATATAGGGGTCACCAGACTTAAGACGTACTACTTTTTTTCCTTCAAGGTGACAGGCACACAGTAATTCATTAATTTTTTGTTGCCGCTCCATTTGATCTGAAGTATCGCCAAACTTGCGTCCTACATAAATTTTCTCTCCTTGACTACTAATCGCTAAAATGGCATCAGACACCAAATTATCATGCAGAATCACATCGGCATCTTTGATCAATCGGTGGGCTTTTACAGTCAATAAATCTGGATCTCCAGGTCCAGCACCTATAATGGCTACAGGGTACATACTACTATTCATTTTAAAAGATTTGGATACATTGTATTGTTTTGGATACCGCATAAAACTAAGATATTAGCTACTACTTCATAGTATATCATTCTATATTATAAACGTGAGTTCGATTATTACAAAATGCGTCAGTTTGAGTGAAATTCTGATAAGAATTTAGTATCGAACCTTTCGACAAACTCAAGATGACGGCATTTTGGAATCAAAAACCTATTCTCGATACACTTTTCCTTCGTCAAAGCACTCGAATTGACGATTTTTGAACTTAACCTTATAATAATCGAACTCAAGTTATAAGGTTGTATTGACAACTTCTTCTACTCGAATTTGATCGGGTGCCATTGCTAAATATACCCGTAGCACGTGCTCCCAAGTACGCTGGTCTTCTTCTTTAATCCAAAACGTTACTAAATGTTTTCCTTTTTTATTTTTAAGGCGTATTGCCTTGGTAAAGATAGCCTTTTTTTTGAGCCATACTACCTCTGCAATGCTTACTTTTCGTTCGGCAATGGGTACTGCTATATCTTTTGGAATTGCTGCTATAGCCAATGAGAATTGTACTTGTGCTCCCTTGACCTCTATTTCATAAGCATCACGATAAACTACTTGATGAGGTTGCACCAAATCTACTATGGGAGCTTCACCAACCTGAATTCCTATAGGCTTAGGCTCTTGAAAAAAGTATTGAAACAATGGATATAAATGTTGATCTGATGCAAAAGCTCTAGCGACCAACACTTCTCCATAAACGGAATCGTTTTGAGGTTTAAAAACGGGAAGTGGAAGTGTTTTTTCATTTTCGGTTGCCAATGTTGACCATCCCTCTTGATACAATAAATGCTCCGTTGCAGGTTGATTTTCTTCTATATGCGCTTTTAAGATGGTTACTGCCTTCTCCGGAGTTACATTTTTATACCAAAAATTACCGGGTTGTACAATCCAAGTAGGTGCATCTTCACATCGACCATTACATCTCGTTTTAATGGTATGTGTATCCTCCCAGAGTCCTGCATTACGTAGATACGCTCTAGCTTCTCGTACTGCAATTTCACCTTTTGCTTTTTGACAAGATCCCCCATCACAAAATTGAAAGGTTGTGGTTACTTTAGTTATGTTTTTTCCCATACTTAAAAGAAATAGGTTATACTTCGTTTTGCTAAAAAGCCAATAGCAATCAGGAAAAGTCGTAGAAATAAAAAAATAGGAAGTAAGCGCTAACATTTTTTCAAATGCTCGCTATACACAAAACAGCATAGTATCTGTTCTATTTTATCATATCTAACCCTTTACCCGAGAGCTCATATTTTAAAATCCACCCATTGAAATAGATGTCTTATGGCAGGTCTCCTGACTTACGCATTACTATCGCCTTCCCATAATCTTACAGTGGCTTTGTGGATAATAATTCTTAAAACGCATTACAGTTGCGGGAACAGCTTTGGATTTTCACCAAATTCCCTTTTCATCTTCTATCTCTAAAAGAACCATAAATTTGAGGTCAAAGATACTTGATTTCTTTTACATAAATGTTATCGCGTTTTATTTAGCACATGACAAAAATTGGTAAACATTTAAAAACCAGCTATTAATTAGCTTTTCTGAGGATCTAATCTTTTGTACTGTTTTAAGAATCAAGAGACAAGAACCAAGACTAAAAAAACACGAATATAACAGTACTCATCTTGAAGCTATTGACAAACACTTCCCTTGCCCTACTCCAATATCATTATGCTAAGACTAAAAATTAATCAAGAGGTCACATTGTGACGATTCGACAATGGTTTTCGTTATAAAAAAGCTGATCTCGATACCCCTTTCTACAAAGGGGCAAGCTATTTTCTCTTCGTTACACTACGAAAAACACTCTCCCGAAGCGTCCTTTAGGTTTTTTTTATTATTTAGGCTTAGGTCGACTTAACCCATATCATCTATATGGATAACAAAACTAAAATTTAGTTATATGATAGGATGAGGGTTTTGGTATGAAGCCGCCCTCACCTCAATCCTCTCCCAAAGGGAGAGGAGGTTTATTCTGCGGATTGAGAGTGACTTAAAATTATTTTACATCGAACTCAGTCCATCAATGCGCACACGCATATCATCTATATTGATAAGCGCACAATATGCATGTTTAGCTTCCGACGCTTCGGAATAGCCGTTTGCCTTTAGCTAATTAAATAGTATATCTCCTTAGACAGATTCAGTGTTAACTAATTATTAATAAGATGAATACGATTTAGTTATATGATAGGTTAAAACGAAGCACTTTAGGATCTCTATGCTTTCGCTTCTAAAAACTGTTCAGCCTAATGAATTTTTTTACCGTTAGTTTTTAGTAAATCTTAGCTAAAAGCAAACTGCTAAATACCTGTATTGCGGACTTTTGCTTTATGCTTTAAAATTTCTAAATATTCTGGCAGAAAAATAAAGAGATCTTTGAATGTATGTGGATTCGGCATTTCATGGCCGTTCACAAAAAAAGCTGGGGTTTGTGTAACTTGCATATCATAACTCCATTGTATGGTTTTATGCTTTTAATACCCAAAAGTATCAAAACATACTTCTTGCCTGGTGTATTCAATCAAATACAGTACAGATGTTTTGTGTTTATATGTTATAGTATGAAAAATAAATACTTCAAATTAATTTAGGTATTAAACATTAAAATTTTAACAATGTGTTAATTTTTTAGTACTCATAAAATTTCAGTATAGTATCGGTTTCTATAGTTGTTACTTTACGAGAAACCATAGGTAATATCGATGTTTCCAGGCTTTTTTGAAAGTATTTTTATTTCTTTTAACCTTTTTGCTCTATTTTTTTAATGTTATAAATGTTAAATTAATTGCTTGGCACTAGTTTTTTTAAGTAGTATTACAGTACTTATTTAATCAAGCAATACAACGATTATGTTTTTTTTAATTTAGGAACTGAATTGTATAAGGATGAACAAACAAAAGGACAAGGGGATACATTTGGGAATTCGAGAGATTCTTATCATTGTCTCATATAGCTTATTATCTCAGCCCTGATCCGATTCTTTGCAAAGGCTATTTGTAGTCTTTATATTGAATAGTGTAGCCCATTATTTTTTACAGAAATACAGTAAAAAAGTGCTATTTTTGTCTTTTAGCATATAAATGCTATACAATTCATATTTTGTAGAGTATTTAAGACGAAATTATAAGGAATATGATCTTATGCATAAAACTTAATTTTTTAGTTTAGCATGTTTATCGCTTATAGCATATAGAAGTATGCTTTTTAGATGCATAAGTAATACAGAATATTGAAAAACCAATTACAAATACTATAGCACACACGATTGAAAAAAAAATTTCCCTTTTACAAGCAGCCTGATAATAAGGATTGTGGCCCCACTTGTATACGTATCATAGCCAAACATTATGGTAAGCTGATTTCCTTACAGGATATACGCGATCTTTCTGAAACTACCAGAGAAGGTAGTAGTTTACTGAAAATTAGCGACGCATCAGAAGCTGTAGGTTTTAAGTCTTTAGGCGTTAAGCTTAGTTATGAAGAAATACAAGAAGCTCCCTTACCTTTAATCGCACATTGGAATAATTCTCATTTTGTAGTCGTCTATAAGATTAAGGATGATGTGGTCTATATTTCTGATCCCGCGTATGGATTAATCACCTATTCAAAAGAAGAGTTTATCAGCAATTGGATAGATAATAATGCTGTAGCTACCACTGGAGAAGGTATCGCATTGTTGCTAGAAGTAACTCCTAAGTTTAGAGATCAGGAATGGGAGGATACAGATAAAAAGTCTTTTCGGTTTCTATATCAATATTTATTTAAGTATAAGCAACTATTTCTTCAATTGTGTATAGGTCTGTTGGTAGGCAGTATCTTGCAAGTGATTTTTCCATTTTTGACTCAAAGTATTGTTGATGTTGGGATTCAAAATCAAGACATCAATTTTATTTATGTAGTCTTACTAGCGCAGTTAATGCTGTTTTTAGGCCGTACCAGTGTTGAAGTATTTCGCAGTTGGATTCTTCTTCATTTGAGTACACGAGTGAACATTTCCTTGGTTTCCGATTTTTTTATCAAACTTATGGATCTTCCTATCTCTTATTTTGATACCCGAATGACTGGAGATATTATGCAGCGGATTAGTGATCATGATCGTATTGAAAATCTATTAACAGGCTCCACATTAAGCACGTTGTTTTCAATGGCGAATTTGTTTATTTTCGGAGGTATTTTAATTTATTATAACCTATCTATATTCTTGATTTTTGCAGGAGGTAGTATATTGTATGTGGTGTGGATTTTATTTTTTCTAAAACGAAGAAAAGAATTAGATCATAAACGATTTTCACAATTAGGAGAAGAGCAGAGTAAGGTCATGGAGTTGATTAATGGAATGCAAGAAATAAAAATGAACAATGCAGAAAAACAAAAACGCTGGGGCTGGGAGTTTCTACAGGCACGTTTATTTAAAATAAATATGCAGAATTTGGCTTTAGAACAAACCCAACAGGTGGGCTCTTCATTTATTAATGAGGCTAAAAATATATTCATCACCTTTACATCTGCTATCTTGGTCATTGAGGGATCGATTACGCTAGGGATGATGTTGTCTATTCAATATATTATAGGACAGTTAAATACACCGATTATGCAATTGGTAGATTTTATTCGGGCGGTGCAAGATGCAAAAATTAGTTTAGAACGTTTGGGAGAGATTCATGATAAGGAAAACGAGGAGCGCACCGAACAGCAATTAATTAGTAACATTGCATTAGATCAAGATCTTGTAATTAAAGATGTAGATTTTCGGTATATCGGTAATGATGATTTGGTATTAAAAGAGCTGAGCATGGTTGTGCCTGCAAAAAAAACTACGGCTATTGTAGGGGCTAGTGGTAGTGGTAAAACTACCTTAATGAAGGTGCTGCTGAAATTTTATGACCCTATATCGGGTAGTATTGATTATGGAGGGCATAATTTGAATGCGATTTCACATAAGGCATGGCGTGCAAATTGTGGAGTGGTGATGCAAGAAGGATACATTTTTAATGATACGATTGCTCGAAATATAGCAGTCGGTCATGATGTTATCGATCAGGAGCGTTTGTTAAAATCGGTGAAAACCGCCAATATTGGTGATTTTATCCAATCGCTTCCTATGGGTTTTAATACGAAAATTGGTGCAGAAGGTATGGGGCTTAGTACAGGGCAAAAGCAACGTTTGTTTATTGCAAGAGCTGTATATAAAAACCCGAGATTTTTGTTTTTTGATGAAGCAACCTCTGCCTTAGATGCCAAAAATGAACGTATTATTATAGAAAACCTGAATACGTTTTTTAAAGATAGAACAGCTATTGTTATTGCACATAGATTGAGTACGGTTAAACATGCAGATCAGATCATAGTGATCGATGAAGGAAAGGTAAAAGAAATGGGAACTCATGAATCTTTATTGGCCAAGCGAGGCACGTATTACAGTTTAGTGAAAAACCAATTAGCATTAGAGAAATTAAGCGATACAGACGATGCCTGAAAAAATAACCACAGAAGAGTTGGACCTTAGATCAAATGAAGTACAGGAAATCCTGTCCAATCCTCCCTCATGGATTGTGCGCTGGGGGATTACCCTTATTTTTATTATTACCATTTTGATACTAGTGTTATCTTTTATCATCCAATATCCAGACTTTGTAACTGCAAAAGTACTGGTCACTACAGCGCAACCTACAGAGAAAGTTATTTCTAGATACTCGGGACAGTTGGATAAGATTTTAATTAAAAATGGAGATACGGTTTATGCTAATCAAAAATTGGCAATGATCGAAAACACAGCAGATTTTGATGATGTATATCAGTTAAAATCAATGTTAGATACGATTCGATTTCGTGCTCAAGGGTTTTCATTTCCTATAGATCAGACGACCAATTTTTTGTTGGGAGATATAGAAACCGATTATATTAATTTTGAAAAAAGTTATGTCGATTATTATTTATTAAAAGATCTAGAGCCTTATGAGAATAAGCTTATGGGAGGGAATGAGTCATTAGAGGAAATTAAAATCCGATTGGTGAATCAGATTAAGCAAAAGAAATTCTTGAATAGGGAATACCGTTTAAAACGAAAAGATTTTAAACGGTATAAAGACTTGCATAAAAAAGGAGTAATTTCTCAACAAGAATATGAATCCAAACAGCTAGAGTTTTTACAAATGCAAAAAAACATTAGCGCAATGGCAATTTCGATTTCTCAAATGCGAGAAGCCATTTCCTCAACAAATCAAACGCTGAAAGAAACGACAATTAACCAACAAAAAGAGAGCACTCGATTTTTAAAAAATCTATCACAATCATATAATACATTAAAAAAATCCATACGAGATTGGGAACATCAATATGTATTGTCGTCTTCAATAGACGGGGTGGTTAGTTTTCAGGAGTATTGGGGAGTTAATCAGTTTGTAAGTATGAACGATGTAGTGTTTTCTATTTTACCGATAGATACTTCTGTTTTGGTAGGAAAACTAACTATTCCAGCTCAAAATGCAGGAAAAGTTACTATAGATCAGAAGGTGTTAATCAAATTAGATAATTTTTCATATCAACAATATGGAATGCTTATCGGTAAAGTCAGTAATATTTCGGTGTCTCCAGATAAGAATGGTAATTATGTAGTTTATATTTCGATACCTGAGGGTACAAAAACTTCTTATGGGCATCAGCTTAATTTTGAACAAGAGCTTTTGGGAAATGCAGAGATCATTACCGAAGATTTGAGTGTGGCAGAACGGTTGTTTTATAAATTTAGAGATGTTTTTAAGTATCGATAGTTAATTAGGGTAGTGTATCCTTAAATTGCTGGGATTGAGTTCGGCGGTTAAAAAGATTTTGAGAAGTATACTCCAAGAGTATTATTTTGATATTGAGGAACGAGAACTATATTTGATTCAGGTTGAAAAGGATTCCAATGTAATAGATGATCAAAAGTATACACTAATTTTGTAGCTAAGATTCCTATACCAGCCCCCGTAAGTACGTCGGATAGCCAATGTTTATTATTCAAAAGACGAAGCCCTCCTGTACCTATGGCAAATAGATACCCGCTATATGCTAATACTGGTTGTTCGTCAATAAATTCTTCGTATACTGTGGTAGCGGTCACAAATGCCATTGTGGTATGTCCAGATGGAAATGAATTTAAGGCGTTTTGGTCTCCAGGTCGCTTTTTATCAATATTATTTTTTAATACGGTTGTAGTAGCACCTGCTAATAATGTAGATAATATCAAATTTTTGGTTTGATCAAACCAATGATTTCTAGCAGGTATGCCAAATGCATCTGCTCCATAAAGCATAACGATAGGAGCATAGCGTGTATAATCATCTATAGTCGTATAAAAGTTAGCAGATGTGTATTCATTAATATCCTTTTGAAAAGATTTTTCTATACCATTACCAGATAAAACAAGACCTGAAGTAATGAGCACAATAGGTAAGATACTCCGATTAAATATCTTCTTTTTATTACCGCTTTCTACAGTGTAATTATTGGATTGTGAGTGTATAGCATTTAATGTACACAGTAGTGTAATAAATAGTATTACTTTTTTCATTAGTCAATTTTGAGGCGACTATAAGATACGAAAAAAGGTTGAATATAAGTAGGGGTTTTAGAGTTAAAAAAGATGAATAGCCAGCCAGCCTTATATTGATGTTGTTAATACGATTTTATATTTCAGTAACCCCAACATTTTTATGAATGACATCCAAGAGTAAATTTTTATCCACAGGTTTTAAAATATAATCATTTAACCCTGCTTTAATAATTTGTCTATTTAATTGTGTTACATCTACAGCTGTTAACGCTATAATAGGAGTTTCGGTATTAAATGCTCGTATTTTTTTTGTAGTACCAATACCATTGAGTTTAGGCATGTTAATATCCATTAGAATGACATCATAGGTATAATTACGTGCCAACTTAATAGCGTCAAAACCATTATCGATGGTGGTACATTGAAAATTTTCTTTAGATAATAACTTATCCACAACAAATAGATTCAATTTATTATCGTCAACGATTAGTACTTTTAATCCAGTATTTTCATTTACTTTTTCTTCTTCGATAGGTTTAATAGTAGTACTAGTTTTAAAATCTACAGTAAAGGTGTACTCTGAACCACTATCTTTATTATTTTCTAATACAATCTCACTTTGTAATGCTGCGGTTAGTTTTTTAACAATAGTGGCGTTAATTCCTGTGCCTAAATAACTTTTTTTGGCACGTTGTTCCCCTACGGTAAATTCTTTGTAAATAGAATCTCTATCTTCAGCAGATACTTCATACCCATCATGAGTAACGCTAAATGATACGGTAACATCAGTATCGGTTGATTTTTTTTGATGTACAGAGAAATATACATTTCCATTTCTAGTAAACTTTAAAGAATTACTAATTAGATTCATCAAAATTTGTGATAAGATTAAAGGGTCACCATGAACAGCAGTTGTAATTTTAGAATCAAAATTGAAATGTAAAGTATTGTCACTGGTATCGGTAGCATAATTAAAAGAATGCACTAAATTTTGCATGGTTTCTTTTAAATCGAATGCTGTGTTTTTAACAGTAATCGATTCATTTTCAATATAATTTATTTGAAGTACATTGTTAATTAATGTCAATAAATAATCGCCAGAAAATTTTATAGATTTAATGTTTTTATTGTTTTTTAAGTCAGGAAAGTCATCTGATAATAAGCTTGTTAATCCCATGATTCCGTATAATGGTCTTCGTAACTCTTGACTTAAGGTCGCTATGAATTCTTGTCGCAGTATTGATTTTCTTTCGGCTTCTTTATACATCGAAAGTAATTCTTTGTTTTTTGCCGTAAGAATGCGATTCTCTTTATAAAATTTGAAAATAAAAACTAAAACTAGAATACAAAGTATTCCGCCAATTATCAAATACATCATGGGGAGCAATTTTTTATTACTAAAGTACGGAATATAAGAGTTATCGAACAAGTCTAGTTTAACTTTTTTAACATTTAATCCGCATTGTGTAGTTTAATGCTCTGAGGCTTGCCTCGAAATGTTAAAAATGGTTATCCGCTGTATGCCTCGTAAGCTTGTTCCGAGGTTGTTGACTGTTAATGTAGTTAAAAAATAATTTTAATCAAAAAACCATTAGTGTCCACTAAAAAAAAAAGAAAACACTCTCATATCCCTTACTTTTAAAAGCGTAACAGTCTTTATCTTCTAAATTGATTTCATTAGAAAGTTGTACTCCATTTAGGAGTAACGTACATTTATCTGTAGTTGATGTTTTTTTAATAACTTGATGATCATATTTTTACGCACAAGTCTTGGCTCTTGATTCCTGTAGCGAAGCGATCTATATTCTTTTAAGTGGACACTAGTGTCAAAAAACATAAAAAAAACCTATCTGTTCCACCATCACAGATAGGTTTTAATACTCTTCTTGTTTTCTACCGGGGGGAAAGAAAAAAGAAGACATTGTACTATGTACATAAAAACCTACCTATTATGGTGGAATAGATAAATCTTAATACTCTTCTAATCGCTCTCCATTCAGGAGGAAAGAAAAAAGAAGACATTAATTATGTACAAAAACCGCTCTGTTCCACCATCACAGATAAGTCTTAATAATCGTCTCATCTCTCTCCATCCGGGTGGAAAGAAAAAAGAAGACATTACTATGTACATAAAAACCTACTTGTTATGGTCGAACAGATAAGTTTTAATAATCGTCTCATCGCTCTCCATTCAGGAGGAAAGAAAAAAGAAGACATTACTTATGTACATAAAACCGATCTGTTCCACCATCACAGATAGGCCTTAATACTCTTCTAATAGCTCTCCATCCGGGTAGAAAGAAAAAAGAAGACATTGCTATGTACATAAAAACCTACCTGTTATGGTGGAACAGATAAATCTTAATACGCTTCTCATCGCTCTCCATTCGGGAAAAAGAAAAAAGAAGGCATTAATTATGTACATAAAATTTATCTGCGGTGTTCAGCAGATAAACCTTAATAACCTTCTCATCTCTCTCTACCGGGGTGGAAAGAAAAAAGAAGATATTACTATGTACATAAAAACCTACCTGTTATGGTGGAACAGATCAGTCTTAATACGCTTCTAATCGCTCTCCATTCGGGAAAAAGAAAAAAGAAGGCATTAATTATGTACATAAAATTTATCTGCGGTGTTCAACAGATAGGTCTTAATACTCTTCTAACTTTTCTCTACTGGGGTGGAAAGAAAAAAAGAAGATATTAGTTATATAGTAGTTCAAGGTGTTAAACGGAACTCCAAGAACACTAAATTGTGTGAGTATTATTCTTCCTATAAAAGGAATAGAGTCTTTAGCTTTTAGTGGTAACATCCCACGATTTTTTTTCGATTTATAAAAGAAAGTTCATTACTACTAGCATTGTTAAAGTTTATTTTTTCATTACTATAAAAATGAATAGCGATATTTTCTTCCTTACTCATATTAATTTGGAATAGTCCAGTTATGGATTCTTCGGTATTGGTAAAAAAGTTTACCATTAAAGTTTTTCCATCTGGTGTAATTCGAATACTATTAAAAGTATATGATTTTCCTTCTGGAGCATTTGGGAAATCAGTAGTGAATGTTCTCACATTAGATAAATCTGCTGAGACTTTAATTATTGTATTGTTATAAGAATTGATTATATATGCATTTCCGAAATCGTCAGTAACAACATCATTAAAAAAGGTGTTAAATGGTTTAGGGGCACCTTTAATATGATCTTTATCAAAAGATACAGTAGCTTCTTCCGATATTAAATCAATTGCGGTGACTCTGAAGTCTCCAGTGCTAAAATCATTACTACAGACCCATATTCGATTATTGTTTTCATCAATATCGAATCCAACCACAACGGGTAGCAGGATGTTCTTTTCTGCGTTTAGAAAAAACTCAGAGATCACATCTTTGGTCCGTTGCATATTTTTATCTATTTTTTTTTCAGCATGCATATTCTTACTTCTTTGATTAGTGGTGTTATTTTTTTCTAATATAAGATCCCCAGTAAGTTCGAAATTTTGTACTTTTTCTATGGCAAGTACATAAGTTTCATTTTTACCAGAGGACTGTGATAAAACAGCTATGGATAAGAAATATGATTATATAATTTAATTGCTTTTCGAGCATCTGTTTTTTGTGCTATTTTTTTGACGTGGGACTTACTGTGTTTTTATAATATTTTTTAGTTAGGACATTTCAAAAGTTAAACCACTTCTATAATAAAGACGATTTAAATACGGATTACACGTAATTTTTTTATAAAATATTTTTTAACTCGGATTTTGTGCTAAAATCTGGTCATGAAGGATAGATAATCCGGGATAAATTAAATACTTATGATTTCTAAAGTTTAAGACGCTT
>CALFCI010000014.1 GCA_937951135.1 uncultured Aquimarina sp. | reverse complement strand
AAAACTAAAACTCCCATTGTCTTTGTTTATTCAGCTCTTCTTCTGCTGCCAATTCTTCTTTTGAAATTACTTTCAAAAACGAAGAGTGTTGCTCGATTGCATGTTCCAATTTATAAATAATCTCTTCTACCGTATCATTTTCATAATCAAATTCCATAGGGGGTTTGATTACCATAGATTGTAATATCCCTCGTTTCTTAATTCGAACTCCTTTTTTATCAAAAGAACGTCGAAACCCATCTATAACAATAGGTACAACAATAGGTTTATAATGCCGTATAATATGAGCTGTTCCTTTTCGTATAGGCTTAAACGGTGTCGTTGTTCCTTGCGGAAAAGTAATTACCCAACCATCATCCAATGCTTTAGAAATATTGGTAATATCACTCATTTTCACCTGTCTATTGACATCTGTCCCTTTTGACCTCCATGTGCGTTCTACACTAACAGAACCTGCATACGCTAAAATACGTGCAAAAAGACCCGCTTTCATGGTTTCTCTTGCTGCTACATAGTACATATTTACTTTTGGATTCCAGATATACCCTATATTCTTTATTGAATCTACACGGCCACTTAAACTGGCATTAAAAACATGAAACATAGACACTACATCTGCAAAATACGTTTGATGATTCGATACAAAAAGTACATTGGTCGCTGGCAGCTCTTTAATAATATCACTGCCTTCTATTTGTAATTCATTAAACCCTCTGTAGCGTCTATGACTTAAGATTCCTAAAATACGGATCAGCCATTTTTTAATTAATATGATATGTCCAAAAGGATTTCGTTTTAACAATCCCATAATTGTTTTAAATTTATGATAGGTAATCTATCTTCTATATAGATGAATTGCTATTCAACACCTTACTCCTATTGGTTCGGCATTACAACTATAGAAATAGCACTCTTTACTATGAAGAAATAGTAAAATATTATTTTTTATAATAGGCGAATATACAAAATTAGTCTACGATACTCATGTTTAACAAGGTTTTAAGTTCACTCAACATCATTGCTGTAGCCCCCCAAACAGTATAACCTTTTAGTTTAAAGCATGGTACCTCAATATCGGAGGCATAAGATGTTGATATATTTTGAGTAGTGGTATACGTATCATCTAATAATTCGGCTAAAGGCACTTCTATAATTTCGGCGACTTCTTCTTCCTGAAGTTTAAAATGGGGAGTCGTAGTGGTCATTCCTAAAAAAGGATGTACCCAAAAATTTGATGGTGGAACGTATACCTTTGTAAGGGGTTTTAAGACCGTTACCGATTGCAACGTCACTCCTATCTCTTCTTCAGTTTCTCGTAAGGCTGCCGCTTTATAATCGATATCAAAAGATTCAACTTTACCTCCAGGCAATGCCACCTGACCAGAATGTGTACCTTCATAAGTAGGTCTTAAAATTAAAGCCAAATACGCCACTCCATTTTTAGGGTAACAAAGCATAAGTACTGCGGCATGACGTGGATTTAGGACAGTACTATTTAGACGATCTAGATGCTTTTTTCTAAACTCCGGAACCATAATACTATGAGATGATGCTCCAGATACCGACATTTTTTCTATTTTTGGTACTAAACTATTAAATGTTTCAAATGTCATATATCAAAATTTGTCTTGTTTTTTCTTTAGTAAGTATCCTTTTATTCACAAATTGTGAAGATACACATTCTAAAAAAAATACCGCTACTCCAGAAAAAAAGGAAACTTCTAAAGTTACCCCTGAACAAAAAAAGGTAAGTCCCCTAAAAGATACTTTAGATACTACAACCGATACCGTACCTGTTAAAATCACAAATCAAAATGTACGTGAGTTTTTAACGGCTTATGGAAAGGAACATAAAGAAACGCAAGTACGCATCACCACAACCTTTGGTGTTATTGATTTAGAATTATACAATGAAACTCCGCTGCATCGGGCTAATTTCATTCACTTAGTTAAAGAAAAATACTTTGATAAAACCTTCTTTTATCGTGTTTCCAAAGGTTTTCTTATTCAGGGTGGAAATAGTGACCGAAAAGAATCTGGAAGATTACGCCGCATCATTGGAGAGTATAAAATTCCGCAAGAACAACTACCATCATTAACTCATACTAGAGGAGCATTAGCTGCAGCAAAACAGTGGGTAGACAATCCATCTGATGGCTCTAATCCTTATGAGTTTTTTATTGTTGTTAACGGTCGGGTATCACATCATTTAGATAAAGAGCATACTATTTTTGGAAGAGTACTTGAAGGAATGAAGGTTGCAGATACAATTTCAAAGCTACCGGTAGATGAAAGTGAATGGCCTTTAGAAAATGTATTTATAAAAGCGGAGATTATTAAATAATTGATGCTGATTGAAGTGGGAAGTACAAAGTACAAAGTACAAAGTTAAAAAATTAAGAAAGGCTAACCGTTATATTCGAATTAGGATTAAAAAAACTAACAACGATCAACCATCAACTACATTAAAAGAACGAATTTACAAATTACGAATTCAAGAAAGCTAAGCGCTATTTCGAAGTACAGGAAGTTAAAGACTAAGAGCTAATCGCTAAAAACTACATTTAAATTCCAAAACCATCAACCATCAACCATCAACCATCAACTAAAATAGATTTACGAATTACGATTGTAGAGTTACGATTAAAAAAAACCATCAACCATCAACCATCAACTGACAACTAAAAACCAACACCTACTGCTGTGTAAAAAAGTTATAATCTTTAAGGATGGTATCAATAAATTGTTGATCATACAAGGTAGATGTGATTCCTAATACGGTTTCTATTCTTTTCCGTAATGCTGTGAGTGTTTTAAAATCTTGTGATTTTTTAGCGATGAGATAGGTCTCTTTTATCAATCGAACATCTTTATCTGAAAGGATGGTTACATTTAAAAATACGGGTTGGTATTCCTCTTCTATATCTTCTAGAATCGTATGAGATACCTTTACGTTTTGTTTGGTACTAATTACTATAGTTCCTGCTGCGGCATCACCAATACGTTGTCGTTTATCTGAAAACAAAATACTAAGGATACCTACTCCTCCTGTAAATAACCAGATATCGACAATTCGTAACATCCAACGAATTCCATAAGTACTCCAATGTACCGGTGTTCCATCGACTCTGACTACTTTAATTTTCAAAATAATTTTACCCAATGTCCTACCATTAAATAAAATATGCATGTATAAGGAGTATAGCATAACTGGAAGCAGTAATAAGGATTGTAATCCAAATACAGTCCAGGAATCACTAAACACCATGCCCAACACACTTGTGATTAGACTTACGACATAGAAGTATAGGGAGAATAAGGCTCCATCAATCAAAAAAGCAAGCATTCGTTCTCCAATACTAACTGTTTTGTAGTGAAGGTTTACATTTTGTGCCGTATTGATTGCTATATTTGCCATATGGGATTCCAATTCTAGTGTTAAACCTAATAAAAAAATATGCGGGAAGCTGCTTTTGTAAAACAAAATAAAGAAAAATGGATTGCTTTTGAACACGCAATCACAAAAAATAATACACTTTCTCCAGATGCTCTTGCCGATTCGTATATCCAATTGACTAATGATTTGTCTTATGCACAGACTTATTACCCTGATAGTAAGACCTTATTGTATCTGAATTCTATTGCTTCACAAGCCCATCAAAAAATCTATAGTACAAAAAAAGAATCCAAAAACAGAATCATTTCTTTTTGGAAAACTGAATTTCCTTTATTTTTTTTCCAACATCAAAAAACATTGGGTTATACCTTCCTTATTTTTATAGTCGCCTGTGGTATTGGTACATTATCGGCTTTATATGACACCTCTTTTGTACGATTGATTCTAGGTGATGCGTATGTAAATGAAACGCTAAACAATATTGCCAAGGGCGACCCTACTGGCATTTATAAAAGTGGTAGTATGGTGGGTTCTTTTTTAGGCATTACGATCAATAACATACGCGTAGCATTTTTGGCGTATGCTTTTGGGGTGATTACATCTGTTGGTACTGGCTATATTTTATTTTCTAATGGAATCATGCTCGGTGCATTTATCACTTTTTTTTATACCAAAGGAGTATTGTTCGAAGCTTCTATGGCAATATGGCTACATGGTACTATAGAAATTTCTGTAATTATCATTGCAGGTTGCGCAGGTATGGTCATGGGGAATAGTATTTTATTTCCAAAAACATTTTCTAGAAGAACCTCCTTTATGAAAGGGGCTAAAGATGGATTAAAAATTGTGGTAAGTACACTTCCTTTTTTTATCATTGCCGGTTTTATTGAAGGATTCATCACCCGATATTCAAATATGCCAACATGGCTTGCAGCGACAATTATCCTCAGCTCGCTGTTTTTAATTGTTTTTTATTATATTATCTACCCGTTTAGACTAAACAAATTATATGGAGCACAATAACACCTATCACGAACTTAGACAACAAAGAGATTTAGGAGATATCATTTCTCTATATTTCGATTTCTTAAAACAAAACTTCAAGAGTTTTGCTAATATATTTATTAGTTACAATGGGATCTTTATGATTGCATTATTAGTGGTTAGTTATTTACTCGTTTCTGGGTTTATGGGATTAGCAAATGTCACCACTGGTTCAAGTGAAGCTTTAAACGAAGAATACTATATCTATTTAGGAATTGCTGGTTTTTTATTTTTAATCGTCTTTATTGCTGTAGGTACACTCAATTATAGTTTAGCATCTTCGTATATGATTCAATATGTTGAGGATCAAAATAGTGTTGAGGATAAAGAAAAGGTATGGAATCGTATCACCACAAATATTGGTGATATTTTGATCTTCATGTTATTACTATTTGTAATTTATATTGGGTATATGGTGATATCTATGATCCTTGCATTTATTCCTGTATTAGGAATGTTAGTTCAATATGCTGTTATGTTTGGAATGACCTCATGGTTGGGCATATCATTTATGATTCTATTAAATGAAAATAAAAGTCCGAGCGATGCTTTTATTGAAGGTTGGGCTTTAGTTAAAGCCAACTTTTGGAAATGTGTAGGAGTCAATTTCATTTTAGGAATGTTAGTAGGGATATTGCTATTATTATTAATTACAATACCAGGAATACTTATAGGTGCTTATTCTTATATTAGTATAGAAGGTGGAACTGATATTACAACCTCTATAACGGCTAAAATTGTATACACCATAGGAGTCTGTATTTTTTTAATTATTATAACGTTCTCCCAGTCATTATCCCAATTTATAAACGGGCTATTGTATTACGCTACACATGAAGAGATGTACAATGAGAATACTCGCGAAAAAATAAGCCAAATCGGAGAAGGTGAATAAACTACAACACTCTTTTAGCATACTGCTGTTTTGTTTTCCTATATATTTAGGCGCTCAAGAGGATACACCACAAGTTACTCTAGACAGTAGCGCAGTGTCTATTCATCCTTTTACAAATGATTTAGCTCAAAAATATAGTGGTGATGCTTTTGAGTATGACCATACTGAAGAGGAAGCTCAAAACTTTTTGGCACGCGCCATAAACTGGATTCTAGACGGGATGCGGGATACTTTTGGAGTAAACATATCACCAGAGGCTACTGAGATTACTAGAACAATCATTTATAGTATTTTGATTCTACTAGCGATATATCTATGCCTTCGTGTATTTATGGGTAGAGAAGTAGCTTCCTTTTTCACAAAACCTAGCAAAAATGTAGCGCCTATTACGATTAATGAAGAACAGATTGATACCGTTGATTTTGATACCTTAATTCAAAATGCGTTAGCTCAAAAACAATATCATGTAGCGATTCGATACTTATATCTTAAAACATTACGAGAGCTTTCTGCAAATCATCATATTGAGTATCATGTGGATAAAACAAATGCCAATTATATCCATGAAATTACAGATGCAACCCTACGTCAAAATTTCACTCGTGTATCGTATATCTATGAACATGCATGCTATGGCGAGTTTGAGGTAAATGATACGCAATACACTCAACTTAAGCCCTCTTTTGATCACCTATTTACACTACTGAAAACAGATGGATAAACGATCAAAACTTGTTATTAGCATCTTTGGCTTTGTGATACTTCTCATTATTGTTATCGAGATTATCACTCCTCAACCTGTAGATTGGGTAAACAGTTTCACGGCTTCGGATAAAATTCCTTTAGGAAGTTATGTGCTGTATAGTGAACTTCAGGATGCCGCACATATTGAAACTATTGATATCGTAAACAGCTCTCCATATACTTTTCTTTCTACCACAGATACCAATACGGTGCGTAGCAGCTATATATTTATAAATTCGGCTATTGATTTTGATACACAATCCTACAACCAATTGATGACCTATGTACGTCGTGGCAATACTGTTTTTATAGCAGCCAATTCATTTGGCAAGATATTGCAAGACTCTTTGGCTATTGAAACGGAAACGGAGTATCAACTTACAGAAGAAGCTGTACACCCTGTATTTTTTACACCTCACATTCCGAAAGATACCTTAGCGGCATTTAAAAAAAGAATCTTTAAAACCGTTTTTAAGAGCTTTGACACTACCAAAACTAAAGCTTTAGGATATTACAAATCGGATATGCAGCAGGCTGTGGATCAAATTAATTTTATTACAATTAAAGAAGGCAAAGGAGCGCTATACCTCAGTACATTGCCTGAAGCCTATACCAATTATTACATGCTCCAAGAGCATACTAGTCAGTATGCCGCAGCTACACTTTCATTTTTAACACATCCCTCCTATTACTGGGATGATTACCTTAAGGATGGACGAAAATATATTGAGTCTCCGTTGCGATTTGTATTGGCACAAGCTCCTTTACAATGGGCCTATTATATCCTTGGCATTGGGCTGTTATGTTATGTGCTATTCAGAGGAAAACGAGAACAACGCATTATTCCTGTAATCCCGCCACTGCCCAATGATACTTTGGCATTTACCCAGACTATAGGAAGTTTATATGTTCAGCATCAGGCATACCGTTCTATTATCACACAAAAAATCACTTATTTTTTAGAACGCATCCGAACCCATTGTTACCTAGATACCACACATCTAAATGACGAATTCAGCACAAAGCTTGCTGCAAAAACAGGCCATGCTGTGGCTGATACCAAAGCACTAATCGATTATATAAAGCAGCTACAACAACAAACACAACACAGTGAAACTGATGTGAGTACCCTGCACAAAAAAATAGAAGCATTTACGTTATAGATTATGGAAGAAACAAACGAAAACCCTTTAGCATTCAATACCCGAATTGAGCTTTCTGCATTACAAGAAGCCGTAACGACCCTGAAAACAGAATTAGGGAAAGTGATTATTGGACAACATGAAATGATTGAATTGTTAATTATTGCTATTCTTGCCGATGGGCATTCCTTGATCGAAGGAGTGCCGGGAGTTGCCAAAACAGTAACTGCAAAAGCACTGGCAAAAACAATGAATGTCGATTTTAGTCGTATTCAATTTACACCCGATTTAATGCCTAGTGATATCTTGGGAACTTCAATATTCAACATGAAAACCTCGGAGTTTGAATATAAGAAAGGACCGATATTCTCTAATGTTATTTTAATTGATGAAATTAATCGTGCTCCAGCAAAAACACAGGCTGCTTTATTTGAAGTGATGGCAGAACGACAAATCACTATCGATAGCGTGACCTATACCATGCCACCTCCGTTTCTAGTCTTTGCGACACAAAACCCAATAGAGCAAGAAGGCACCTATGCCCTACCTGAGGCGCAACTGGATCGTTTTCTATTTAAAATTAAAGTTCCTTACCCTTCTTTAGCGGAAGAAATACAAATCCTAGAAGGGCACCATGAGCGTAAAAGTGGAAATGCTATGGATACGATACCTGCCATCTTAAATGCAACACAAATTGAAGCCTATCAAGAGACAATAAAAACGATTGTTATCGCAAAAAACATATTGGAATACATTGCTACACTTATTGATGCTACCCGTACCAATTCCTATATATATCTAGGAGCATCACCAAGGGCATCGATTGCCATTATGAATGCTTCTAAGGCTATGGCTGCCATACAAGGACGTGACTTTGTAACTCCAGATGATATTAAAAAAATAGCGCCTCATGTATTAGGACATCGGTTACAATTAACACCAGAACGCGAGATGGAAGGTTTTACTACAGAAAAGGTAATCCTACAAATTATCGAAACTATTGAAATCCCAAGATAGTGAAGACGCTGATCAAATCATTATATATACAAACAAGAACGTTTATCCTGCTCTTTTTGATTGCAGTATTCTTTATGCTTGCCTATTTCTTTCCGAATCTATTGTGGATTGCAAAGCTTGCATTTTTTGTTTGGTTAGGAAGTGTTGCATTTGATATTTTTTTACTGTACCGTACTCCAACAGGAATACACGCAGAAAGAATCCTACCTGAAAAATTATCCAATAGTGATGAGAACCCTATAATGGTTACGCTTTTAAACCGCTATCCGTTCCCTACAACACTTAAAATCATAGATGAAGTACCGGTACAGCTTCAACAGCGTGATTTTTCTATGACGAGCAAACTAGCGCCATCTGCACAACGAGAAATCGAATACAGCATACGCCCTACTGCTCGAGGGGAATATCATTTTGGGCATTTGATTGTATTTTCGGCTTCGCCATTAGGGCTGGTCTCTAAACGG
>CALFCI010000013.1 GCA_937951135.1 uncultured Aquimarina sp. | reverse complement strand
CTTTAACAATCCTAATATTTTAAAAGGAAAAGTTACCATAGAGGATCTGCATATCTTTGTGGATGATATTGATGTGGGAGTTGTTTCTTCTCAAGAATTTGATGTTCCGGCACGAGCAGAGTTTACGATCCCGTTACAAGGCCAATTTTCTTTAGCACAGATTTATGCTAAAAACAAAAAAGGATTTTTAGGGAACATCCTAAATGTATTAACAACAGATTCGCTACAGATACAATACAAAGGTAAACTTAGATACCATCTAGGTAGTTTTTCATACCCGTATACCATAGAAGAAAAACAAAACATAAGTCTTAAATAGCGCCATGAAGCATCATGAACACTATATGGCAAGATGCCTGCAATTGGCAAAAAACGGAATGGGCACTACCTATCCGAACCCTTTGGTAGGTAGTATTATCGTACATGATGCTAAAATTATTGGAGAAGGATGGCATTACAAAGCTGGAGAACCACATGCCGAAGTAGCAGCTATTGCATCAGTACAGGATCAGAGCCTATTAAAAAAAGCTACTATTTACGTAAGCTTAGAACCGTGCAGTCATTACGGAAAAACACCTCCGTGTAGTGATTTGATTATCGCAAAAGCAATCCCAACGGTTGTCATTGGTACCGTAGACCCTTTTGCTAAAGTCGCAGGAACAGGAATTCAAAAATTGATACAAGCAGGATGCGATGTTACTGTTGGCGTTTTAGAAGATGAATGCCTGGCACTCAATAAACGGTTTTTTACCTTTCATACCAAAAAACGCCCTTATATTATTTTAAAATGGGCGGCTTCTAGTGATGGATATATTGCTCCTAAACAACGAAATGACAGAGCTCCTGTATGGATAACCAATACCTATTCTAGACAACTCGTGCACAAATGGAGGGCAGAAGAACAAAGTATCTTAGTCGGCAGTACTACAGTACTCCAAGACAATCCAAAACTAACCCTTAGAGATTGGGACGGGAATCATCCTACTCGAATTATTATTAACAAAAAGGCTAGTCTACCTAATGATAGTGCTGTTTTGAACCAAAGCGTCCCTACCATTGTAATTACAGCACATACCGACCAAAGACAAGATCAACATCATCTTATTTTCGAAAAAGTGAATGCTACTGCACCTACAGATATCGTAGATCAAATTTGTAGCATACTACATCAACATGATATCCATTCCGTACTTATTGAAGGAGGAGCACAAACATTACAAGCTTTTATTGATGCCGACAGATGGGATGAAGCAAGAGTATTTACCGGGGCAACCGCGCTACATGAAGGTATTCCAGCTCCCACGCTAGATGCAAAGAGCACCACAACACAACAGCTTTTAAAAGACATGTTAAACCTATACTACAAATGATCAAAACCATCATTTTTGATTTTGGAGATGTATTCATAAATCTAGACAAAACAGCAACATCAAAAGCATTTACAGCACTTGGGGGCATTTCTACTCATGAATTAAAACTAATTAATGACCAGTATGAAACCGGTCAAATATCGACCGATACCTTTATTCGTTCCTGTAACGCCTTGTTACCAAAAGCTTCAGAAACCGAAATTAAAGCCGCTTGGAATGCTATTTTACTAGATTTTCCAATACACCGATTACACTTTTTACAGCAACTAGTAAAACAAGAACGCTTCCAACTACTTTTATTAAGCAACACCAATGCACTACATATCGATTGGATTATAAAACACATTCCATTCTTTGATGATTTCAAAGTTTGTTTTGATAGCTTTTATCTATCTCATCAAATTCACTTCAGAAAACCCAACAAAGATATTTTTGAATTTGTGCTTCAGCAACACCACCTTATTCCTTCAGAAACCTTATTTATTGATGACACTTCAGAAAACACAGATGTAGCAGCTTCATTAGGCATTCATGTTTGGAATAATGACCCAAAATGCGAAGATATAACTGAATTATTTACAATCAAATCTGAACTGTTTTGAGTTACTTACTATTAAGTATTTGTACTACAAGTTTGATTTTTATCCTATTCAAACTATTTTCAAAATATATTATTGATACTGCACAAGCAATTACTGTGAACTACTATGTAGCATGTATTTGTGGAATACTATCTGCCCCTATGATCCCAAGCTTTGAGAGCATCACACAGTACACTTGGTTTTTTGGTGCTATAGCCATGGGAGCATTTTTTATTCTTATTTTTAATCTAATGGCGCTCACGACTCAAAAAAACGGAGTTTCTGTAGCCGCTGTAGCCAGTAAAATGAGTATCGCTATTCCTGTACTTATTGGTATATGGTTATATAAGGAAGATACTAATTTTTTAAAAATCACCGGAATTGGTATTGCGCTTATCGCGGTATATCTTACCGCTACAAAACCATCAACGACTGCTTTTCAAAAAAAGAACCTCATTTTTCCGATACTGGTATTTATAGGTAGTGGAATTATTGATGCCAGTTTAAAGTATTTCGAAAACCAACATGTCGCTCCACAAGATACTTCACTATTTTCTGCTATTATTTTTGGCGCAGCAGCAAGTATCGGAACCCTTATTCTAGGGTATAAATATTATAAGGGCACTACAAAAATCACATTACGAGATAGTATCGCGGGTATTGCACTAGGGGTTCCCAATTATTATTCTATTTATTTCTTACTACAAGCGCTACGAAGTGAACGTATGGATAGCGCTACTGTTTTCACTATTAACAATGTATGCGTGTTACTAGTCTCAACACTTGCAGGCGTTTTCTTTTTTAAAGAAAAGCTATACACCAAAAACACAATTGGTATTGGTTTAGCGATACTTAGTATCATTATTATTACATTTTCTATTCAATAATAGTAATGAAGCCTACAGACACCTATATTACTATCGATACTCCTGGGCCAGAAACATTGTTTAAGGACAAAAACAGTAAGTTTTTTGGATACAGCTATCCTATTCGTAGCAGAGAAGATGTAAAAGCACGATTACTTCAAATTAAAAAAGAGCATCATGCTGCACGCCATTGGTGCTATGCTTGGCAACTAGGAACCGAAGAAATAACGTACAAAAGTAGTGATGATGGAGAACCTTCTAACACAGCTGGCTCGCCTATCTATGGACAAATCCAATCCTATGGTGTTACTAATATATTAATCATTGTGGTTCGATACTTTGGAGGTGTGAAACTAGGAGTTGGTGGATTAATTAATGCGTACAAAACGACAGCAAAACTAACAATAGAGGCTGCACCTCTGCTTACTAAAACCATTGATATAGAATTTATACTCTCTTTTGAATATAAAAACATGAACACAGTAATGCGCATGATTAAGATGCATCAATTTAAAATCACTCAACAAAATCTAACCGTACAATGTGAACTCTATATCAAGGTTCGAAAAGGCATGGCAACTCAAGCCGAGGGTGATTTTACAAGTATATATGGGGTAACTATTAAAAGGCTATAAATTTTCACCTTTTTATCTCAAAAACCATAAGAATTATTCTTGGTTTGCATTTTTAATTATAGTGATCAAATATGCTGGACATGGGATTGGTTTTCGGGTTTTACTGTCCATAAAAACCAATGTTGTGGTTGCAGTTGTTAACAATTCTTTTTCTGAATTATAGATTTCAAAATCAAAAACAATTCGAACTGTAGGTATTTTCCTAAGCATTGTCTTAATAGTCAATTTATCATCAAAATATGCCGATATTTTAAACTTAAATTCCATCGCAACTACCGGAAGCATAACCCCTTGCGCCTCCATACCCTTATAAGAAACCCCTAATTCCTCTAACCAATGTATTCTCGCCAACTCTAAGTATTTCGCGTAGTTAGCATGATGGACAACCCCCATCTGATCCGTTTCAGCGTACCGGACTCTTAATAATGTTTCTGAGTTTATTAACATATTTTATAGATAAAAGATTAATATGAGGCTGTAGATCGTAAAGCAATCAAAGTATGCAAAAAAAATAATTAACATTCAACAACATTTTAATTTTTTATTACGTTTTTTGTTCACATATTTGTGAAGCAAAAAAGTAAGAAGATTTTTAAAATTCTTCTGACATTAAAGTCAATAAAAAAAACCAAAATAATACATGAATCTAACTGCGCAATCAGTCTGGGATAATTGCCTGTCTTTTATTGAAGACAACATTACTCCCCAAGCCTATAAGACCTGGTTTGACCCTATCAAAGCTGTAAAGCTTACTGATGGCGCACTGAGCATTCAAGTACCTAGCAAGTTTTTTTATGAATGGCTAGAAGAACATTATGTAAACTTACTTAAAGTATCGCTTACCCGAGAACTTGGAGAACACGCTAAATTGGTCTATGTGATCAAAATGGAAAATACGTACGGAAATAAAAAACCGTTTACGGAACAAATCCCAAGTACACAGCGAACTGGTGTTCATTCGCAAGAAATTGATGTCCCTATACGAAGTAAAAGTCCAGAGCTTAAAAATCCTTTTATTATTCCTGGTATTCGAAACGTTAAAATAGAATCACAATTAAATCCTAGCTATAACTTTGAAAACTTCTTAGAAGGAGAATCTAATCGATTAGCGCGCTCTGCAGGAATGGCTGTTGCCAACAAACCTGGAGGAACTTCTTTTAATCCATTATTAATTTTTGGAGGAGTTGGTTTAGGAAAAACACATTTAGCTCACGCTATCGGTGTTAATATTAAAGATAATTATCCAGAGAAAACTGTTTTATACATCTCTGCTGAAAAATTCACACAGCAATATATAGAATCTGTTAAAAAGAATAATCGAAATGATTTTATTCATTTTTATCAAATTATCGATGTGCTTATCGTAGATGATATTCAATTACTATCCGGTAAAGCGGGAACACAAGATGTATTTTTTCACATCTTTAATCACTTACACCAAAATGGCAAACAAGTTATTTTGACGAGTGATAAAGCTCCTGTAGACATGCAAGATATAGAGCAGCGTTTACTATCTCGTTTTAAATGGGGACTGTCTGCAGAATTGCACCAACCTGATTTTGAAACTAGAGTATCTATTATTAAAAGCAAACTGTATCGCGATGGCGTAGAAATGCCTGAAGATATTATTGAATTTTTAGCGAACAACATCAAAACGAATATTAGAGAATTAGAAGGTGCCATTATCTCATTAATTGCGCACTCTTCATTCAATAAAAAAGACATCACGATTGACTTAGCAAAAGCAATTGTAGATAATTATGTAAAAAACACCAAACGTGAAGTTTCTATTGACTACATACAAAAGGTAGTAAGTGATTATTTCCAAATGGATGTGGATACCTTACAATCCAAAACCAGAAAGCGCCATATTGTACAAGCGCGTCAACTGGCAATGTTTTTTGCTAAAAAGCTAACCAAAGCATCTTTAGCCAGTATTGGCACTCAAATTGGAAAAAGAGATCACGCCACGGTATTACACGCCTGTAAAACAGTAGACAACCTATCTTCTACAGACAAACAGTTTAAAAAATACGTAGAGGATCTTAATAAAAAACTCACCTTATAATCGGTTGTTTTAAAACGCTATCTCCTTATTTCTTGACAACTTAATATCACCCTGATTCAGAAACTTCCATTTTTAACGTCAAGCAAAATGCGCATACAAAATATTTTATTGGCGGTCCTATGGATTTCTAACCCTACTGATTTTAAGTTAATAGTACTACTCACTCTTTAACTGTTTTAAATACCGAACTGACACAAAGTATATCCTTTTGACTATTTTTGAAACTCATAAACACAGAACACGATGGCTACAAAAATTTTAATGGTATGTTTAGGCAATATCTGTCGCTCTCCCTTGGCGGAAGGCATCTTACAATCCAAATTAGACCCCACTCAATTCCAAATAGCTTCTTGTGGCACTAGCAACTATCATATTGGCAAAAAACCAGATCAACGCTCTATAAACATTGCTAAGCATTACAATATTGACATTTCACTTCAAAAAGCTGCCCAATTCACAGCACAGCACTTTGATAGGTACAACCATATTTATGCTATGGACAATGAAAACTATACCAATATTATAAAATTAGCAAGACACCAAGAAGACAAAAACAAAGTACAATTAATATTAAACGAAAGTCATCCTCAACAAAATCTTGATGTTCCTGATCCGTATTACGGAGGAGACCAAGGCTTTGAAGAAGTATACCAACTCTTAGACGAAGCTTGTACTCATATTGTTAAAAAGTTGGTTTTATAAATTCGAAGTGTCCGAAGTAAGAAGTACGATTTTAGAAGTTAAGAAGTCAGGAGTTATTGGATTATGATTAGAAAGGTTAGCCACCATTGTTCGTAAAGAGACATGGTTTACACAAGTTAAAGGTTAACCGCTATATTCGAATTAGGAGTATAAAAACGCATCAACTGACAACAATCAACCATCAACTAAATAAGAAATACAAATATGGAATACAGGAGTTAGGAAGTTAAAAAACTAAGGAAAGCTAACCCTTATATTCTAATTATGATTAAAAACACCAACAACTGACAACCAACAACTGACAACTGACAACTGACAACCGACAACCGAAATCTGAAATTCGATACCACATAATGCGTAATGAGTCTAAAAGTTTTTATTATATTTATACCTGTTATCATTTGAATCTATTGTACATTCAAAATGATAAAAGATATTAGCCTTTACATCAAAATATGGAAGAAACAATACCTACTATACCCCAAGGAAAATTATACTTAATCCCAACACGATTGGGTGAAGATGTACCTTTGGAAGTACTGCCCATATCCATTAAAAAAATATTAGAAGAAGTTGATCATTACATTGTTGAAAATGAGAAACCTGCCCGTCGGTTTATCAAAAAAGTAAGTCCGAGTAAATCTCAAAGTAGCTTACACCTCAATACCATCAATAAATATACGGAGACCAGTGAAATTCCTGAATATTTAGCACCATGTGCTGATGGATTTTCTATAGGGTTATTATCTGATGCTGGATGTCCTGGAATTGCAGACCCTGGAGCTGAAGTTGTAAAACTAGCACATGAAAAAGGAATTCGTGTCGTACCATTAGTCGGCCCATCATCAATTACGCTAGCAATGATGAGTAGCGGAATGAACGGACAACAATTTTGTTTTAATGGATATTTACCAATTGACAAAACGGAACGTAAAGCAACATTAAAAGAACTTGAAAAAGTATCGTTAAATAAAAATCAAGCACAACTCTTTATAGAGACGCCATACCGAAATGATAAGATGCTTATCGATTTAAAAAGTATTTTACACCCTAGTACTTTATTGTGTATTGCCTGTGACATTACCTTAACCACGGAGTACATCGTTACCAAAACCATTAAAGATTGGAAAAACGAAAACCCAGACCTGCACAAAAGACCTGCTATATTTATTATACAGCGAGGGTAAATCATATATGACACGTATTTTTCAAGCCACTATCTATTGCCCTATATATTTATTTTAACTGGATATGAATATGATCATCATGCCGAACAGCCTTACAGCCGTGATACCGTATTTTAGGATCCACCAGACTCATTCTTTTCTTTAAATGTGGTTCTATAAATAGTTTCCCTAAATATTTAGTCTTCAAGATGCTTTTGATCAGAATACGAGTTCCTTGTTCTGAAAAAACTAAGTGCTCATGTATACGACCAAAAGTTATATATTTTGGATAGTCATATTGAATATAACCACCGTTCAAGCATTTTTCAATTTGATTATACTCATTAGACTTAGGGTCTTCAAATACTCCATAGCCACTTCTAGATTTTTGTGTATTGGTGAGCTCCCCATCTTTGGTTTCATAAATCATACTTAGATCAATTTTCTTTCCATCATTATGACTTAAATGCGGAAGCAGTGGAAACGTATTTATAAATGGAAAATTTGCATCTAAATAACAGATTTTAATACCCGTTCCCCGCAGTTCTTCTTCAGCCTGAGCTAATACTGCATTGAGCTTTGGCTGTACATAGTTTCGATTGAATACAACCGTCATATAATTTGTAGGCGCTATCCCTGCGGTATGTTTTACGCACTCTCTTCCAAAAAATGGTGCTAACCAAGGGGTGATTAAAAATGTTGCGATTACATACACTCCAATAAAAATGACCCAAGTCTTATACTTCGAATTCCATGGACTTCTTTTTGTAATTACCATGCTTAGTACATACACGATCCCTCCTATTTGAGTTACTCCGGTGAGCAACACAAAAAGAAGTATTTTAGATAGTATTTTTAGGATTCTTTTCAAGTATAGGTTTGTTCATTAAGGCAGATAGCTTAAAAGTTAAAAGGGACATAACTTACACAAAAACCGGTAAAAAATGAAGCAATAACAAGAGGGAAATATGTTTTATTAACAATGACTTTATAGATTTTATATCCTCTATATCAAGACCTGTACGCCTTGCGATTTAGAAGTCTCGGAGAAAAATAAAAAGCACTTAAAAGGATTTAATCTGAATCATTTTTTGGAAAACTATAAGGTTGTATAACGGTTACTGGTGTTAGCGCCAGTATTCATATTCTTAATCCCGCTTTTCAATACTATTTGAGCTTCGCTTTTTATTGTTTATTTTTTGTCACTAATTAGTTCGACTTCCACAAATCCAGTTCTTTCAGAACATTGATATGAATTCATTTTATTTTTAATTCTGTTCTAATTTCTGGCTCAAGTAAATACCAATAAATCCCGTTTTTTCTTCTTTCCAATTCTTTTTCAATTGCTATTTCTCGATCTTTTTGTGTTTTATATGAACTACTTATGTCTTCAGATTTAGTTTCGCAATCGAATATAATTTCAGAATCTATAATCCGAAGTGTTCTAGAGAGAACCCTTTTCGCTATAGCCCAATTTGTTTCAGTATTCAAGTCAACAATTACAGTATCTGGTGGAATTCCATTTTCATTATGTTGTAATTCAGTCAGAAGCCCGATTCCAGTTATATCAAAGCACTCAATTACTTTCACAAACCCTTTTGTCATTGATCTAATGATTACTTTTTCATGTATTATTTTTTGAAGCACCACAACGTTTCAGCTATATGCCGTGCGGGGCAAACAAGCGATGTCCTCCCAATATATCACATAGCCAAATCTTTTGTATTTTGTTTTAATTCTTCTCTTTTAATACCCACCGCAGGACTACGACTACCAAAATATAAAATAAAAACGACAGTCGTAAATCAAAATATTTGGCGACTTTGCAAATAGACAAAAATCTTTCGATTAAACACTAATTGCACTATTTGATATCTATAGTTATTAGGCGACATTTTTATTTTTGAAATGTTTGATTTCGCTGAGTTCCGATTTCTTTGTTTCTTCCTCTTCTTCGATATCATAATCATCTTGAAGCCCAAGCCAGAATTTGGCAGAATTACCGAAATATTTACTCAACCGCAAAGCTGTATCTGCTGTTATTCTGCGATTTCCTTTTACGATTTCTGAAATTCTTGTTTGTGGTATTTTCAAATCTTTTGAAAGTCGATACGCGGTAATTTGAAGTGGTTCAAGAAATTCGTAAAACAAAATTTCACCAGGATGTACATTTGCTAATTTTTCCATTTTTTCCATTTTAATGATAATCAATTATTTCTACTTCGCTTGCGTTTCCGTTGTCCCAAAGGAAGATTATCCGCCATTGTTTGTTAATCCGAATGCTATGGAAATCGCTTAATTTTCCTACGAGTTTTTCAAATCGATTTGACGGTGGAATCCTTAAATCCGCAATATTCTGTGAGTTGTTTAACATTCTGAGTTTCCGGCGCCCTGCTTTCTGAACTTCAATTGGCATTTTCTTAACCCGGATTCCGTTCCAAATTTGTTCGGTTGCTTTTGAGCCGAAGGACAATATCATATCTTTTCACGTTACTAACGCTAAAGATATGTATTTTATTTTAATTAATATATATTTTTGGAAATGTTGTCTAACATAAGAACACATGCACTACTACACATATAAGACATACTATCAGTTCTCATAAATGTACTAAGAAATGATAATATGCCCTTATTTCCTTATAAATACTGGATCTAATGACTTATTACTCTTTTCAACAGGAGAACTAACTATACAGCCAGATCGTTGAATAGACAAGCTCTAAACACTTTATTAGCTAGAAGATGACAACAAAAAAAAGGTTGTAATTTTAATATTATAAAGCTTTTGGTCTTCGCTCTGATACCACAAAAGAAGTATCGTACCCAGAGAAACGCTCCATATAATACCGGATAGTTGTTCCAAATGCATCAGCAAAACCTTCTACTCCACCACTACGCATGTAGTTTTTAACCGCTCCTGGACCTGCAAGGTGTGCCGCAGCCAATACTCCAGACTCCGTTACATATACTCCATTGATGTACCCTCCAGCAAATATTTTGATTTCTCTTCGTAAAATCCATTTGTTTCTAGAAAGGTTAGCGTAAAATGCTTTTTCTTGTAGTTCAGGATTGTCCAAAAAAGCATCCCTACTTGTTTTTACCCCTACTAGAGCTAAAGTACCTTTAGAAAATTGGTACTTCCCCATGTAACCAAATTGATTGACTACACCATAATCACCGCCAGATTCTTTAAAAGCTAATGCTTCTTTAAAACCAATGTATGATTTTCCTAAATGCAGTGACGTAAATACGGGTATCGTATCTTCTTCAATTACATTAAAGTTTGGAGCGATGTATGAAAGATCTAAACCAGCAGTGCTGTATGAACTTAAATTGTTTTCTTTTTTCGTTTTAAAACTAAAAAAGAAGATAGCTCCTATTGTTAGTGCTACAGATAATTTTGTTATCTTTTTTATCATATAAA
>CALFCI010000012.1 GCA_937951135.1 uncultured Aquimarina sp. | reverse complement strand
AATCCAAAAACCTTCATCCTTTAGATAGTTAAATTCTGTATGCGTTGTAGGTATCGCTGGAGTATACATCACAAGTGTCGTATCCTTAGCTAAACACAACGCCGGAATCTGCGCTCTATCATCTTCAAAATGAATAGCTATCCCTATATCCATTAAATCTGAAGTAAGTTGTGAAGGTGTTTTATCATACCCCGCCACATACTTTCCCTGTGATTTAAAATACCGAGCAATTGCACTCATACCAATCCCTCCGATACCAATGCAATACACTTGTTTTATATGTCGTAATCCTATACTCATGACCCCTCCTGATTTTCCGTATCGTAAGATACCTTCATAACACGCTCTATTTCATGCACAATATCCTGCGTAGCATTAGGCAACGCCATAGTCTGTATCGCTTTGGATAATTGTGTCCTCTTTTTTTCAGAATTCAATATCTCTTCTAGTGCACTTTCAAATTTTGTTTCTAATTCACTCTCTTTAACAACATAAGCTCCTCCTTCATCTGCAATTGCTTTTGCGTTCTTGGTTTGATGATCCTCTGCCACATTAGGCGATGGAATAAACACTACCGGCTTACCTACAATACATAATTCTGAAACAGAACTTGCTCCTGCCCTAGAGATAATAATATCTGCCGCAGCATAGGCCAAATCCATTGTATCTATAAATTGATGCACTTGCACACCGTCATTTTCTGCATAGTGTTGATACGTTTCGTAATATAGTTTTCCACACTGCCAGATCAATTGCACCTCATGTTTTGCAAAAAATGCCAACTCTTCCTTAATCAATTGATTTACACGTCTTGCTCCTAAACTTCCACCTAGTATTAAAATTGTTTTCTTATTGTTATCCAAGCCATATTTTGCAATGCCTTGTTCTTTTTTACCATGTACCGCTACAATGTCTTGTCGAACTGGATTTCCTGTTTTAACTACTTTTTCTTTTGGAAAAAAGCGCGCTAACCCATCATAAGCTACGCATATAACCGAAGCTTGTTTCGCCAACCATTTGTTTGTAATTCCTGGATATGAATTTTGCTCTTGAAGCACCGTCGGAATATCTACATTACCTGCCATTTTCAACAATGGCCCACTAGCAAAGCCTCCTGTTCCTATAACCACATCCGGTTTAAACTTTTTTATAATTTTTCTAGATTTCCACAAGCTACTCATCAACTTTATTGGAAACATTAGATTACTTAATGTCAATTTACGCTGTATACCACTAATCCACAATCCCTCTATTGCATAGCCTGCCTGAGGTACTTTCTGCATCTCCATACGATCACGAGCACCCACAAAAAGAAACTCCGCCTCTGGATACTTATGCTGTAATGCATTCGCTATCGCAATGGCAGGATAGATATGACCTCCTGTTCCCCCTCCTGATATGATAAACCGTGGTGCTCTATTCATAAATCTCACTTAATATTGCTAAAGGATTTTCTTCATTCCGAATCTCATCTTCAGAAGTTATTGACCCTTCCGGATCCTCATCCTCAGAAATCATTGTTCTTTCTCTACTTACACTTAACACAATCCCTATCGCTAGGCAGGTCATCCAAATAGAAGTTCCTCCACTACTAATCAATGGCAATGTTTGTCCAGTTACTGGAAATAACTCTACCGCTACCGCCATATTAATTAATGCTTGAAACACAATGGGCAATCCCACCGCTATGACTAATAATTTTCCGAATACATCGGTACACTTATGCGCTACAATAACTAATCGCAAGAGTAATAAAATATATAAAGACATTAAAAATACACCACCGGTTAATCCCCATTCTTCTATAATAATCGCATAAATAAAATCGGAAGATGATTGTGGTAAAAAATTTCGCTGTACACTCCTACCAGGTCCTTTTCCTATAATACCACCTCTAGAAATTGCAATTTTTGCTTGTTCTACTTGGTAATCTTCATCTGTATCTTTACCATCTACAAAATTCTCGATTCTACTTACCCATGTGTCTACTCGATTTGGAAACACTCCTGGAAATGCCTTTGCTGAAAGCACAAAAATTGCTAACACCAAAAAACCCGAACCTACAATCAAAGCGATATACTTAAGCGGATACCCACCTAAAAACACTACCATAACAATCATAGCAAATAGTATTGCCGCAGTCGAAAAATTGGCCGGTAAAATAAGTATCAACACCACAAAAACAGGTGCCCATAAGGGCAATATGCTTTCTTTAAAAGTGATTACTTTATCCTTAATCTTAGACAAATACCGCACCACATAAGTCATCAATACTACTGCTGCTAATGTTGATGTTTGAAATGTCACTCCCACAAAAGGGATTCGAATCCATCGACTTGCATTTGCACCTCCAATAGTCGTATTTTGAGCCATTGTCACCAACAACAAGACGACGATAACTGGCAACATAATAATCGATAATCCTTTAAAATAATGATATGGAATTTTATGAACTCCATACATAATCGCAAACCCCAATACTAAATGCGCAAAATGCTTCATTAAATATCGAAAGGTATTTCCATCTCCACCATATAAGTATGCCAAATTACTACTGGCACTATACACTGGTAAAAATGAAAAGAGTGCTAATAGCGCCACTACAGCCCATATCACTCGATCTCCTCCTATATTTGATAGTATTTTACTCATTCTTAGTAATGGTTGATGGTTGACAGTTGTTTGTTGACCGTCGTTCCAAAATAAACTGTAACATCTTATGTTTTATAATTCTCTTACTGCTTCTTTGAACTGTCGTCCTCTATCTTCGTAATTTTCAAACAAATCGAAACTGGCACAGGCTGGTGATAACAATACAGTATCATTGCGCTCCGCTATTCGATATGCCATTTTCACTGCTTCTTTCATTGATTGCGTTTCTACGATATGATCTACACAATTACCAAAAGCATTAATGATTTTGGTGTTATCTACACCCAAACATATAATTGCTTTTATTTTTTCATTGATCAATGCATACAATTCACTATAATCATTCCCTTTATCAACCCCTCCTACAATCCAAACGGTTGGTGAATTCATAGCATCCAACGCATAAAATGCAGCATTAACATTAGTTGCCTTAGAATCATTAATGTATCGTACATTATTGATCTTCAGCACGCGTTCTAATCGATGTTCTACGCCTTGAAAATTTTCTAAACTCTCTCTAATCGTTGTTTTTCGTATGCGTAATAATTGTGCTATAGTAGAAGCTGCCATTGCGTTTTTAACGTTATGTTTTCCTTCTAATGCTAAAGTATCTGTTGGCATAATTTGTGTGGTATTACCTATAGTTATGTGAATATTATTCTCTTGTATATATGCTCCTTTTTCTAATATTTTTGTTAATGAAAAAGGAATTAATTGTGATGCTACGGGATGACTTTCTAAATGCGATACAATTACAGCGTCATCTGCATCATAAATAAAATAATCTGCCTCGGTTTGATTTTCAGCTATTCGAAATTTCGAAGCTACGTACTGGTTAAAATCATACTCATATCGATCTAAATGATCTGGTGTTATATTGGTCAATACCGCTATATGTGGCGCAAAATCTACGATCCCATCCAATTGAAAACTACTTAATTCCAAAACATAATGTGCGGTTTCCTGTTGTGCTACTTGTTTTGCAAAACTATCTCCTATATTACCTGCCATCTTTACATCTAACCCTCCTGCTTGCAGCAAGTGGTGTGTTAACATTGTAGTGGTCGTCTTTCCGTTACTACCAGTAATCCCTACGAGTACGGCATCGGTATAGCATGCCGCAAATTCGATTTCTGAAATAACTGGAATTCCGATTTTCTTTAACTGCTGCACTAACGCAACAGTATCTGGTATTCCCGGACTCTTCATGACAAGATCAGCATCAATGATTTTCGATACCGTATGTTGTTGTTCTTCCCAATCAATATCAAGCGCATTCAATACTGCTTTATACGCTGCTGTAATCTTTCCTTTATCTGACACAAAAACAGTATACCCTTTTTCCTTTCCTAAAATCGCCGTTCCTACACCACTCTCACCTGCTCCTAAAACGACAAGGCGCTTTCGAGTTTCGGGTTTCGGGTTTCGGGTTTCGGGTTTCATAATGCTGTTGTTCTTGATTTATCCTTTTAATTTTCTCTTTAACCTACTCACTATGCGATAGCAGCGCTATTTTGAGCGTGATCTAAACCACAATACATCATCTTCCAATCTTCCTCCATTTCTTGAATAATTGGAATGGCTACTATTTCTTTTGGAGTATACTCAGCATCCTGAGCCACACCTACGAATGAGCAACTTGCAAATGCAAAAAACAATACTAATTTCTTGATATTCATAATGGTTGGTTTTATTGTTATTTTCAGATTTACGATTTCAGATTTATTATTATTTTCAATTCGTAAATCAAAAATCGTAATTCGTAATTCGTTCCTATCTCACTTTCAATGTAATCACCGTAAGGATTGCCAGTAAAATACCGATGATCCAAAAACGTGCTACAATCTTACTTTCATGAATTCCTTTTTTTTGATAATGATGGTGCAATGGTGACATTAAGAACACTCTTCTTCCTTCTCCATATTTCTTTTTGGTATACTTAAACCATCCCACCTGTATCATTACAGATACATTTTCTATAAAAAAGATTCCACATAATATTGGAATCAAAAATTCTTTACGAATTGCAATCGCAATTACTGCTATAATACCCCCTATCGTCAAACTGCCTGTATCTCCCATAAATACTTGTGCTGGATAGGTATTGTACCACAAAAAACCAACCAATGCCCCTGCAAAAGCGGCAATATAAATGGTCATTTCACCAGAATTAGGGATATACATCACATTGAGATAGTCTGAAAAAATAATATTTCCAGAAACCCATGCAAACAATGCTAAAGTCAACACAATGATTGCAGAAGTCCCTGCGGCCAACCCATCAATCCCATCGGTAAGATTAGCACCGTTCGATACTGCGGTCACTATAAAAATTACAATCGGAATAAAAATAATCCATGCATATTTTGCATACCCCTGATCGATCCACGTGATCAGCGTTGCATAGTCAAACTCATTATTCTTAAAAAAAGGAATCGTTGTTTTGGTAGACTTTATTGCAGGATTGAAATCGGAGGTATTTGTTGATGTTACTGACGTTATCGCTTCAACAGCTACCGCTGACTTCTCTTCTTTAATGGTGATATCATTATGAAAATACATAGTACATCCCACGATAATCCCTAAACCTACTTGACCTATAACCTTAAACTTTCCTGAAAGTCCTTTTTTATCTTTCTTTAATACTTTTAAATAATCATCTGTAAATCCTATAACTCCCATCCACAATGTGGTCACAATCAATAGCAGTACATAAACATTATCTAGTTTTGCTAATAATAGCACAGGAACCAAGGTGGCCAAAATAATAATCACCCCTCCCATGGTAGGTGTACCGGCTTTTTCTACTTGTCCGTCTAACCCCAAATCTCGAATACTTTCGCCCATTTGTTTTCTTCTCAAAAAATCTATGATTCGTTTTCCATAAATTGTAGAGATCGATAAAGAAAGGATAATCGCTAATGCTGCTCTAAACGTAATAAACTGAAATAATGATGCCCCAGGAAACTGGTATTGACGCTCTAGATATTCAAAAAGATAATACAACATGAGGCTTATTTATTTAGTTTTTGTAAATAGGTTTTAACAATTTCGTAATCATTAAAATGAGTACGTTCTCCATTGACTTCTTGATAGGTCTCGTGCCCTTTTCCAGCAATTAAAATAATATCATTGGGCGCTGCCAATTGACACGCAGTCTTAATCGCCTGCTCCCTATCTGTTATGGTCAATGTTTTTCTATAATCTTGTGGTGCTACTCCTTTTTCGATATCCGAAATAATTTGTTCGGGCTGCTCGGTTCTAGGATTATCACTAGTATAAATTACTTTATCACTTAATTTTGCTGCAATGCCACCCATTACTGGTCGTTTCGTTTTATCACGATCGCCACCACAACCTACTACAGTAATCAATGTTTCATTTTTTGTACGAATGTCATTAATGGTTTCTAATACATTTTTTAAAGCATCTGGAGTATGCGCATAATCTACAATCGCTGTAATTTTCTCTCCTGAAATCAGATATTGAAATCGACCACTTACACTCTCCAAATCACTCAACAGTCGTAAAGTTTCTAGCGTTTCTAAGCCTAATAATTCTGCTGTACCAAAAATAGCAGTAAGGTTATAAGCATTAAAACTACCAATCAGACGTGTCCACACTTCATGATCATTCAATTTTAACAACAATCCTCCTAAACTATTTTCTAACAACTGCCCTCGATAACTGGCATACGATTTTAAGGCATAAGTGTATTGCTTTGCTTTTGTATTTTGAAGCATAAAAGGCCCATTTTTATCATCTACATTTACCAAAGCAAAAGCGGTAGCGGGTAGCTGATCAAAAAACAACTTTTTCACATCTCTATACTCGGCAAAAGAACTATGATAATCTAAGTGATCATGTGAAAGGTTGGTAAACACTCCTCCTACAAATTGCAATCCCAAAGTTCGTTTTTGGTGAATTCCATGAGAACTCACTTCCATAAAACAATATTCTACCCCTGCTTCACTCATCAATTTTAGGTATGAGTTAATTGTAAGCGAATCGGGGGTAGTATGTGTTGCTGGATACTCGGTCGTATCTACCATAATCTTAACGGTAGACAATAATCCTACTTTATATCCTGCCTTATGAAATAATTGATATAATAATGTCGCTATTGTAGTTTTACCATTGGTTCCGGTAACGCCTACTAATTGTAAGTTTTCTGAAGGCGCTCCATAATAATTTGCTGCCATCACAGCTAATGCTTCTTGTGTGTCTAATACTTGAATATATGTTACTCCTTCCACTTGCACTTCAGGAAGCTGATCACAAACCACACAAACCGCACCATTATGGATTGCTTTTTCTATAAAATCATGACCATCAGACAGGGTACCACGAATCGCTACGAACACATCATTTTCGATGATTTTTCGAGAATCGAATTCGATCTTTGCTATCGCTATTCCAGTGTGACCTGCAACAGCATCAATAGGCACTTTATACAATATGTCTTTTAATACATTCACGATAATTCTAATCTAATGGTTTGTTTTGCTTGTATTTTAACTCCTGGTGCAATGGATTGTTTTTCTACCACACCAGATCCTTTAATCTGTACGGTTAAGCCCATATTTTCTAATAATGCGATCACATCCATAGCCGACATTCCTTTTACGTCGGGCATTACTGTTTTATAGGTTTGCGCTTTTTCAAAGTAATTTTCAAAATTTTGGGTTACTTTGGAATACGTAATATCTGCTGCGAATATCTCATCAACTACAGGAATATCATTGTATATCTTTTTGGCTATTGCTTTAAATACTGGAGCAGCAACAACACTACCATAATATCCTTTTTTCTTATTCGGTTTATGAATGACTACAATACAGGAATACTTCGGATCATCTGCTGGAAAATATCCTGCAAAAGATGCTATGTATTCACGCTCTTGATCCTTTCCATAGTTACCCCAACAGGTACCTGTTTTCCCTGCAATGGCAAACGCATTGGTTTTTATATTGGTTGCCGTTCCGCTTCGCACCACTTCTTTCATCATTTCCTGAGCTATTCGCGCTGTTTTTTTAGAACATATCGCAGTATTCAAGACTTCTTTATCAAACTTTTCGTGCACGCGATCCCAAGCTTTTACCTCTTTAATAAATCTTGGTTTCACTAACTCCCCATCATTGGCTATCGCATTATAAAATGCTAAGGTTTGTAAAGGCGTAATCGCAACCCCATAGCCATGTGCCATCCATGGTAATGTAGTACCATACCAATTTTTATCGCCAGGATATGGAATTTTTGGCTTCCCTTCTCCCCGAATAGATAATCCTAAGGGCTTACTGATCCCCATATCGATCAAACGGTTTACAAATTTTTTGGGATTATTTTTATAATGCTGATCTACTATTTTCGCAAAAGCGGTATTGGAAGACAACTTAAATGCTTCCGCCATAGAAATCTTTCCGTATCCTCCCCATTTTGAATCTCGAACTGTTCTGTCATAAAACTTTACTCTTCCGTTTTCTGTATCCACAACAGTACTCGAGTCTACAACATTATCTTCTAGAATCGCTACCATCGTCATAAGCTTAAACGTTGATCCCGGCTCATGAGCTTCACCTACGGCATAATTTAATTTCTCATAATACTTCCCTGATGCTGTTCTCCCTAGATTCGATATGGCTTTAATTTCTCCTGTTCTGGTTTCCATTACGACAACAGTGCCATGCTCTGCGTCATAACTTTCTAATTGCGCAAGTAATGCGTGATGCGTGATATCTTGAATATTTACATCTATCGTAGAAATCACATCAAACCCATCCTGAGGCTCTACTTCATTGGCATCACCGATAGGCTTCCATTGATTCTTTGCTATTTTTTGTTTTTTACGCTTTCCTTCCTTCCCTCTTAAAAAAGGACCATAAGCACCTTCTAAACCAACACGTGTATAATACCCCTGTTCATCCTTACGCTCATAGCCTACAGTTCGTTCAGCTATTTTACCAATAGGATGCTCTCTTATCGTTCGTTGTTCTACAATTAATCCGCCACGATTTGCGCCCAATCGAAATAATGGGAAGTTACGCACCCTCATGTATTGAGAATATCCCATATTACGTTGAATCAGCAGGTACCTATTTTTATGAGATCGTGCTTTACGCAACATTTTTGTATAATAGGAAGCTGGCTTTCCAAACTCTGAAGCCAAGGATAACGACAATGAATCGACATGCTTTTTAAAAAGACGATCTTTTACCGTAACCGCATCAAAACGAACATCATACTTAGGAACTGATGTTGCTAACAAATTTCCTTTACTATCATACAAGTTCCCTCTGTTTGCTGGAATATCAAAAGTTTTAAACACTCGCTTTTCAGCTTTCTTTCGATACTTGTCTCCTTCAACAACTTGAATATGCACCAATTGTATCAACACCAAAACTGCGAAAACAAACATACAGCCCGCAATGCAGTACAGTCGATTCAATATGTTTTTCTCCGTGATTGCCAAAGTATATTTATTTGTTCTTTACAATAATCTTTTTTGGTGGTTCCTCTGGTTGGTGTATTGCTTTTTTGGCCATCTTCAATACTACTGAAGACTCCATTTTAATCTGCATCAACTCTGTTCTACCATCTACAAATTGAGTTCTTAACTCTCGTACTTCATTATTTAATCTAGCGATGTTATGCACTTTACTTTCTGCGCTATGCGAACTTCCAATCATTGACATTGCTAAAAAGGATAAGAACAATAACATTCTCCAGTTTTTTATCGCATCTTCAGAAATAAGAAACTTCCCTTTTAGTATATCATATATCTTATGCTTCATATCCTTTGTGAGCTCCCTAAGTTCCTTCTAGTCTCCCCAGATTGAAGGAACTTTGTCGGAAGCACTACACTACTTTATTATATTCGTTTTGCTATTCTTAATTTTGCACTACGTGCTCTATTATTAGCTTTAATTTCTTCAGCATTAGGAATTATTAATTTTCCTACTTTTTTAAACGGTACCGATACATGTCCAAACACATCTTTTTCTGGCTCTCCTTCAAACAATCCGTTTCGAATAAATCGTTTTACCAATCGGTCTTCTAGAGAATGATATGAAATCAGACTTATTCTGCCTTCTTCATCTAGCAACTCTTGTGTTTGTAACAAAAACTCTTTTAACACTTCGATTTCCTGATTCACTTCTATTCGAATGGCCTGATAAATTTGTGCCAACACCTTATGTTCTTTATGATGATTCAAAAATGGTTGCAACACAGTTTTCAACTCCATACTTGTCGTAATCACACTACCATCTCTGGCGGCTATAATTGCTCTCGCTATTTTTGGAGCATTTCTCAATTCTCCATATTGAAAAAACAAATTCCGTAAGGCTTCTTCATCATACGTGTTAATGACATCATTTGCCGATAACACTCCTTGTTGATTCATTCGCATATCCAAATCAGACTCAAATCGCGTTGAAAACCCACGTTCGGCTACATCAAATTGATGTGACGATACGCCAAAATCTCCTAAGATTCCATCTACTTTTTTAATTCCATGAAACCGCAGGAATCGTTTTATAAATCGAAAATTTTCATTAATCAATACAAATCGCTCATCATCAATAGCATTCTTCAAAGCATCTTGGTCTTGATCAAATGCAAACAACTTCCCTTTAGGACCTAATCGGCTTAAGATTTCTTTAGAATGTCCTCCACCTCCAAAAGTCACATCTACATATACGCCGCCGGGCTGTATTGCCAAACCATCAACAGTCTCTTTTAACAGTACTGGATTATGATATTCCATCTTCATCTTGATTATCTCCCATTACCTCTTCAGCCAAAGCTGCAAAATCCATAGTTGTATCTTCAATAGCTTGCTCATATTGCTCCTTATCCCACACTTCTATAATATTTACCGCAGAAGACAATACAATCTCCTTAGAAATTCCAGCAAAATTGATCAAGTCTTTTGGAATCAATAAACGTCCCGTGTTATCCACTTCTACAATTTTTACTCCAGCAGTAAACCTTCTAATAAAATCATTATTCTTTTTCTTGAATCGATTCAGGGTATTCATTTTCGCCATTAAAACATTCCACTCTGCCATTGGATACAATTCCAAACACGACTGAAACACAGCTCTTTTCAATACAAAACCATCCTTTAAAACCTCAGAAAGCTGTTTCTTAAACGCCACAGGCATCATCATACGACCTTTCGCATCTGACTTACATTCGTATGTGCCTATTAGATTTACCACTTTCTTGAGTTATCAGATAATTTATTCAAATATATTAAAAAAGTTGCCACTTTTTACCACAATCTACCACATTGTTAATAAGTTATCTTAAAAATTACACTTTTCACAGTGTTAAAAGACTAATATTCAACACTTCTATATTTGATTCCAAAACACAAGACTCTACGGCATAACCGTAGTTTCAGCGCGAAAAAAGGAATCTCAAATCGGATGAAAAAAGTTCTTTACTGTAGTATTTAGAAAAAATCTTTAAACTAATCTTGAAAATGCTATATTTGCTTTTAATTCTTGGAAGAAAGAAGTACTGAATGAAATACGAATTAAAGAAAAGCGGCAAATTTAGCTACCTAGATATTGGAGAAGGAACACCTATTGTAATTTTACATGGGCTAATGGGAGGGTTAAGTAATTTCGATGGAGTTAACTCTTATTTCCCTAAACAGGGGTATAACGTTTTGATTCCTGAACTGCCGATATACACATTATCATTAATCAACACAAAAGTAGGAACTTACGCTACTTACATTAAAGATTTTATAGATGAATTAGGACTTGAAAAAGTGATTCTTTTAGGAAATTCACTAGGAGGCCATATTGGTTTATTGTGCACTAAAATGTTTCCTGATCGCGTAAAAGCGTTAGTGATCACAGGGAGTTCTGGATTGTATGAAAATGCAATGGGAGAAAGTTATCCTAAACGTGGTGATTATGAATACATCAAAGCGAAAGCTGAAAATGTATTTTACGATCCTACAATTGCTTCTAAAGAAATTGTAGATGAAGTATATGCTACAGTAAACGACAGAAATAAAGTGCTCCGAACTTTGGCAATTGCCAAAAGTGCCATTCGTCATAACATGGCTAAAGATTTACCAAATATGCAGACACCTACTTGCGTAATTTGGGGTAAAAACGATAATGTAACCCCTCCAGAAGTAGCTGAAGATTTTAATAAGTTACTACCAGATGCTGATCTGTACTGGATCGACAAATGTGGTCATGCTGCTATGATGGAGCATCCTGATGAATTCAATACCATATTACATTCTTGGTTACAGAAACGTAATTTCTAACACGAAGTTTAGATCCTAGATCACTACGCTATTAGCATATTGATATCAGACAAGAAGTCAAACACAAAACATCAACTACTACTCGAAGTACGATTTACGGTTTTAGAAGTTAGGAAGTTATATTCGAAGTACGGGATGTGATTTTAAAAAACGATTAACGAACAACGATCAACCATCAACTATTTTAGATGTCAGAAGTTAATAATCAAGGAAAGCTAAAGCACTATTACCTCAAAGTATTGGAAGTGCGAAATGTGATTTAAAAAAATTATCAATCTAACCCAGCGTAACCAACAACCAACAACTGATAACGAACTCTATGCTTCTTTTCGCCGCTACGTCTTTGTAACTTTGTAACTTTGTATTTTTATCAACCTTTAACATATAATAGCGTACTTCAGTATGAAAATTAAAAGTGCAGCGTTTGTAATCAGTAATAGTGATGTTTCTAAATGTCCTAAAGACCAATTGCCAGAGTATGCCTTTATTGGTCGCTCTAATGTTGGAAAGTCTTCATTAATCAATATGCTAACGGATAGAAAAAGTCTAGCAAAAACATCTGGAAGACCTGGAAAAACACAACTTATCAACCATTTTTTGATTAACAAAGCGTGGTTTCTAGTGGATTTACCTGGCTATGGGTATGCCCGAGTATCGAAATCAACAAAGAAAGTTTTTCAGCGTTTTATCACTGCGTACTTTGCAAAGCGCGAGCAATTGGTCAACGCTTTTGTACTTATCGATTCTAGACATAATCCTCAAAAAGTCGATCTTGAATTTATGCAATGGCTAGGAAAAAACCAGATCCCTTTTGCGATCATTTTTACCAAAGCAGATAAGCTTTCGGAAACTAAATTAAAAATACAACTGGACAACTATATTGCCGAATTACTAAACTACTGGGAAGAAATGCCTAAATATTTTATCACCTCTTCTACCTCTGGTTCTGGAAAAGATGAACTCCTACAGTATATTGATGAGATTAACGGGCAGTTGTAACTTTTCGCGGCTAGCCACACCACATCTTGTTGATACGCAATATCTTGCGTATCTACGTTTCAATTCCAATTTTTTGATACGCAATATATTGCGTATCTACTGTTGTTTCAATTCCAATTTTTCAGCAAAATAATCACAAAAATCTTTCATTGTTGCCGACATTTTTTCGTCTTGGGTTGCTTTCAAAAAGGTATCACTCATGGCTACTAAGGTTTGATGAAAGAAAACTTTCATTTCATCCACCGGCATGTCTTTAGTCCATAAATCAATTCTTAAACTTTCTTTTTGAGCAGTATCCCAAACCGATAATAACATCGCTTTGGTTTCTTTATTTTTAATCCCACCTTCTTCAGCTGTCCAATGCAGCTTTTCTGGGACCCGATTTTCATCTAATGTGATGTCTATTTTTATTTCGGATGTATGTGTTGTTGCCATTATTTGTTGGGTTTATACTTTGACCGTTTAAAGATTGTTTCGGCATCTGTCGCCAATAATTGACGCAAAGATACTT
>CALFCI010000011.1 GCA_937951135.1 uncultured Aquimarina sp. | reverse complement strand
AATACTAAAGAATTATATCATTTATTAACCAAATCTTAAAAAGAAAAACAATGGCAATTACAGAAATTAGAAACCTGACCAATAACACAGTTACGATTCCAAAAACTGATTTTGAACAATTTGATAATAAAGAAGCTTTTTCAGAGACCATTACGGCAACTATTGAGACCTTAACAAAGTGGAATAAAATCAAACTAGATGATAATATTCAGGTTACTTGGGATAATGGTGATAGAGCGGTTGGTGGCACTGTCAAAATTGATAAAAAAGAAGTGACCATAAGCGGTTTGATTCTTGTCTCAAAAATAAGTATGGGTCTAAATGGCCAAATTAAAATAGCTCCTAAAACTGAGCCTGATCCTGTTAAAAATCCTACAGCAGTAATTAGTGTGCGTATGGGAAATATACCGTCAGATGTAAATCCAAACGGAGACTGGCTTATTGATCTTAGTGATAAGCAAGATGGAGCTACGGGAACTTCTGTTAGATTAGATTCATTAATCACTTGGATAGGAAGCCAAACTGGTGATGATACTACAGATGTTGCTATTCCACAAACTGGAGATGAAGCTAGTGATCAACCTAAGCTCGAAGAATTTACTGTTGAGTTCAATCAGTTTCACTTTAATATTACCCAAAAAACCTTTGATATTGACGTGTCTTCGACAAAAGGACAAAGTCTTACTTTTGGAAATTTTACGATTGAAAATGTAGGTTTTAGACTGACTAATGAGCCAATTTCTTTACCAGCAACACCTGCCTTACCTGAAACACCTGAAGATGTAGTGGACGCTGATTAAACGGAAGAAACTTCATAAGATAGTTAGAAGATTAAAAAAATAGATCGTTTATTAATCCAGTAGGACAACAATTGAGAGATATAATACCTCTTCGTTGTTTGTAACCATATGTATCTACTCCTGCCTTACTAGAAGGCAGGTTCGCGGAAGCAAAAACAACGTATTATCTATACTTTTATTTATGGACTGAATATCCATAGATACCGTACAACTTAGTTTTACATGTCAACACCAAAACCATTTCTTCTTGAGATTACAGGACGTGCAGATTTCCATTTAGGAAATCATAAGGCTCCTATTGGTGTAGACATTGCTGTAGGGTATCGGAAACGTATCTTAACTGATAAGACAACAGAAAGTTTCTTGTTTGCCTCCTTAACTGCGGTAAAGGAAAAAGGAATTACGATAGAAGATGTTATTAGATCCGCTACAAAAACACTTCCTGATATTCCTGATGTCTTAAAGGGTGTAGGGTTTAAGAAATTTTCGGTAACCTATGGCCAAGGAGGTACAAATGCGTCAAAGTTTACGATTGCATTTGATTGTAAGATCACTATAAATGAAAAGATATTTGATGCCTCCATTAGCATTGAATATGATAAAACAAATGATGCATCTTCGTCTTTTACATTTAAAGGTGATTTAAAAGTTGGAGCACATCGTTTTGCGCTTCAATTTACAAAAGCAACCAGTGCTTGGTATGTTTTTGCAGCGTATGATAATACAGATAAAGTAACCATTGATCTTAAGGAAATAGCGAAGCAATTGTTTGGAGAAAACACCGCAAAAGTGCTCCCTGATATTTCTTTTACACTAGATCAGTTTAAAGCGTTCTTTCTCTATAAAAAAGAAAAAGGAACATCCAATTTACTTTTTGGAATGGGTGCTGATTTATCTCTCGATCTTTCAGACTTACCTATGGCAGGTCCCGTATTAACACGAGGGAATTCATTTGCTTTTAAAGAAGTGCTAGCCCTATATGCGAAAGGGAATTTTTCAAAAGAAGAAGTGCAGGATTTTGAGGGAATCCCAAAAGTTGATATTGTATCAGGTTTCAATATTACGACAGAGTTACAAATTAATGGAGTCCTAGAGCACTACGTGATCAATGGAGGTGTAACGTCTGAACGAGAAGTAATACCACAAGAAGAAACAGCTACCGAAGCTACCGTAGAAACAACAAGTATCCAACCTTTAGGCGGCGCTATTTCTTCTAAAGCTAAATGGAAAAAGCTTGATAAGCGTATAGGTCCCGTTCATTTACAACGCTTAGGCTTTGCCTATCAAGATGGAAAAGTAATTCTCTTACTAGATGCTTCTATGACCATGATTGGTCTGGGTATGCAATTAATGGGCTTTGGATTAGGATTTAAACTCAAATGGCCACCTAAAACTCCTGATTTTTATCTAGATGGTTTAGGACTGTCCTATGATAGACCACCTATCACTATTTCAGGGGCTTTCTTACATTCCACACAAGAGGTAGATAACGAAACTATTGATGTTTATAGTGGAGGTGCCATTATAAAAATTAGTAAGTTTTCCATCTCGGCTATAGGCTCCTATGCTAAAGTTAAAGACGAAACCTCATTATTTATTTATGGTGTATTTGATGGACCTATAGGAGGGCCAGCCTTCTTTTTTGTTACGGGTATTGCGGCAGGTTTTGGTTACAATCGTAGAGTAAATATGCCTTCTGTGAATGAGGTTGCAAATTATCCCTTAGTAGCACTGGCAATGCAACCAAAATCTGAAGATGGTAAGGCTCCAACAATAGCAGATGTACTACAATCATTGGAAACCCCGATGAATAATGGACGAAAACCCATCGAAATTTCTGTTGGAGATTTTTGGTTGGCTATTGGGATCAAATTCACCTCCTTTAATATCATCGAGTCTTTCGTATTGTTAACGGTTAATTTTGGAACAAAGCTCGAATTTGCCATCTTAGGGTTATCACGTCTTATTTGGCCCGAAAAAAAGACCAATGAGATCAAACCAATTGTGTATGTAGAACTGGCTGTTCTTGCACATTTTGGTCCAGGAAGTGATGTGATTTCTGTCGAAGCCGTATTGACTCCAAATTCCTATGTACTTTCACCAGATTGTAAACTCTCAGGAGGCTTTGCATTTTATACCTGGATAAGCGGACCCCATGAAGGTGATTTTGTAATTACCTTGGGAGGCTATCATCCTAAATTTGTAAAACCTGCGCATTATCCTACAGTACCTCGAGTAGCTTTAAACTGGAAAATAGGAAAATTCCTATCTATAAAAGGAGAGTTATACTATGCCTTAACCTCTTCTGCAATTATGGCTGGAGGACGATGGGAGGTCCTTTTTAAAACATCCATTGTCAAAGTCACGATTATTCTTTGGGCCGATATGCTTATTGCTTGGGCACCTTTCCAATACACAATTGATATAGGCATTATACTACGTATAGAAGCCAATATTAAAGTGCTATTTGTACGTATCCACTTCAATTTTGAAATGGGAGCGCAATTACATATCTGGGGACCACCATTTGCAGGAAAAGTCCATGTAGACTGGACGATCTTCTCCTTTACGATATCTTTTGGAGATCATAGTAAAAAAGCCCCGAAACCACTTCAATGGCATGCATTTTCCAATAATTTTATCCCTCAGGGTAAAAAAGAGGAATCAAAAAAAGTATTAAAATCTAAAAAGACAAAAGCTACTCCGATATCCGATCCAGATCCTATTAATATCACTATAAGTAGTGGGTTAATTGCTGTAAAAGGCGAACATAAATTCCCTGTTATTAATCCACAAGAACTGACCATAGCAGTCGATTCTTTTATTCCAGTGACCACGCTGAAATATAATAATCATAAAGTCAGTGACGATAGTATAGTGAGATCTGCTAGTACTTTGATAACCTATAAAGAACGTAATAGTGATATAGGTATTAGACCTTGTGGTTTCCTTGCAACCGAAATGGACTTTGAAATGAATGTAAATCTATATCTTCAGGAAAAAGCTATGGATGTACAGTTAAGAGGTATTGCCAAAGGAGTGGCAGAAGCTCTCTGGGGTGCAAAAGCATCAACAAGCACAAATAAGGACCCAGGAACCGCTACCGTAATCTCTAATGTACTTACAGGAGTTACCCTCCTCCCACCACTAGCAAAGGAAGTAGCCCAAATCAGAGCATTTGATTTTTCAGAACTAGTTGATTTTTCAGAAGTTCAATTTACTTGGGAGTTTACCCAACGACGGCTTGGAGGAAATTTTAGCTCTTACGAAGTATTTGGTTATTTTAATACTGTAGATAGCGTTCAGGTTATAGGTGTTTTAGAACAAAGCTTTGTTGAAGATGAAGTTCAGGAAAAACGCGCAACAATTATGGAGGATTTAAAAATTCTATTTGAAGATGATCTCCCTAAAATAGAAGAAACAGCAATGGCAGCTATTATGGCACAGGGGGCCACTTATTTTAGAGGAACCCCTGTACTTGTTGAACTGGGAAGAATACCACAAAACCCTACAGATGTAAGCTAGTAAACTAATGAGTGAAACCACCAAAATAGTACAATGTTTTTTACCGCCTATGGTCGCTGGAACCTATCAGGTTGAGGCACATCAAAACATTCTTAGAAATAAAGAATCTATTCAGACGATTACAAAAACGTTTGACTTTGGTGTTGATGCCGCTCGTTTTACACTCAACGCCTCAGATATCTACTCTGTTTACCCGCCAGCAAATCGATCGGGGATCTATACGGGGCATTTACCTCATATTGTGTTCTCAAGAAGAACACTTCCTTGGGAGCGAACTATAGATGGAAAACTCCCGATATTTCAACAGAAAGAGACTCCTTCAGAAAAGAAAAATCCCATAGCATCGCCACCAGTACCTTGGATGACATTGCTCCTTTTTGATGAAGATGAGATGCAATCCCTTAAAATCAACATGGGAAGCTTAGCAGATATTCTCCCTTCTAAAACTAAAGACACAATTATCCGTCCGGAGATTTTTAATAAAACCGCTGTCGCGAAAGGCGTATTAAAATTGATGGAATGGGAAAATGATACTGATGGTTGTTTTACTATAGATATTACTAAAACCCAATTTGAAAGATACATTCCTTCTATGGAAAGCCTTTCCTTTCTTGCTCATGCCAAGGAGGTAAGTATTCAGCATAAAGATCAAAATGGAATTGCCGATCAAAATACCGAAAATGGTACCGGAATGTTTTCTGTATTAGTAGGGAACAGAGTACTCACTTCTGGAAAAAACCATACGGCAATTGTTGTCTCCCTTGAAGGTTATACAGACTATTTAGAAAATACCCCATCAAAGAAAACCATCCCTGATACTCACACTGTAAGATTAGTTGTACTGGCTCATTGGAATTTTGATAATTCTGGAGACACCAATTTTCTGGAGTTGGTCAATGGTATTAATATGCGATCTATGAAAATAGAGCGTGGAACTCAGATTCCTACATTAAAGCCCTATTTTGAATCTGGACATACACCTTTAGGTCATTTGACTCGGGCAGGAGCTACTACCGTATCATGGTATCAAGGCCCTTTTGTTCCCCGATTATCATCCACGACCTCAAAAAAGATCACTTTTACGGCCTCAGACAGCGCATTACGTTATGATCAAACAACAGGTCTTTTTGATGTTTCTTTTGCCGCCGCTTGGCAATTAGGACGTATACTGGGATTACAAAATAAAGAGTACGCAAGAACCATAGGTGCATGGCGATTATCTCAGATACAACAAGATACAGAAAACCATCAACGCAAAACTATTAATACCATTATCAATGATAATACACAAATCTCGGTAAAGGATAAGTTGATTCGATATTTAGGAAAACACCTTGAAGTTGAAGTTCCCGTACCGGAAGTAGTATCACAAAATAATGTAGAAGCGATTCCTGAAGATGTGATCACCTTTCTTACTGAGCTGTATAAATTAAATGGGGTTCCCTTTTCTTACTTGGTGCCTCATGAATTTTTTCTGGAAAGAGAACATAAGATTGGAGGAAAAAAATATTTAGGAACACTGGCAACCTTCTATATAGATCCTAACTGGATTGAAGCACTAATTGACGGTGCCTTAAGTATAGGAAGATTGAATAATACTGATGACATTCTCAATCAGGTAATAAGCCAAGGGTTGTTGCAGGAGTTTATGGATCAGAAATCAGAAGAACAATTGAAAAAAAATGAGAGGAGAGTACTTCATATGACTGGATTTTTGTTGCGATCTGATCTCGTTTCAGGATGGAGAGGTTTAGAAATTGAAGCCCATAATAGCAATAATGAATTAATACCTGCTTTGCGATTTGAGCGTATCGATGATGATGTGTTTTTAGGCATCTTTGGTGGGAATATTGCCTCGATAACGATTAGACAACCCTTTGAAGGATTGCATTTTGGTGTCAAAATAGATACGAATGCACAGTATAAATACCAAAAAAATATAAAAAATGAAGATGGATCTAATAAAAAATATACAGATGGAACGGCCGATGTAAATCAGGAACTCAGCAACGGATTGATACAAAATGATGTTATTGATATAGCGGGACTAGCATCCGTAATGAAAGAAAAACTAATAGCGAAGCAATGGATGACCGGTAAAGCAGCAAAGATTCCTTTTACATCAGCAGAATTTGCCTATCAAATGGTGGATAGTCCAGTAAAACGTGAAATCAACATAACCCTGAATATAAGTTAAAAATATGTCTGATACAGATTCAAAATTGTTGGTTCCCATACGAGTAGATGCCTTAGTTATACCTAAGGATAGTAAGGACTTTGTAAATCTAAGCCCTAGGATGCAATATTATCGTGAAAGTATTTTAGGAGACGTGCTTCAACCGGATATACATTCTTCCATGAGTCTAGAGAAAGGCGTACACCTCCATTGGACACTCCCTAAGGCCTTAAAGCATACATTTGTTAATCAAGGTAATGAAGATAAAGATGATGAAGATGAAGATAAAAAAGAGCAAGAGAGTTTGGGAATGCAGTTTCCTTATGCTCCAAATCGATGGATGGTCATCAGACTCCAAAATAAAGAAGGTTTAAAAGACATTCCATCGCGTATTTGGATGGTAGAAAGTGATACCACCAATAAAATTGGATTCAAGAATAATCTACCAGATCCCCCTCCCAATTGGGTGGTTTTGGATGCTAATAAATTAGGATTCAAAAATATAGGGAAAGTTAAGGACTGGTCAGATGAGTATACCTCCACAAGCGTAGATCCTATGTTGCAAGCCGTGGGTGCTACAAATCCGTTATTTGCATCTTTCTATCCCGGATGTAGAAATGTCTTTGGTTTTCATGATGATATGAAAGATATCGATACTCCCGAAGGTGAATTCACCTATATGGTTACGGGATGGTATAGTAACCTAGAAATGGATCCCATCTATCCATTAGAAGGTGATGTAGATCGACAACGAACATTGGAATGGATTAAACAGCAATGGAAGGTTCAGGCAGATGCCTACCCTACCTCCAGTATTTTTCATGCCACAGTACATAGCTTGCAGTGGAACAAAAATCAGCATAACGGTGTACCTAAAGGTGATATACAGGTGTATGCGGGAAACACTGCTGTAGAAGCCTTAAGCGCTCAAATTACGGCAAGTTCAACGATAGAAGATCCTAATGTAGAAACCCTCTTAAATGCTTTACAATATCAATTGTTGGAAGATGAGCGAAATCAACCGAGTCTTTCCAGTATAAAAACAGCGGTACATAACCGTAGTTTTATACCCAAAGATAGAGGGCTGATTTGGGAAGTGTTGCGAAAAGAAACAGATACAGGTCAACTGCAGGAAGACGAAGAAGCGAGACTTCATTTTCCCGATAATCTAGAATTTCTGGCCACATTAAAAAAACTGAATGCTGCACAAGTACAACTCAATGTATTTCGTGAGGATATTGAACGCCTGCAACAGGAAACCTATTTTTTATGGTATAAACAAGCCTTGAAAATTGTCAAGCCGCTTGATATACCTAGTTTTAATTTTGAAGTACTAAGAGAGCAGGTGCTGGATCTTATCGTTGCAAAAAAAGTAGAAATAGATCTGTTAACCTCAGAAATCGAAAAACATAGTTCCCGATTAAAAAAGCATGATTATCTATCGGGTTCTGAAGCAGAATTTGAACTTACCCAAAAACTAGAGGATCGTTTTTGGGAACCTAATGACCCTGTGTTATTACTTTGTGGTGATGGTGTAGGTGATACTAGTGGGCCTAATTTTCAAAATTCAGAGAATAAAATTAAGTGTCGTACTCTAGAGCAACGTATCCAACAAATACAATTAGAGGTACCCTATCTGGAGACCCATATTCCGATCATAATTTCCAAAAAAGCATTTTCAGTTCCTAAAATAGACGCTTTATCTTCTACGGCAGTACCCTTAGCAATCATTCAAGGTTTGCTCTATGAGACTTTATTACTCGATCAGTCAAGAGCTACTGATATTGCGTTATTTGCTTATCAGGAGGCTAATATGGAACGATCCAGAACCGATAGAACTATACAGAATTTTGCTGATAAGGTTGTGGTCAAAGAGCAAGAAAATCCCACCATACTCGACCCAAAAACCGCTGCTCCAGAATCTTTTGCTATTGCCTTATGGAAACAAGCCTGGACCCCCTTATTTATGGTATGGGAAGCGAAATACACACCTAATGATACTAGTATAGAAGATCTTGACCTATTGGAAAGCAATCATTGGGTATTGGAAGATGGTATTTCCTTTAAAAATAAAAAGATAGAGGCGGCTTCAAATTCCATACGTTTTGAAGGAATCAGTCCATTTACTAATGCCGTATTTGCAAACCTAAAACGTCAGGTTCCCAAAGAAATTATCAATAAATATGGAGAAATCAACATCATTGCACAGTCTATGAGTGGTTTGAATCGGCATTTATTGATGCAACGACCAGATATTCAATTACCGCCGTTTAAATACAAACCAGATCAGTTTTATAAGTTTGATACCGACTATGAGATTGATCAGAAAGAAATTGAGCGCATAGGAAGTCAAGGCTATATTGTAGGAAGTAACCCAGGGAATGTAGCTGGTACGGATCCCAATCGCTTTTTTCCTTTTAGATCAGGTATATTAGAGATAATTAAGCTATCTATTGTTGATGTTTTTGGACAGGTAAAAAAGGTGATAGATACCAAAGGTACTGTAGATAAAACAGTAACTGGATCGATGACACTGGGCGGCTTAAAAAGCGGTAGCAATACCATGATTCCTTTACCCCCTAGAATTATACAACCCAGCAGACTAAAATTTAATTGGTTAAATCGTAATGACGAGATTATGTATCAGGATACAGGAAGGCTTGATTCCCCTATTTTTGGATGGATCGTTCCTAATTTTCTGGATAATAGCATTATGGTATATGATCATGATGGTCAAGGCGTAGTGTCATTACAGATAATAGCATCTTTGAGTAGAACCAATGAAAGAATAGTGACTCAACCCCCTTCGCTCAAGCAGCTCCCTTTTCCTGGATCTGATGATCTACCAGATCTTTCTCATAACACACACTTACAAGATTGGGTTGAGGCTATAGATTCAGGTAGTGTTGTTTCAGGGATTATGGATTTAACACAAAAAGTTCACGAGAGTTTAACACAGGCTAGAGGTGTGCAAAATAATTCGGTGGCCCTGCTTTTTGGACAACCTATCGCTTTGGCTAGATGCTCTGTAGGTTTAGAATTATTGGGATTACCAGCCTATAATCAACGTTGGGATCAATCTGGAAAACAAAATTCAGGAGGGATTGAATCCATACAGTTTCCACTCTTTATAGGAGATTTTTCTATAGAAAATGACGGGGTATTGGGGTATTTTACTAACGATAATTATAAACACTTATATACCCCTTTGCATGCACCCGAATTCCGCTTTCGCGAAAGCGAACCCTACTTCAAAGAAAATAAACCTTTAAAATTGAAGCTTCATGAAGCTCCTCAAAAGGTAACGGTATTACTTGATGCGTCGGCAGGAGTACAACTGTCTTCAGGTATCCTGCCTTCTCAGTTTGTTGAATTGTTTAGACATACTACTAACGAACTGCTAGGATCACTAAATACAAGCTTTATGATTGCTCCTTTTATTGCGGATAAGGTTGATCCCGGAATTCCGATTCCCACAAGCATCAATACCGATTGGAAATGGACTCATAAGTCTGATGTACACACTTGGGAGGCAAATCAGGAAATTGCCGAAGGAAAAAACAAACAACACTCCAGTTTTAAAAAACAACAGATATATGAAGGTTGGTTAACGCTGGATCATTTAAAAAATAACACCAAAAAATAAGCATATGAGTTATGTGACTACAGGTAGCAGTAATACGGTAACCTCAGGAAGCCCTTTACATTTGAATATACGGATTTTAAGAGATCCTAAGGAAGCTATTTTCCTGATGGGTACGTTTACCATAATAGGACTTTCGGAGATCGCAACAGGTGAATCATTACGGAAAATGACCTGTGTATTGTCCGGGATGCTGGTCGATGCTGATAACGACTCCGGTTCGGGGAAGATTGTAGCATTTCCTTATGATGATAGCAACCCTGGTCAACGTTCTATTACTTTAAATCGGGAGGATAAGAGGCAATACACGCATCTGGATTTAAAAATTGAGGCTACCACGGCTACAATGGCAACACTATCAACACATCTGACGCTTACTTTTTACGATAAAAACAATACAGATAACTCAGGGAAACCTATTTTAAATACCATTGCCTTTGAAGTACACAAAATACAAACACCCCTTAAAATTGTTTCGTTTACGGCAAGCCGTTTAGTACTTCAGGGAGGTGATAAGCCTGTAACATTGCAGTGGAAAATTAAAGGAGATAACTATACCTATAGGTTGCTGAAAGGGCTTACGGTGCTGAAAACTGGGTCGAAAAGTGATATTGAACAAGAATTTAGTACGATACCTACTATAGGAGATCATGTATTTACCCTTGAGGTTACTCAGGATGGTAAGGTAGTCACAAAGGATATAAAAATACGGGCATTAGGCAAATCAGAAATATCAACAGTAGCCAACCCTATAGATTCGGAGATAGTTAATTTTTGTGCGAGTAAGGATGCTACTTCCCTTTTTGGTTTGATGTTCGTAGAAAATGATAATAAGACGCATATAGATCATATTGGTTATAATACGGAAGGCTTTTCTTCGCATTGGAGACGTCTGGAATTAACAACCACAGATAAAGACCAATTAAAACCTTTTGCTACGTCTCCCATGATCCACTTAAAAAATACTGGTGACGTTTTTGGTCGTGTCCTTTTTATTGGAGGGAGTTATATAAAACCATTTGCCTGTGCAAATACTGTCGCAATTGTTGATCTGGATAAAGAAGGGGATAAAGTGACAGTAATATCCAATCTTAAATGGGATGCACGTATGGGACATTCTTGTACTTTATTTCCACATGGTGATGCTGTTGAGAAGATTTGGCTGATGGGCGGTGTTGATGAATATGGAAATGCATTGAATGATGTTTGGGTATCTGGTGACGGCGTACTCTGGGAGAATGTTAATGCTACTGGAACGAAGAATACAAAAAATGTTCCTGCAGCAATGCCCTGGGATGCACGATGCTTAGCTGGTATTACTACACAATTGGACGATCAGGGGAATAAGAAAGCTCTTTGGTTTGGCGGTGGGTTTACCGAAATAGGAGGCGCAGAAACGAAGGACATATGGGTTTTTGAAAAAGGAAAGTGGACACAGTTACACTCGAGTAATATCGCTCCATTTTCTATTAATAATGGCACCTATTTATCTTCTGGTTTGGGATTTATTGGGATTGACGCCAGAGACATAGGAGCAACAGGAGTAGCTATTATGGGTGGATATCAATATAAAAATGAAAGTAAAAACGGGTATTTTAATAAAATAGAAATTCAACCGAATGGTTCTTTTACTGCCAGTAATGCCGTAGTTTCTGCTCAAACTGATATTTTTAATACGATCGATGATGCATATGTGGTTACTGCCTTTTTTAAAGGAAGTTTATGGTTTATGGTATATACCAATGCCGGTGATCGGGGAATTATCTATTCTCCTCTACACTTCTGGATTCCTGTAGTAACCACTCGAACATTGATTTTATCCTAATTCTAAAATAATACACTATGTATAAACAAGCTTTACACCTGCGATATACTATGATCACATCTTTTTTAATGATGATCCTTTTTTTAGGAAATGTATGTGCCCAATCCCGAATTACTGTGGTGATTCCAGAAGTCGATACCTCCGTTCCAGCAAGAGCAGATAACTACCTAGAAGTAGCAGCTGATGCTGATAAAACTGAAATTGCCAAGTCCTTTTTTAAGTTTGATCTGAACAACCTACCCTTGTTTACTGATATAGAAGCTTACAATTTAAGATTGTACGTTAATACGGATACTAAAGACCCTAATTTTAAATCACATACGATTACAGTAGTTAAAGGTGATGGAACAGAAACCGGTGATAAGATAGGAGGAGCTAACGTAAGTAAAAGCTCAAAACGTATCAATATGAAACTTAAACGCCGTGCATTAGAGGTGATTCCGGATAATATCCTTTCGTTAACGGCGCGATCTCCACAATATCGGGAAACGCTTTTTTATTCTTCGATAACAGCTCAGAAACCAGGTCTTTTTGCTAAGATTCCTAAGCTTATTTTAGAATATGAAGTCAATCCATTTCCGTTTCGATCAGACTGGGCACAGGCCTTTAGTACGGCGCAACATGATCGTTATCTCAACTGGAATACCAATGCAGTCATTACTCAGCCCTTAATGCATAGCTTACCTAATCCATATAATTATCGTATCGTAGGAGCTGACCCTACAGGAGCCATTGCTGTTTATAAAAACCAGCCTATCATCTTTACAGGTTCAGCCGATGGGTCTAAGGCTGCTGTAAAACAACTTAATGCTGGAGGCGATGTACTATGGTCTCAGGATGTAGATAACATTATTAAAAGCCGACCTTTAATTGATGAACGGGGAAGGCTTTATTATATTTCGTCTTCCAATACCTTAACGATACTTGATCTTAATAATTCGGGAGGCATTCTATTTTCTAAGGCACTTTCAACGATTGTCGGAAATCAGATAACCTTAGAGGGAGATGCTACTTTAGGCTATGATGGCACACTTTACCTAAGCTCAATTTTTGGTACTGCAGCTATCTCTGCGTATCCACAAATGAGACTACGCTGGAAATATGAAAACAAAAAACACGAGCGTAATGGCCCTGTATCGCTAAGTGCTGATGAGAGTCATGCCTTTTTTATTAACGTAAATACACAACAGGAAACAAGCCGTCTGGTGATGATAGATAATACCGATGGAAGTGAATTGGATGGTTCTGAATCAATATTGGGAGGGTATAAAGATAAAGATGGTAATTACTACATCCCTGCTCCGGTCGTTGAGGAAAACAAAAATGTTTTTGTGCTCAATGGATACGATGAAAGCAATCGACTTTTTATTTTCAAAATAAAATCAGCCAGTTTATCAGAACCTAAAATTGTGGATTCAAAACAAGGTGAGAATACGGGGATCTCACAACCAGCTCTAGATGCTAATGGGGATGCTTATTTCGTATTTAATAAAAAAATAGCCCATTATGATCCTTCAGAGCCCAATAATGTTGATGTTTATGATGGATCTCCAGAGCTTCATAACTTTTCGATTGTGGTGGTAGATAAATCGTCCAACATTTATGTAGCCGATCCTCATAATAATGCAGAAAAAGTGGTGGGATTTACTCATAACAAGGACTTTACCCATAATTTCACGGAACCTTTGAACACTGCGATCAAGAAAAGCTTAGTTCTTGCTCCAGATGGAACCCTCTATACGATAACAGCAAATAACGTGATTGCAATTACTGCCAAGGAAGTAGATGTTGATCAGATTACACTTTCCAAATTAAAAACCAATACGGTATATCGTGCTACAAATACCATTACACTTACTGGTTTTAGTGTATTGCCTTCGGTAAATACCATTTTATATTCTGGAGGCGGTATGGATTTAAAACCTGGTTTTAGCGTTCGCAAAGGGGCATCTGTAACCTTTAAAACATTTGCAAAAGAGCATCAGTAACCTTTTAAAACAGGAACTAGTTTTTAAATCACGATCATTTTCTTACACTTACTATTATTATGAAAAACATACAAATACTTATTCGTCTACTACTTGTATTTTTTACAGTACAGAGTATGGCGCAAACCGATGCTTTAACCATTTTACCCAATGGGAATATTGGGATTGCAACAACAACACCTACTCAAAAATTAGACGTAAACGGAAATGTACAGATAAACGGAAATATAAACATACACGGGAAGGTTCAAGAAAACAATCATGATTTAGTTCCAAAAGGCACTATTATTATGTGGCACGGGAGTAGTGCAAGTATTCCTAAAGGATGGACAATATGTAATGGCGATAACGGAACTCCAGATTTAAAAAATCGGTTTATTGTAAGTGTAGGAGACAAATACGAAGTGAATGCTAAAGCTGGTCAGGACAGCGTAGTCTTAAAAATTGAAGAAATGCCTAAGCATAACCATACTGCTTCATCAACTATTTCTAGTGCCGATGGAAATCATTTGCATTATTGGAATGGCTATAAAAAGAGGAAACATGATGGTGGAGGGGGACAGGTTAGATCTAGAGAGAAAATAGGCAGTGACCCAAAAGATGAAATTAACAATAATGATGGAGCCCATAAACATCGTATTAATACAAAAATTGAATATTCAGGAGGTGGTGTCTCCCATGAAAATCGTCCATCCTATTATGCCTTATTCTTTTTAATGAAATTATAACTAGTTACATTACTTTCAAGTCAATACAATTTTTAAAAAAAATAACTATCCTTTTTTTACATCTATATTCTTATGAAAATAATACAAAAGTTAAGCTATCTATTACTCCTAGTGTTTACATGTCAAGTCATGGCACAAGAAGATGCTTTAACGATTTTACCCAATGGTAATGTGGGGCTAGGTACAGAAAAACCAACTCAAAAATTAGATGTACATGGCAATGTAAACGTAACTGGAAACATAAACACACAAGGAAATGTTCAAGCAAAAGAAGTATCAGTAACAGGTACGATAACTACACAAGGGAATGTAGGAATAGGTGGCGATACTGCACAAAAACCGCTTGATATTTCAAAAGAGGGAGGTATAAGAATAAACCGTACTGAAAGTGCTTCAAGTGATAATGAAATCCTCTTTGCAGATAATGGACAGATACGAAGCCTTGATGATAACCATCGTATTATATTTGATCGAGAAAACAATATTATGGAAATGCGAGAGCATGGAGATATCGTATTTTCCCCAGGAGCAGAAAAAGGAATAAGAACTCAAAAAGTCACTTTCCAATCTGATGGATTGGTAGGAATAGGAACATCAGCATATAATGCAAAACTCGAAATTGCAGGTAGTGGTAAGATACCAGCGAAGTTAAAAAAACTTAGGCATTTAAAAAGACTGAATCAAAATAGTGAAATTAATTATAATTTTCCTAGTGATTATTCAGGAACCATAGATCCAAATGAACCAAAGTATTACTACTCTATATTTGCAACAAATCATATAGCAGCAGAGGGATTTACTACTTTTTCGGATGCCCGCATTAAAAATATTTTGGGTCGTAGTGATGCTGTAAAAGATCTAGAAACCCTTTCCAAAATTGAGATTACGGATTATATGTTGATAGATAGTATCAGTAATGGAAATCAAACCCATAAAAAAGTCATCGCCCAACAAGTCAAAGAGGTCTATCCACAAGCGGTGAGTAGTGATCTTACCGATGTAATTCCAAATATCTATACGTTAAGTGCTATTAAAGACGGTTGGATTCAAATCACCACCAAAGAACTTGTTGTGGGTGACAAACTAAAACTCATCTTCAGTGAAGACGAAACCTTGGTAGACGTACTAGAGATTCAAGGAGACGCTCTAAAAGTAGCTAGTGATCAAGAAGGACCCGTATTTGTGTACGGGAAGCAAGTATCCGATTTTCATACGGTAGATTATGAGGCGATTGCAATGCTTAATGTAAGTGCTACGCAGGAATTGTTAAAACGCATTGAAACGCTTTCGCGAAAGCAAAAACAGTTAGAAGACCATTTGAGTGCTTCTGTATCAAGAATCGAAAAATTAGAAACATTATTTAATAATTTAAAATAAATGATATGAAACCATCCTCTACCCTAGTGCCCCTAATGCTACTATTCATCAATAGTTTTCTATTTGCACAAACCGATGCTTTAACCATTTTACCCAATGGTAATATTGGAATTGGAACCACCACTCCTACTCAAAAACTAGATGTACAGGGTACTATAAATGCAAAAGAGAAAATTCAAGAAAATAATCATGATTTAGTTCCCAAGGGGACCATTATTATGTGGCATGGGGATAGTGCGAGTATTCCTAAAGGGTGGACGATTTGTAATGGTACTAATGGAACGCCAGATTTAAGAGATCGATTTATTGTAGGAGCAGGAAAAAAATATACTGCTAATACTACAGGAGGAGAAGAAAAAGTCACCTTAAAGATCAAAGAAATACCCAAACACAATCATGGAGTCAGTGGATCTACGAGTAATGATCTAACATCAAGTAATGGTAATCATAGTCATACATATAAAGAATTTACAGGTTGGGCAGAAGCTGGGGGTAAATATTGGAAAGACTTAATGCGTAGAAATTCTAGTACAAGTAGAACGACTTCGAACGCAGGAAGTCACAGCCATACTTTATATCCTAGAGGTGGTGGACAGTCTCATGAAAACAGACCACCTTATAGAGCATTGTTTTTTTTAATGAAACTATAAAAAATTAATTATACCATGAAAAATATACAAATACTTATGTGTCTGCTATGTATTAGTCTACAAAGTATAGCACAAACCGATGC
>CALFCI010000010.1 GCA_937951135.1 uncultured Aquimarina sp. | reverse complement strand
TCGAGTGTTTTTTCGTAATGTAATGAAGAAAAAATGTATCGAGATTCGCTTTTTTGTAGTAAAAATCACTATTCTCGATACAATTCTCCTTCGTCGAATCACTCGAATTGACGTGATTTTCTTAGGTCGAACTCAGGTTTAAAATTAAAAGAAAATAGTTAAGTTTTATTAAAATCGCCTTTGTTTCTAGCTTAATTCCAAGTGACCATTTTGTATTAGATCTCTGATTTTAATTTTTGTTACCTATATTAAAGTATAGTTTGTGTTTTATCACTATCATAGTATGGTGCGCGATGCTGTATTTAGTAGTGAAAAGTGTTGACAAGTGTGCTTTAAAGTAAAGAGTTCTAGAGGCTAAATACTTCGAAATTCTAAAAATTATTTTCCTTTGAATGTTTTGTGTGCTTGCCCCGAGGATATTTATTAATGCGTATAGCATGCAGTATACAATGGTGGTAGCAGTGCTATTTTTTCTTTAGAATATTTTTGAATTGATAAAAGAAACGTTCAATTAATCTAAGGTCTTCAGTAATAACCTCTGCTGTGGCTCTCATTTCATGTTTGAAGCGGACTTCTTTATTATAGGAAGTAATGAGTTTATCAGATAGGGATACATCCATTCGATAAAACCCTTCTTTATCGGTGATTACAGCGATGTTTTTTACAGTACCTTGTAGCACACCAAATTCAGTATCTGGATAGTTTTCCATTTTGATATTTACCTGTTGTCCTTTTTTAAGTTTTCCAGAGTTTCGTGCAGGTATTTTTAATTTAGCAATAAAAGAAGAATGTGTGGATGGGATGATCGTAAATACTAAATCCCCAGCATTTACATTTTGATTTTTATTCCAAACATTAATAAAAGATACATTTCCATCAATATTAGATTTTAGAACATAAGATTGTTCCCAATCGGCAACAGATTTTTTAAGCTGGTTAAACGCTTGGATTACCGATTTGAGTAATTTGATTTCTTCTCGTGTTTTATTAATTGTATTGGTCTTTGCATTTTTATCGACACTACTAATATTTTCTTTTAGTTGTGAAAGACTCACCTCCATTTGATTATAATCACGTCTAGCTCTTAGGTATTCTAATTGTTTGTTTTCGAATTCTTGTTGAGAAATGACCCCTTTTTTATAGAGGTCACGGTATCTATTGCGTTCTTTTCTTTTGAATCGTAGCTCAGTTTGACTAAGTTCTCGCTGTGATAATGACGATGCTAATTGTGCTTTAGCCTCTGATAATGAAAACTCATTAGCCATAGTTTCATTGGCAAAAGGTTGTAATTCTTTATTCAGTTGATATTGAATATAACTATTTTCAAATACAGCATAGTTACCTTCAATACTACCTAAAAATAACATAGGGATACTATCTAAAGGAAATGTAATAGATTGATTAGAGAGTTGTGTTTGATCTATAATCTTTTTGAGTATGAATACATGTTGATAATTGGCGGTGTTTTCTATGATAGCCAAAGGGGTGTTTTTATGAACTTCTTGTCCATCATGTACTAAAATAGCATCAATACTTCCGGTAGTTTTAGCAACTTCTTTTTGCGGAGGAATTTCAGTAGTGATCACCGCTTCAGCAGTAATGATATCTGGATATTTGATAAACCAGGAGATGAACAGTAACATTAAGATCAGGCTTAAAAATAACAGACTTCCCCATCGAATCATCCAGTTGGGAACCCGAGTCAATATTTCTTGGACTTCTTCACTGCGGAGGTGAATATCCATATCGTCTATAGACAGCTTCTCTTCCATGAGTTCATTCGGAATGCCTTCTTCATTGGTATACGTTATGTTTTGATATGTGTTTTCTGTTGTGGGCATTATGATCCTAGTTCTAATTGATTTTTAACTAAATGGTAATAGGCTCCTTTTTTCTCAATAAGTGCTTTGTGTGATCCAACTTCAGTAATGTTACCTTGATCCAATACTACAATTTGATGTGCATTTTTTACCGTACTTAATCGATGGGCGATGACTACAACAGTACGGTCTACAAAAAAAGTATTAAGACGTTCCATGATTATCGTTTCATTATTGGAATCTAATGCACTAGTAGCCTCATCAAAGAAAAGAAATTGAGGATCTTTATACACGGCACGCGCAATTAATAGGCGTTGTTTTTGCCCTGTGCTTAGTCCTAAACCTTCATTTCCAATTTTGGTGTTATAGGATAACGGTAGCGTCATCACAAATTCACTGATATTGGCGATATGTGCTGCATGTTTTAATCGTTTTTTATCAATACGATTTTTGCCAATGGCAATATTATTTGCAATCGTATCGTTAAAAATATAACTTTCTTGCATTACGGCACCGCAGCGAGAACGCCAAGCTTTTTGAGAGATATTTTTTAATAGATGTTCTCCAATAGCAATGTCTCCTTCATAGTTTTCATAAAAACGAAGTAATATTTTCATAAGTGTTGTTTTTCCACTACCACTAGTTCCTACAATCGCTGTGATTTTTTTGGAAGGGATTATTAAGTCGAGTTTTTTTAACACTAGGCTATCAGTTCCTATATATCGAAATGAGAGCTCTTTTAAATGAAAATCTACATGATCTGGTATGTCTTTGATGTTTTTATCGTCTAGTTGCTCCTCATCTTCTTTGTCATGAATTTCGGCAAGACGTTCTAAGGAAAGTTTTGCATCTTGAAGTTCTCGTACAAAATTGATTAATTGCGTTACGGGAGCATTAAGTTGCCCTACAATACCTGTAATTGCCAACATCATTCCCAAGGTGATGTCCCCATCAATCACTTGTTTTGCTGCTAAGATGGTGATTAAGATGTTTTTAAGTTCATTGATAAACTCAGAACCTTCACTTTGGTATTGTTCTAATTTTAAGCCTTCTATCGATACTTTAAAGAGTCTTGCTTGTAAGTATTCCCACCCCCAACGTTTTTGTTTTTCGGCATTGTGTAATTTGATTTCTTGCATCCCATTAATCAATTCGATTACCTTACTTTGTTCTTGGCTAACTTCTGAAAAACGCTTGTAATCAATATCAGCTCGCTTTTTTAGAAAAATGTAAATCCATAAAAAGTACAATAGACTTCCTAGTAGAAAAATCCCAAATATAGGAATGCTATAATACGCCAATACGCCTCCCAAAACTGCCAAATTAACCATGGAGAATAATACATTGAGCGATGACGCGGTGAGTAAACTTTCTATACGACTGTGGTCATTGATACGTTGTAAGATATCACCAGTCATTCTGGTATCAAAATAAGAGATGGGCAAGTTCATTAATTTGATAAAGAAATCGGAGACCAAGGAGATATTGATACGTGTGCTGAGGTGTAATAAAATCCAACTTCGAATCACTTCGATAGCCGTTCTTCCGATAAATAAAAAGAGTTGAGCAAAAAGAATAAGGTAGATAAAATGAATGTCTTGATTTTTAATTCCGACATCAATAATACTTTGCGTTAAGAACGGGAATAGCAGTTGCAATAAACTTCCCGCAATTAAGCCAATAATAAGCTGAACAATAAATTTTTTATATTTGAAAAGGTATTTAGAAATAAAGGAAAGCCCCATAGTTTCTTGGGTACTTTCAAATTCACCGGTATGAAACTTAGGAGTCGTTTCTAGTAATAAAGCAATGCCTTCTTCTGTCGTTTCATCGGCATTATTACCAATCCAATTTTTTAGGAATTCTTCTGTAGTGTAGGTTAGTACCCCATGTGCTGGGTCAGAAATATAATAGGTATCTTTCTTTCCTGACTTCGCAAATAGTCCTTTTTTTTCAGAAGATTTGATATCATAAAGGACTACGAAGTGCTCCTTATTCCAATGTAAGATGCAGGGTAGGGGAACTTCTTCTAATTTTTGTGCATTGATTTTTACACCGAGTGTTCGAAATCCAATATGCTCGGAAGCAGTGCTTAGTCCTAATAAGTTACTACCCTCACGATGTGTTTCTGAAAAATCACGAAGTTGTTGTAAATCAAAATTTTTACCATGATGTTTAGCAATGATCTTAATACATGTAGGCCCGCAGTCTTTACTGTCGGGTTGCAAATAGTTCGGAAACTTAGATTTCAAATTGATGTGTGTATTTAGGGATTATTCTATTGATTAATGTCGTTTTGAAAAACTCTAAAGTACAACGTGATTTTTGTATTATGACTACTGACTTAGTCAATGGTGTATATTATTTAGTGGCTGGTGTAAGATTTTGTATAGATGGGATATGACGCTGTATTATACGTTCATTTTTTAATGCCATTGTGTATAACAGACCCATCGATTTCCTCGTTTTTGATATTTCTTACGGCAGTGCTTTTTAACTTGTTTTCCTGTTATTTTTTGAGTTTGTTCGAGGGTTAAAGCTTTAGTGTTTAAATCTTGCAGTGTTTTTTTTTTCATTAGATGGTATATAAACTATGTTAGTGCTCAAGATAAAGCGGTCTGAAAAAGGGTGAAATACCTCGTTTGATCTATATTAGTATTGGATATAAAAAAGCTATCTGAAAAGGAAAGTATAGTGTTTTCTTACCAACACATATTGACAAAATAACGTAATCATACCTTTTTCTTACAGATAGCTTTCTCTACAATAGGATTATCCTACTTTAGGAGTAACGTTGTTGTAGTAAGGTTCCAAAATAGTGTTCTATTAGTAAGCAAACCAACAGCTGCCGTATTGGAATACCCATCTAGTACATCCGGGATGAACTCTAATACTATAAGGAGGATTCTGGTAATGACCATTACAAATAGGCGAAACATAGCATCCATTTCCACTACCAGTTATAGTATTAGCCTCTTTGTTGCTCAATTCTTTAGCAGCGATGTTCTTTAATTTTTCAAATTTACTCATGATTTTAATTTTAAAATGATTGTTAAATTGTGTGTGATTGCAATACACGGTTTTGAATTCGATCATAAAAGTATGCCGTAAATGAATACAAAAACAATACAATTCGTGAATGGTTTAAAAAAGTTAGTGTATGGTTAGAAAACAATAATAGATGGTACTTCATGATTTTTGTATACGTTCGTTTTATGTTGTTTTTCTATTTTTTTAACACTAAAAGTGATAAAAAATTACTTTTTGATATATTTTTTTGTAGAGGTCAGTAGTTAGTTACTTATTAATTCTTTGTGATATATTTTATCTCCTTGTACCATTTTTGTTATTAGACTGTTGAAGATTGTAGATTTACTTTGAGATCTGTTTATCCTAAAGCAAAACTCATTAAAATATCTAT
>CALFCI010000009.1 GCA_937951135.1 uncultured Aquimarina sp. | reverse complement strand
TTTTCAGATAAAAGTATTAATTTAATTTATCTTATTGTACCTAGCTTAGTGATTTCTATTCTTTGTAATTGGCTGATTTTTAGAAAACAGTATAAAAGATTAAGAGTGTAAATAATTTTCTAAATGGAAATACTTCTAGAGACAAGATAAATAAACATGGATATCTGCTAGAAGAGTATACAGACATTATTGAAAATTATGAAGCTAAATAAAACAAATCTTTTAATCTCTTTGGGTCTAATTCCCCTATGCTTGCATCGTAGGAAGAGGAAAGTTTGAAAACCATAGGTTTTCATTAAAAAAAATCTTCTTCCACTAAATACCTCGTATGCTTGCATCGAGGCAGTTTATTGTTTTTAAAAATTTTAAGAATGATATAGAAAAACAAAAAGAATGGAATTCAAAATATGGACTAATATTTAAAATTGGAGGTTTTATCCTTTTTATATATTCCATATACAGTCTATACCCATTATTGATGAAGATGTAATCCACATTGTGGAGTTTAATCAATAGAATTTCGGATGTATCGACTAGATACATGACTTTTAGAACCAAGAGTGAAGATAAAATAGCATCTTGATTCTTGATTCTTGATTCTTGGTTCTTGTAGCGAAGCGGTCTTATCTCTGATACCCCGATGGTTCTGCTTCGGGGCAGTTGACTACGTTCGATTTTTTTTGAAAAATACGGATGAATACCATCAGTATAGTCTATTAGGCAATTCAAGATAGCCCATAGCGTGTAATGTAAAGGCAAAAACATCAGCATATTCAGCAATGGTCTCTGTTGTTGATTTGCCAGCACCATGTCCAGCGTTTATAGCAATACGAATGTGTATAGGATTGCTTCCCGTTTGTTTTTCTTGTAACATTGCTGCAAACTTAAAGGAGTGTGCGGGGACTACCCGATCATCATGATCGGCAGTGGTAATTAAAGTTGCAGGATAGTGTACGCCTTCTCGTATGGCATGTAATGGAGAGTAGGTTTTTAGATATTGAAACATGGTTTCATTATCCGCTGCAGTTCCATAGTCGTATGCCCATCCAGCACCTGCGGTAAACGTATGGTATCGAAGCATGTCTAATACTCCGACTGCTGGGAGTGCTACAGCCATTAGATCTGGTCGTTGGGTCATCGTGGCACCGACCAATAACCCTCCATTAGAACCTCCTTTGATCGCTAGGTATTGTGGGGATGTATATTGGTGTGCTATTAAGTAATCGGCTGCGGCTATAAAATCATCAAAAACATTTTGCTTTTGTAATTTTGTACCAGCGTTATGCCATGCTTTTCCATATTCTCCACCACCTCTTAGGTTGGGTACGGCATATATGCCTCCTTGTTCCATCCATACTAGGGTAGCGATGCTAAATGCAGGAGTAAGACTTACATGAAATCCGCCGTATCCATATAGTATTGTGGGATTTTTTCCTGTACGTTCTATTCCTTTTTTATGCGTAATCATCATTGGGATACGCGTACCATCCTTTGAGGTATAAAAGACCTGTTTACTTTCATAATCCTTAGGATTATACGCTATTGTTGGAGTATAATGTAGTGTGGAAACCCCTGTTTCAATGTTAAAAGCATAACTGCTATTTGGAGTGCTATAGTTTGTAAAGCTATAATATAAAATGTCATTATCGTATTTCCCGCTAAAACCACCAATACTTCCCAAACCAGGAAGGTCGATAGTTCGAATGCGAGTGCCTTGTAGATCGTATTGAACAACTTTAGCAAGCGCATCCACCATATAATGTGTAAAAATAGTGTTGCCACCAGTAGTCGCTTGCATGGCATGTTTAGTTTCTGGAATACAATCTTTCCAGTGTGCCGGTGTAGGTTGATTGGCGTCTACAGTAATTATTTTTTTGTTTGGAGCTTCTAAGTTTGTAACTAAGTATAGCGTACTTCCTTGATTGGTAAGACAAGCGGTGTCACTATGATCATGGTCTAGAATCGTAGTGAACTTGGAGTTTGGTTGCTTTAAGTCTTTTATAAATAATAAATTACCCGAAGTTGATTTCATAGCAGAAAGCACTAGATAGCGTTCATCTTCTGTAACCTTTGCAAAGAGATATCGGTATTTTTCTTCTGGATTTCCTCCAAAAACCAAGGCATCTTCATCCTGTGCAGTTCCAATACTATGGTAATATAATTTGTGGTGATCCGTTTTTGCAACATGCATACTGCCATCGGGGTGGTCATAACTGGCATAAAAGAAGCCAGTATTACCTTGCCAAGACAAGCCGGTGAATTTAAGTTGAGTTAATGGTGTATCTATATCTTGTTTTGTTTTGGTATTTATAATATATGCAGTTCTCCAATCACTACCTCCTTTAGAAATGGTATACACAGCAAGACTTCCGTCTTTCGAAAATTGAATCTGTCCTAATGATGAGGTTCCAGATGCACTAAAAGTATTAGGGTCTAAAAATAGTTCTGGGGGATCGTTTTTGTTTTGGTATCTGTAGAGTACAGCTTGTTGTTGTAATCCATCATTTTTATAATAATAGGTGTATGTCCCCGCACGAAAAGGTGCGCTTATTTTTTCGTAATTCCAAAGATGGGCAAGTCGCTTATACAATTGTGCCTTAAATGGAATGGTGTCGAGATAGCTTTTAGTGTATTCATTTTGAGAGGTTACCCAATGCTTTGTAGCTTCACTGCGATCATCTTCTAACCAACGATAGGGATCTGGAACTTCAATTCCAAAGTAGGTGTCAATTACATTTTGTTTTGTTGTTTTAGGATGATGCATAGTAGGGGGGAATAATATCAGATTTGTAATGCTTTGGTGTGCCTTGTAATACCAGAATGAATTGTAGTGAAAGCAAGGAGTACTGTAATGATAGTAAACAGCATCCTCCTGAAACACTATATTTAATATGCGCAATGGTATGTGGTGAAAATAGGGTAAGCCTTCGAGGAAAATGGTATGGGTATGAAAAAACACGGCCGAAGTATAGTTAACTGCCTCTGAGCAAGATTACTAGGTATTCAGCGGATACCTATTGTTCACATTTCGAGGCAAGCCTCGAAGAATTAAACTCCACAATGTGGATTAAAATTCAAAAAAATCTTTTACTTGAGCATCCATAGCGCCTGCAATTTTTCTAAGCGTCAGCGATGTAACATTTTGCCGTCCATTTTCAATACTAGATAGATTGGACTTTTCCATGTCAATCTGAATGCCAATGTCTAATTGTGTTAGTCCTTTTTCTTTTCTAAGACGAGCAATATTTTTGCCAACCTTATGTAAAAACTGTTTTTCTTTATTTTTAACCATAATTAGGCTCAATATCATTAATTTATTCCTCACATAGGTTATGATAAAAAATAACAATTTTAAAAATATATAATATTAGAATTGAAATTGAATATAATATTTATGAGTACTACCTATACGTTTTGCAAAAATAGCTCAATTACATTGGTGTTTTTTAAATAATACTCCTGTTTATTTAAAAGGATTATCTGATTTATGGAAAGAGAGCTGTATATCTATTGTGTAATATGAAGATCACTACAGACAAATAATTCATAATTGTATAATCATAAAAAAGAATGGGACAATCTATGTAAATGGATAGATATTGATGTTAGGGTTGAAAAAAATCTTTTACTTCAGCATCCATTGCACTAGCAATTTTCATTAGGGTGATGCAAGTTACATTTTGTCGCCCATTTTCGATACTAGATAAATTGGATTTTTCCATATTAATTTGAACACCAATATCAAATTGTGTTAGTCCTTTTTCTTTTCTAAGACGAGCAATATTTTTGCCAATCTTATATAAAAACTGTTTTTCTTTATTTTTAGTCATAACAATGCTAAATATCTTTAATTTATTAGTCATAACGGTTATTATATATAATAACAATTTTATATATTTGACAAATGCTCATTAAATAGAAGACTTTATCCATGAATACAGTGCATACCATAGACAATTTTAAGTCGATTATACTTGTAAAGTTAAACATAGAGACTGCGCATTTTGAAGCTGCAATACTAGATAATGCCCCTTATGAAACTACATTATATAATTGGATGCTAAAATCATATCATAAAGGGAAGTCTATTGCGGAGACTGTGATTTTGATTCAGAAAACACAGCGCATTTGTGCACTTAAGAGCTTTATGCAAAAACAACAATAATGTAATTTTTTTATGATTAATACGTATTTTAAAGACTTGAACGCTCAAGACCAACAATTAGCCATTCAAAAAATGGCGATTAGAACAAATAGCAGTACTGATAAGGTAATTTCGATATTAGAACGCTGTAATCCTTTAATGGAAATACAAGGAGATGAGGTCGTATTATTTCGACGGACTTATAAAAAGTTATTGGGAGAATTTTGTGATTAATGTCCTTAAAATAGAGTACGCTATTTTTAGTAGCTCATCCGTTTTAAAAATTGATGCCTCATAGAAAATTAGTATAGCTTTCTTACTATGCTATAGTATTTTTCTTTGTTTTGATATGAATAGTATCGGTATGATATATAATTATAAGTCTAAATGGTGTAAAACTATTTTATATGGACTATTGAAGGTGTAGTATTTTTAAATGAGGAATTATTTTTTGAATCGTAAATATCAAATTTACTTTTTTTCAGTGCAAATTAAACTTCACTATTTTATAACGAAAAACGGATGAGATCCCCACTTCATCATCCGTTTTTACGCACTCAATAACCTGAAAAAAATTAACATTTTACACCTTTATAAGATCTTAGCTTTTATAGCCTCTATTGTTGTGGTGCATTACTGTAAATATATATATAGGAGTTGTAGTCTACAATCTAGAATGAGGGAATGGGGTGTTTGAATGAGGGAACTCATAGACTGTATTCACATTATGTAGGATTCATTCTCCATAATACAATATATGGTATGAAAAAGTTTGTATCTCGGCATAATTATAGGAGGGTAGTCATTACGTTTTACGAGTACGAAAAAAGTAACGTGAAGCAACTTGTTGTTTCAAAGGTAAATGAAAACAGTAGTGCCTGTATACTCAATAGTCAGTCAAGGATTTAATCAATACATAAATAAGGAGGGTATTGGTATTGCAAGCGTAAATGCACTTAATATGAAGGTGATTCTTAAGTTTTAGGATTGATTTTGCACATTCTTTTAAATTATTGGCATACTTTTTGGAAATTAAAAAATAAAATGGCTATTTTATACTTTCAAATTTTGAAAGTCAAAATAGAAATAAAATTAATTTTATTCCGTTTTTGGAATGCGTGAAGTCAAATACGTAGTTTTGACATTAATTATAACACCCAAATATTATGAAAAAATTAGCACTACTTCTACTTGTTTTATGTTCGGGGCTTGCAACACAGGCTCAAGAAGATTGGACTATACTTAGTGAACAATATGATACTTTATATTCATTGGCTACAGAGGTAGGTAAAGAAACAGATAAAGTAATTGCTCATGGCAATGTGATTTCTATCGTTAAAAATACAGGGACAACTTCAGTACAGAAAAAACGCGATAATTCAGTTCCAGTAGAGTTTTATGATTACCAATTGTTAACCTCAACAGGAAGACAAATTCCTTTGGATAAAATGAATACAGAGAAAGTAATTGAGAAATTTCAAAATGTTTTAGTGAAAGTAAAAGCAAGTTTGAAAAATGATCAAAGAGATGAAGTGGAAGGTATTTTGAATAGCCTATAATAATCCATTTTATACTAATATAAGAGCGGTCTAAAACGAATTATTTTACGTTTTTAAGACCGCTCTTTTTTATCCCAAATGAATTAAAAATTCATTTCAAAATGTTTTATGATACCTTAATATCTACTACAATAGGACAGTGATCGCTATGTTTAGCTTCCGATAAAATGATAGCCCGTTCTAATTGTGATGCTAAAGGTTTTGAAACCATCGCATAATCCAATCGCCATCCTTTGTTATTCGCTCTAGCATTGGCTCGGTAACTCCACCACGAATATTGATCTGGATCGGTATTAAAATGCCGGAAAGAATCGATAAAACCACTTTCAATAAAACCACTCATCCATTCCCGCTCTACAGGTAAAAAACCCGACACTTTTTTGTTGCGTACTGGGTCATGAATATCTATAGCTTTGTGACATATATTATAATCTCCGCAGATTACTAGCTTAGGATGGGTTTTGATAAGCGTTTGTGTATAGGCTGCAAAATCGGCCATATACTTTAGCTTTAGGTCCAGTCGCTCTATGTTAGTACCACTAGGTAAGTATAAACTCATTACAGAAATACCATCAAAATCTACTCTAAGGTTTCGTCCTTCATAATCCATATAGTCTATTCCCGTACCATATTCGATATGTTTGGGCTCTGTTTTGGATACTACAGCTACACCACTATATCCTTTTTTCTGAGCACTATACCAATACGTATATGGATACCCTGCTTCTGTAAAAACAGAAAGGTCTAATTGGTCTTCATTAGCTTTGATCTCTTGTAAACAAATTACATCAGGATCTGCCTGTTGTAACCAATCGATAAACCCTTTTTTTAAAGCAGCACGGATGCCATTAACATTATAGGAAATAATTTTCATAGGTCGTTATAAAATAGTATCACAGCTCACAGATTCGAGACCTGTAAGGTATAATACGTTTCGTTATGGTATTAAATATTGGTTATCCCAACCAATGCTCTGCATCTGTTTTTTCTGCAATTAATGTTGCCAATGAAGCTATCGGAACGCGTTTTTGTTCCATGGTATCTCGATCTCTAATGGTTACAGATTGATCCGTAATAGTATCATGATCGACAGTAATACAAAATGGTGTTCCATTAGCATCTTGTCTTCGGTATCGACGTCCAATCGCATCTTTTTCATCATAGACCACGTTAAACTTCCATTTTAATGTATCTACAATTTGTGCCGCAATTTCTGGTAAACCATCTTTCTTTACCAAAGGAAAGATTGCAGCTTTTACAGGTGCTACAACCGCAGGTAGTTTTAATACAACTCTGCTAGATCCATCTTCTAATTGTTCTTCTTGCAATGCAGTAGCAAATACAGCCAAAAACATTCGGTCTAGTCCTAAAGAGGTCTCGACAACATAGGGTACATAACTCTCTTTAAGCTCAGGGTCAAAAAACTGTAATTTTTTACCTGAAAATTCTTCATGTGCTTTTAAATCAAAATCAGTTCTAGAGTGAATTCCTTCGAGTTCTTTAAAACCAAATGGAAAATTAAATTCAATATCAGCAGCAGCATTTGCATAATGTGCTAATTTATCATGGTCATGAAAACGATAATTTTCGTCACCAAGCCCTAATGACGTATGCCACTTTAAACGGGTTTCTTTCCAATACTCATACCATTTCATTTCTTCTCCTGGGCGAACAAAGAATTGCATTTCCATTTGTTCAAACTCTCGCATTCTAAAAATAAATTGTCGCGCCACAATTTCATTTCTAAACGCTTTGCCGGTTTGTGCAATTCCAAATGGAATTTTCATTCGACCCGTTTTCTGAACGTTTAAGAAATTTACAAATATCCCTTGTGCCGTTTCTGGTCTTAGGTATAAGTCTGTAGCCGTTTGAGCAGAAGCCCCTAGCTTAGTGCCAAACATTAAATTAAATTGGCGAACATCGGTCCAGTTTTTCGATCCTGTATCAGGATCTGCAATGCCTAGCTCTTCAATCAACGCTTTTACATCGGCTAGGTTCTCGTCACCTAAAGATTTTGCTAAACGCTGTAAAACTTCTTCTTTTTGGGTCAGATATTTTACTACTCTTGGATTTGTAGCTTTAAATTGTGCTTCATCAAAGGTCTCTCCAAAACGTTTTTTAGCTTTGGTGATTTCTTTTTCAGCTTTGATATTGAGTTTTTCTGCGTAGTCTTCAACGAGTACGTCTGCTCGATATCTCTTTTTTGAATCTTTGTTATCGATTAGCGGATCACTAAATGCATCTACATGGCCCGATGCTTTCCATGTAGTAGGGTGCATAAATATTGATGCATCCAGTCCTACAATATTTTGGTGCATATACACCATGCTTTTCCACCAATAGTCACGGATATTTTTTTTAAGCTCTACTCCATTTTGTCCATAATCATATACTGCACTTAAACCGTCATAGATTTCACTAGAACCAAAGATATAACCATACTCTTTGGCATGTGCTATTACTTTTTTGAATTTGTCATCTTGATTTGCCATCCCGCAAAAATAAATGAATTTATTTAAATTCACTATGTCCAACTCTATTGTTATACGCGAAATTCTGTTTTACATTCTATTGTATTATTGTGTGGGTCAATGTTCGAGTTGGTTTTGTTTTTGAATACACATTAAGAATTAAAATAGCGAATTCAATGCTCCGCACGCATTTTCAGATTCATTTTGTTTGAGATAAGTCTGTTAACACTTGAATTGCTCTTTTTGCATCTTTTTTGTCGACGAAAATATGATCGTGGTAGTATCCTGCAATAACATTACAGGAGATATTGTATTTTGCTAATTCTGTTGAAAATATAGCGGTTAAACCAACGGCATTAAGTGATGAGTGAATCATTAAGGAAATCCAGGAAGCAATAAAATCATAAGTTAACTGTAATTCGTCTGCTTTTTTCCTTTCTATGACAATAGTAGTTCCTTCTTTTTCTTTAAACTCACAAATGGTATCGTTTCGATTAATCGTACTTACATTTTTAACCGTGCAAAATACGTATTCTCCTATGTTTAGTTCCGGAGTCATTCCTTTAATTAGTTCAGCAATATTTGTTTCTCCAGTCATAGTATTTCGCTTTTGAAATGTGGTTCTATTGGTTAGCTTTATAGTGATATTCTTCAGTGATAGCATCAAATGGATACTCTTTTTCTGTTTTTAATCCACATTGTGGAGTTTGATAAATAGAATTTCCTGAGACTCTGCCTCGGGTGTATCGACTAGATTCAAGACTTTTAGAACCAAGGTTGAAGATAAAATAGCGTCTTGTTTCTTGTAGGAGCGGTCTTATCTCTGATACCCTGATCTATGATTTTTGGTAGTTCATTAACTATTAACCTGAGTTCGACATAAGCTCAAATAGTTAAAAAGTCGTCAAATCGAGTGTTTTTTCGTAATGTAATGAAGAAAAAATGTATCGAGATTCGCTTTTTTGTAGTAAAAATCACTATTCTCGATACAATTCTCCTTCGTCG
>CALFCI010000008.1 GCA_937951135.1 uncultured Aquimarina sp. | reverse complement strand
CTCACCTGTTATGGTACTTAAACCCGCATCAAAAGCGACATCCAACTGTTCTATTAACGCGTAATTCTTAATGGCTAAATTTTTAAGCAAAAGGACTCTTTATTTTGGTTACTGGTATATTCAATGATAAGGTAAGCTTTTACCTTAAAATGTACCAAAAATGTTTGGCATCAAAATGTTATTACGTATTTTTCATTTCTTATGAATCAACTGTACATAACACTATTTTTGATCTATCTTATTTTGAGTAGTAAAGATACTATAGTTTTAAAAAGATATCAATATTGAACTCCTTAAAACTTAATATCCTTCCAATTATTAGCATAGGTAGGTGCAATCTTATTTAACAATTGAATGGTATTTACTATTTTCACAGAAGGTCCTCCTGATAAAACATTAGAGACTTCATCTGCTTTTGCGTCAAAAAAAACACGCATCATATTGGAGTTAGGACGTGTTTTATGCACATCATTAAGCAATGCTATTGCTTTTACTATAGCTTGTTTCCCTTCTTTTACATTAGCATGCATAACGTCCAACCCTTCTCTATGATACATATACATCGCTGCTCTGTACCCTTCATAGGTTCCTGATAGCAAATCTTCATTGAAGTTAAACCGGGTTTGTTTACTGCCTTCTGCTCTCCAACCAGAACCTTGATTTTGAGAATTGTTTACAATATTCTTAGCTTCTTGATAATAGGCTGTCCCTTCATTTAAAGCAAAGGTATCTGCGTCTATACCTAGTATAGTATACAAATAAAAAGAAATAACAGAAACTAAGTTAGAATCGGAAGTGTTTTGATTGTAATTTAAAGGCTGAAACTCTAAATATCTAAAATTAAAATCTTTGTCATTACCGTTAAAGATCGTCGTTAGGTAACTAGATCCAAACACAGGTCTTGATGCTTGTACTTGTATCGATGCAGAAAACGAGTCGTTACTATACGAATCGATAGTGATTATAAAACTACAACCTATACGCTCTTCAATACTATACTCATTATCTGTCCATTGTGTTGTATTGATAAACTCTGTGACTGCACGTGTTAATGTTTTAAATACTTGTAAGTTGGGCTGTCCTGTTTGCTCTGCATTAATGACTACTGTAGCATTAAACTCTTGCGCATGAATTCTATTCACAAACCCTAATAACATGAATATCAAAACCAATTGTCGCATAGTCGTTGTTTCTATATAGTATACAGTGGTGTTTATGACACTACTGTGGTATTTCTAAGTGTAGCAATAGTCTCAAAAATATCCTGTGCTACTGCTTTTTTTGATTTAAGCTCAAAAGCTTTTTGCTCTTGAACCTTAGTTATTAAAGTGACTTTATTCGTTTGTCCTTTAAATCCTGCTCCAGCATCATTAAGAGAGTTTAGCACTATTAAATCTAGATTTTTAGCGACTAATTTTCTTTTTGCATTTTCTTCTTCATTTTCAGTTTCTAATGCAAAACCTACTAAAAACTGATATTGTTTCTCTGTACCCATCCATTTCAGGATATCTTGAGTACGTTCTAAATGAATTGAAAAATCTCCGTCTGTTTTTTTAATTTTTTGAGTCGCTATCGCATTAGGTCTATAATCTGCTACTGCTGCTGCTGCAATCCCAATATCACAAGTATGATAGTGTTTTGAAACCGCTTCAAACATCTGCTGAGCCGTAGTTACTCGAATCACTTCTATACGATCATGAACGGTTACAGATACTGCTGTGGGTCCTAATACTAAAGCTACCTGCGCTCCTAAGTTTGCTGCTATTTCTGCCAATGCTATTCCCATTCTACCTGTAGAATGATTTCCTATAAATCGAACAGGGTCAATCGCTTCATAGGTAGGACCAGCAGTGATGAGTACCTTTTGATTTTTAAGCGGAAGTTTTCCTAAAATATCTTTCATTATAAACTGAACAATATCTTCAGGCTCTGCTAACCTTCCCTGTCCAACCAAACCACTAGCCAATTCTCCTGAACCTGCCGGAATCATAATATTACCAAATTCTTGAAGCTTGGTAAAAGTTTCATGGGTAGCTGGATGAATATACATATCCAAATCCATCGCTGGAGCAAAATACACAGGGCATTTTGCCGATAGATAGGTAGCAAGCAATAAATTATCACAAGCTCCAGATGCCATTTTAGATAGCGTATTGGCTGTTGCCGGCGCAATAATCATAATATCTGCCCACAATCCTAACTCCACATGATTGTTCCACATTGCATTTTCGTCCTCTTCTTCATAAAAAGAAGAATATACCGGACGTTTAGACAAGGTAGATAATGTTAATGGTGTTACAAAATCTTTTGCTTTGGGAGTCATAATGACACTTACTTCTGCACCCGCCTTAATACACAATCGCACCAGGGTTGGGATCTTATAAGCCGCAATACCTGCTGTAACTCCTATTAAGATTTTTTTACCACCTAAAAGAGACATATATTATATTGATTCTGAATCCGTAGCTGTATTTCTATAGTATATTTTATCGTCTAACCATTCCTGAACACTCAAAGAATGTGGCTTTGGTAAACGCTCATAAAATTTAGACACCTCAATTTGCTCTTTATTTTCAAAAACTTCTTCTAAGCTATCGTTATACGTTGCAAATTCATCTAGTTTCTCTAACAACTCTTTTTTAATATCTACATTAATTTGATTTGCTCTTTTAGAAATAATAGAAATCGCCTCATAAATATTCCCTGTTGGGTAATCCACCATATTTTTATCAATAGTCGTGGTATTTACCGGAGCTTTACTTTTTTTCAAATCCATCTGCTACTTTTTTCTATTTAATTTTATCTAACTTTGATTTAATATCCTCTGCTATTTCTTCTGTTTCGTCTGCATATTCACCTTCTTTATAGTATTTTCTATAATTCTTGTAATACACCAACGCTGTTTCCAAACGATCTTTTACTAGCCTATCATAACTCCCTATCGCCAAAAGGTATTGGGATTCTAGTTTGTAATATAAGGCTTTCTCACGATAAAAAGAACCTGGATAATCTACTAAATACGTATCAAAAGAAGCTATTGCTACTTTATACTGCGCTCTGTGATGATACTGTTTAGCAATTCTATATGCTTTCTTTTCCTTTTTTGTTCTTAGTTCCACAACCAAAGCATTCGCTTCTTCTAAATGTGAACCTTCCGGAAAAGAATTGATATAGCTTTGTAATTTTTTTAATCCTATATCCGTATCCTCTTGATCTAAACTATAACTAGGAGAAAGATAATAATAACTTTTTGCTCCTTTAAACGCTACTTCCTCTGCTTTATCACTATCAGGAAACGATTTTAAATAGCGCTCAAACTGATATCCTGCCAACACATAATCTTCTAATTGATAGTAGGTATCTGCATAAAAATACATAATCCGTTCGGCTTGTGGCTTCCCTCTATACTTAGGCGCAATCTGTTCATATAACTTTAGCGCTTTCTTGTATTTTCCTTCTTTATATAATGTCTCTGCCAATTTGGATTTTAACGCGATATCATCTCCCTTAAACACTTGTTGATACTCGCTACACGATCCAAAAAAGAATATAACACTAAGTAAACACAATACTTTTTTCATCTATACTACATTTCACCAACATATATCGTTGGTTGCTGTTAACTATTCAATACCAAAAGAACCTTTTGAAAATTCATTCGACACCACTCATTGAAGGCTCAGTTTTAATAGCTTGCAAAGCTAGGTATTTCTACGGTATTATAAAAACTTTATTCCTCTATTCAATAACGATTAAATTTATGGAGTATTACAGTTTTTGAATAAAATTGACACATCCGTTTTCCTTTGACTACAAAAACGATCTTCTACGCACTATTTTCATCATTCTCGTACTTCGAAACACCTTCATAAAACACCAAAAAGTAATTCTATTCCTTATTCTAAATACGGTTTCGTTTGATCTAAAAGATCATGATCTAAAATTAACTGTCCAGTTGCATTATAATGCACAGCAGGTACAAAAGCCATATCTTTTTTGAGCTCTTTAAGCAGATATGAATGCGTTTGATGCACTTCCTGATCAAAAGATTCATCATAATAACTTACTAAAATCAATAGCTCACCATGCACTGCATCTAATTGTTCTCTATCAAATGCATACAATGGACTATCTTCCGTTATTGCGTGTACAACGGTCCATGTTGTTGGTAAATATGTGATGGCTTTTCGCTCTAAGTTCAAGGTATAAAATGTGTTCTCAAAAGCTTCACCCGCTCCCTTATTTGATAATGATAAGGTTACTTCTATTTTGGGTCGAATCATAATATTAGTCGTCTTACTCATCAATCTAAACATAATACTATCCACTCCTTCATGTTTACGCAATACTAACGGAATACTAAATCTTATATTCGCTCTAGGTGTTGAAAAACGCCCATATAACAACCCTGTAACAAACGAAAACAACAATAACCCTATTAATGCCTCAATAGATGACACTAGATTAGTCGCTATAGTGGTTGGTGCCATAGCACCATATCCTAGGGTAGTTAATGTTTGAGCCGAAAAGAAAAGTGCATTTAAAAAATCTTGTATAAGATTTCCTGTTGGGGCTACAATCCCAGAAATCCCTATGCTTATATATACTACTGCAAATACTGCATTTACAATACCATACCCCATAAAGATTAATCCAAAAAAGCGAAACCAACCAATACTGATAAGGTATTCATAGCTTTCTGAAAAAGAATTTTGTCGATTAAGATGCTTGATATTAAAAGAACCATCAGGGTTAATAAAACGTTTAGCCTTTTCATTAGACGACCTTCCTACCCCTGGATCTTTTACTTTTTTTGCCATTTACGCTGTATACTGATGTACGAATGTATTGATCTCATTTGCCAATCCTGAGGATACCGAAATCAATGGTAATCGCACATCATCCCCACAAATCCCCTTTGCCTTTAAAAAAGATTTAATTCCTGAAGGGTTCCCTTCTGCAAATGCATAATCAAAAGCTGTTAATAATGGATATAAGGATTCAAATGCTTTTGCTGTCTTTCCCTCCAGCCCTAAGCGTATCATTGCTGTGTATGATTGAGGAAAAGCTTGAGCAACTACACTAATCACTCCATTACCTCCTGCTGCAACCAACGGCAATGCTAAGGTATCATCTCCAGAAATGACTAGAAAATCTTTAGGCCTATCTTTTAAAATGGCTAATACTTGCGAAAAATCTCCTACTGCTTCCTTAATTCCTATAATATTATCCAAAGCAGCCAAACGCAATGTAGTACTTGCAGTCATATTGACAGCTGTTCTAGAGGGTACATTATACAATAGAATCGGAAGTGGAGACGCCTCACTGATTGCTTTGTAATGCTGAAATATACCTTCTTGACTTGGCTTGTTGTACATAGGACATACCGACAGTACTGCTGAAAAATCGGACAGATCTTTAGTCTGTAATTCTGCTATTACTTGAGCTGTATTGTTTCCTCCTATTCCAATCACTAGTGGTACTCGCTTATTTGTAACGGTTACAATATGCGCAATTACTTGTTCTTTTTCTTCTTTCGTTAACGTCGCAGTTTCTCCAGTAGTTCCTAAAACAACTAAATATGCTACTTTACCTTTAATACAATGCTCTATTAAAGTTGTCAATCCATTAAAATCTACTGTACCATCATGCTGAAATGGAGTAATTAATGCTACTCCTGTTCCATTAAGAACATTACTCATAATCATATAATCTGTAAAATTTTTAAATATTTCTTTAATTCTGCGATAAACAAATCTGTATCTTCTATTGGTGTTCCTATAACCAAATCATTGATTCGATGATCAATAGTAGACAACCCTACTTTAAACTTTGCTTTAGTTATTGCAGCTATATAGTTCAATTCTAGTTTTTCTTCTTTATAAAAACTAATCAATACATCAAAATCAGCGTTCACAAATTCTTGTAGAGAATTACTCTTTAAAGACCCATTAGCACCAATACTGTTTTCAGAATAATAGGAAGTATCTTGATCTTCTTCAACAACTTTGGGGTCTTCCTTATACCCCATTATTTTTAAAGCATCTGACTTTACTCCTAACTCATTTGCTAATTTTAATAACGATAAAATTTTTACCGGTTTAGAGGCATCAATTAACACCCCCATGCTTTTTATCCCAGACACCGTAGTAGACTTCCCTTCTCGTTTTTGAAGATGAGATTCTATCCGCTTTTTAATTGCATTACGCTTTAATCCTTTGAAAATCATGGAATATTATATTGAAGCACAAATGTAGTTATTTTAGGGCTTAAAAACATAGCGCTTGACTTGTTAAATATCTGTTTAATACCTGACAAAAATCAGCAAACATCTAAACACAATACTTAAATCCTATTTTTCATCCCATGCGTATACCAATTTAGCTGTTTTTCACTAAAACACTTCAATATGACAGAAAGACATACACCAATAGCCTCTCCTGAGTTTTCCGAAGAGCTAAGACAGATAGGATCCTTAGATTTTTTCATTATCTCTTCTCTCTTTTTCTCTTTTCTTTAGCGAAAGCATGTCCCCTCTTCTTGTCTATTCTCTATATCATATCTCTCTCACACCATCTCTAAAAAATCATCTTCGCTAATAATAGTAACACCTAGCCCCGTTGCTTTTTCTAACTTACTTGGGCCCATTTTATCACCAGCTACTACATACGCTGTTTTTGCTGATATCGAACTCGATACTTTACCTCCATTATCCTCGATTAATTTCTTTAATTCATTTCGAGACACCTTAGTAAATACTCCAGAAACCACAAAGGTTTTTCCTTGAAGTGTATCCGTTTGATTTGCTAGTTTTTCTGCTGAAATTTCTAGTTGCACTCCATAAGACTGCAATTTCTTTATCAAAGCCACATTAGCCTCTTCATTAGAAAATTCTCGAACGCTTTCCGCTATTTTAATTCCGATCTCATCTACAGCCACCAATTCTTCTTCTGATGCGACAAGAATAGCATCCATTGTTTTATAATGCTTGACTAATTTTTTGGCTACCGTTTCTCCAACATATCGAATTCCTAACCCAAATAAGACCCGCTCGAACGGAATCTCTTTTGATTTTTCAATCCCCGCAATTAAATTCTCTGCGCTTTTTTCTGCCATCCGTTCTAATGGCAGCACTTGCTCTTTTGAGAGTTCGTATAAATCTGTATAATTGGCAATCAATCCCGCATTGACTAATAATGCCACGGTTTCTCCTCCCAATCCTTCAATATCTAATGCTTTACGCGAAATATAATGCTGAATACGTCCTATAATTTGTGGAGAACAGCCTAGATCGTTTATGCAATAATGGTGTGCTTCTCCTTCTTTACGCACTAAAGGAGTTTTACACTCTGGACAAGCCGTTATATATTGTGTTGGTTGAGAATCCGGAGTTCTTTTTTCAAAATCCACCCCTACAATTTTAGGAATAATCTCTCCTCCTTTTTCTACAAATACCGTATCATTAACCCTAATATCTAATTTCTCAATTTGATCTGCATTATGCAGCGATGCACGTTTTACCGTTGTTCCTGCCAATTGCACAGGCACTAAATTTGCCACTGGAGTGATCGCTCCTGTGCGCCCAACCTGATACGTAATTTCTTCTAATTGAGTACTCACCTGTTCGGCTTTAAACTTATACGCCATTGCCCATCGCGGAGCTTTAGCGGTAAACCCTAATTCCTCTTGTTGTTGTGTATCATTTACTTTAATCACCACCCCATCTGTTTCATAAGGAAGCTCATGGCGTTTCTCATCCCAATACGTCACAAATGCCAATACTTCATCAATAGAATTGACTAAGCGGGATTCCTCAGGCACTTTAAACCCCCAATCTCTAGCGTTTTGTAAACCTTCATATTGTGTTGCAATTCCTAATCGATCTCCTGCCAAATTGTACAATAAACAATCTAATGGTCGTTTGGCTGTTTCTGCACTATCTTGTAATTTCAAACTTCCTGAAGCTGTATTTCTAGGATTCGCGTAAGGCTCTTCTCCTGTAGCGATACGCTCTTCATTCATTTTCAAAAACCCTTCATAAGGCAATACAATCTCTCCTCGAATGTCAAATCGTTTGGGATACTCCCCTTTTAATTTTAAAGGCACCGAATTGATTGTTTTGATATTTGTAGTCACATTATCGCCTTGAATTCCATCACCTCTAGTCACGGCACGAAGCAACACACCATCTTCATAAGTCAAACTAATCGATGCTCCATCATACTTAAGCTCACACGTGTATTGCACATCACCATCGACCAACTTTTTAATACGCGTTTCCCAATCCAACAAATCTTCTTTAGAATAGGAATTATCTAAGGAATACATTCGAGAATCGTGTACTACAGTTTCAAAATTCTTCGTAATCCCTCCCCCTACTCGTAATGTCGGAGAACTAGGATCATAAAACTCAGGATGTTTTGCTTCTAACTCTTGCAAGCCCTTAAGCTGCATATCAAAATCAAAATCACTAATCGTTGGGGTATCCAACACGTAATAATTATGATTATGTGCTCTTAATTGTTCTCGTAGTTGTTCTATTTCTTGAGCTATGGTCATGTTTTGATTGTCTGTTGATGATTGTACTTCGACGCTATTCAGCGTTCAAATTTAAAGATTATTGAGCTAAAATTATATGCTCTTTATTTATTATACGGATCTTTTTTACTCTTATACTAAATAAAGAATATTTATTTTTTTTAATATCAAATGTAAGTATACAATATCTCATGTCTCTATATCTGTTTCGCCCGTATCATCCGGTCATTCGCGCACATATCCTTTTTTAATTCTACAGTTGCAAACCCTGCCTGCTTTATTATACCAACCGTATCTGCACTTAGATATTGATTGATTTCAAAATACAATGTCCCTCCCGGGTTTAAAAACCGTGAAGCTAATGCTGTAATTTTTGCATAAAAAACTAAAGGATTCTTATCAGACACAAACAACGCTAGATGCGGTTCATTATCCAAAACATTGGGCTGTATTTCAACCTTTTCTAAGGTCCTCACATAAGGCGGATTAGACACTATAATATCAAAATGATCGGGCAATATTTCTGTATCAAGAATATCTGCTTGTATATATTTTACTGCTACCTCATTTTGCAAAGCATTCTTTTTCGCAATCGCTAGTGCTTGATCAGATACATCTATAGCATATACTTCTGCATGCTTCAGTTGTTTTGCTAACGTAATCGCAATGCACCCACTACCGGTGCCAATATCCAAAATTTTAATCTTTTTTTGAGGCGTAGTTGTCTTGTAGTCATTAACAATCCAATCCACCAATTCTTCCGTCTCAGGTCTTGGAATCAGTACATTTTTATCTACTTCAAAAGGCAATCCATAAAACACCGTTTCTCCCAATATGTACTGAATAGGCTCTTGCGCAATTAACCGTTGTACCGCTATCTCAAAAATGCCAATTTGTTCCGTGGTTAATTCTTGATGTAATGCCATCGCCACGTATACCCGAGTTAAGGCTAAATAATGCTCCGTAAGGAGGTGAAAAAAAGACCGTACTTCATTCAAGTCATATACTGAATGTAGTTCCGTTTCGAAATAAGTTCGTATTTCTTGTAGTGTCAAATCAGATATTTTTTAAACTAAAATGTTTACTAATTTTATGATGGCATCTCCTATATAAAATCAAACTGATGCTACTGCATTTTGATTTTAAACACTATTTTTGTGTTGTATTTTTGCAATACTAGCATACCTTATAGTATAGACGCTGTATTTTGCATTAATTAATCCTCAAAAATAGCACAATTAAATCAATAGTAACCCGTATGAAAAAGCTTTTCACCCTTTTAATCGCTTTAGCACTTGTAGGCTGTTCGATCACCAAACAACCTGAATTTAAAGAAATTACACGCATTGATGTAAAAAACATAAGTATGCGTAATGTGACTATAGAAGCTGATGCCGTCTTTAACAATCCTAATATTTTAAAAGGAAAAGTTACCATAGAGGATCTGCATATCTTTGTGGATGATATTGATGTGGGAGTTGTTTCTTCTCAAGAATTTGATGTTCCGGCACGAGCAGAGTTTACGATCCCGTTACAAGG
>CALFCI010000007.1 GCA_937951135.1 uncultured Aquimarina sp. | reverse complement strand
AAAAAACTAGAAGCCATTTACACACAAAAAATTGCCGATTTAGAAGAACTAAAAAAGAGCGTATTGCAAAAAGCGTTTTCTGGTCAACTCAACACCATAAACTAATCCTATGAATGAAGCCGAAACGAGAGCAGAATTAATAGACCCTAAACTAAAAGAAGCTGGTTGGGGTGTGGTAGAAGGTTCTAAAATACTGAGAGAACGTGATGTCTGTAAAATCACGGACGGTCGTATTCAATCAGGTGGCAAACGTGCTAAACCACTTATTGCAGATTATATTTTGGTGTACAAAGGCATTAAGTTGGCTGTAGTTGAAGCAAAATCACGGAATTTAGAAGTGGGTGAAGGTGTTGCACAAGCCAAGTTGTATGCAGACAAATTAACCTTAGATACTACCTACTCCTCAAACGGAGATGCCATTTACCAAATCTGTATGCAAACCGGTGAAGAAGGTTTGGTTGACCGTTATTTAACACCAAAAGAATTATGGATAAAATCATATCCATTACAAGCAAGTTCGGAAATCACAGAACTATGGAGAGATAACTTCTCTAGCGTTCCGTTTGAAGATAAATCGGGTACTTGGCAACCAAGGTATTACCAAGAAATAGCAGTAAATCGAACTTTAGAAGCTATAGCAAAAGGCGAAAACCGTATTTTATTAACATTGGCTACAGGAACAGGAAAAACAGCCATTGCGTTTCAAATTGCTTGGAAGTTATTTCAAACCCGTTGGAATTTAACCGCCAACAATCAATATCAAAAAAGAATACCAAGAATTTTATTCTTAGCCGATAGAAATATATTAGCCAATCAGGCTTTCAATTCCTTCTCCGCATTTCCAGAAGATGCTTTGGTGCGTATCAAACCCAAAGAGATTAAAAAAAGAGGAAAAGTGCCTACTAACGGTAGTATCTTCTTTACCATTTTTCAGTCTTTAATGGCAAATGACAATACCGCTGAAGCAGACGAACTAGAAGAAGAAAACACTACTGATTATGATATGGCAGCTGCTTATTACAATCAGTACCCAAAAGATTATTTTGATTTAATTATTATAGATGAGTGCCACAGAGGTGGTGCCAATGATGAAGGAAATTGGAGAGGTATTTTAGAGTACTTCTCGCCCGCTGTTCAATTGGGTTTAACGGCAACGCCAAAGCGAAAAGACAATGTAGACACCTACAAATACTTTGGCGATCCTGTGTATATTTATTCGCTAAAAGAAGGTATTAATGATGGTTTCTTAACGCCTTTTAAAGTAAAAAGGATCAACACTACGCTAGATGATTATATCTATACAGATGATGATACGGTTGTAGAAGGAGAAATTGAAGAAGGTAAACTGTATGAAGAAAAGGATTTTAACCGTACAATTGTAATTCCTGCAAGAGAACGTTATCGTGTGCAAGCCTTTATGAAGGATGCTACCGAAAATGAAAAAACTATTGTTTTTTGTGCAACACAAGATCATGCAGCAATGGTGCGTGATATGATAAATCAGAATAAAAAAATAAGTAAAAACACCAGTTATTGCGTTCGCGTAACTGCTAATGATGGTCAGATAGGTGAAGATGCCTTAAAACAATTTCAAGATAATGAAAAGAGCATTCCAACCATTTTAACCACTTCACAAAAACTATCTACAGGAGTAGATGCTCGTAATGTGCGTAATATCGTATTAATGCGTCCTGTGAATCAGATTATAGAATTTAAACAAATTGTAGGTAGAGGCACAAGAACTTTTGATGGTAAAGATTACTTTACAATTTACGATTTTGTAGATGCTCATCAACGTTTCCTTGATCCTGAATGGGACGGAGAACCAGAAGACTCCGTTGCTTGTAACAGATGTAATGAAGACCCTTGCGTTTGTAAAAAAGGGGAACCAAAACCTTGCGGAACGTGTGGAGAACAACCTTGTGTTTGTGACATAGCACCACCAACTGAATGTCCTATTTGTGGCAACTTATCCTGTACCTGCAAGAAAAAAGTAAAAATTAAATTAAAGAACGGTAAAGAATTATCCATTCAACATACTACTCAAACCATGTTTTGGGATACTGGAGGAAAACCAATTTCGTCAGAAGAGTTTTTAAATAATCTGTTTGGAGAGTTACCTAATTTATTTAAAAGTGAAGCTGAATTACGAGCGTTATGGAGTAATCCTTCAACTAGAAGAACTTTACTTGAAAAATTAGAAACAGCAGGTTACGGAACAGAAGAATTAAATGCATTGCGAAAACTTGTAGATGCTGAAAATAGTGATTTATTTGACGTTTTAGAATATGTGTTTAATAGTGAAGTAAAACCAATAACAAGGGCTGAACGAGTAGCTGCCGCAGAAGCTACTATTTTCACGTTAATGAATGAAAAACAGAAAGAGTTTATTGAATTTGTGTTGAATAAATATATTGAAATTGGCGTTGGAGAATTAGACCAAACAAAGCTTCCTGTTTTATTATCTAGTATGTTTCAATCACAAGCAGACGGAATTGAAGAACTAGGTGGAGATGTAATGAAAATTAGAAACTTGTTTATTGAATTCCAACAGTATTTGTATAAGACAGCGTAAAAGCCAACGCAAGTTCAAGTACATTTGTGGCAAGAAATCCAGCACCTAATAACTAAGAAGCATTCGTGCGGTCGGTACAGCTTGTGCTGATGCAGATCAGTAACCCAGCATGAATGTCCCGAACCTTCCTTATATTAACTACATATTCTATCTTTGCAGTTTTAAACCTATGAAAAAAGTAATCACAAAATATGCAGTATATGCCATAGCGGTATGGAGCGCAACATTAATCAATGGTGCGATTATAGCGTATATCAAAAAACACATTACTCAGCATGGCTATCTATTGGTATTGATTGATATGATTGTAGTAGTGCTTATTTTTGCACCAGCCTTTGCTTTGATATCTAAGTACACAAAAAAACTCTCTACAGCATACTTAAAAACGTCTAAAAAAGTATCGAATGAGAAAAATGGAACCCTACTAGGCATTGCCATTGCATTTGTAATCTTATTTATATTGTTTGCTTATCTAAGACATCATATTGATGTGATACAACAACTTAAAGTATGGGGATATCGAACTTTGGGCATTTGATAGTACTCTATTTTACTATTCTAGTCCCTTGAATCACGGTTAATTACGTATCCTAAATAAACATATCAATTTCAGAGTAAACAAAACAAACATTAGCGTTTACCAAAACCAGTAATGACTTGAAATGTTACTCCCCAATCAGGACTACCAGTATTCGTATAATTTGTGTAATTATTTAATCGAAACCTTGTATGCGGAGAAAAGACATAAGAAACACTATTAATCCATTGTCCTTCAGTTTGTGATGCAAGTCCACTATCTTTAAAGTCTGTAAACAATATTCCATTTGATATATTAAAGATCCATTGTCCTTTACAATAATATTCGATGTTTCCTTGAATATTATAATTTGTCTCATTGGGACCATTATCGACTGCTGTTATTCCAGCAACTGCTTGTCCTCCAAATTTCCAAGTTTCTCCTATTTTTTTCAAGAAATCGACTCCTAATCTATGTATTTGACGTGTAGTGGTTGGAGTAGCTGTTAAACGCCCAGACATCGCCATAACTCCATATTCTAAAGCGTTAAAAACAGGTGTTCCAATACGACCTGTCACCAACCAAGTACCTTGATATTTTGTATCCATCCAATTCCAATCCCCATTCGTCATATCATATACCGCCAGTGGTTTACTAATCGTACCTCCGATCGAAACTCCTAATTCTCCATCTATATTTTCTGCAATAGGAGTTCTAAAGAAAAGCCCTGCATCTTGATTAAAACCAATATCTTTTCGAGTAGTATTTGCTGTAAAATCTGACACAGGATCAATTTTTGGATTATGACCAAACTTCACTGTGTTATAGCCTATAAAAAATGAAGTTCTATCCCATTTTGTTTGAAATGACAGCCCTAAATTCTGAAGCCTTACACTAAACACATCATTTCGTGAATTTTCATCAGCAAGCCCTCCATTAAATTGTAGAGATACACGAGAACTAAAACTATTTACAGCCATAAATTTAGTGTAGCCTTTTTGTAATAATCTTTGGTTTTTTGATAAAAATCTATAGGTTACATTATTAGAAGGTCCACTATTTGCAACATCGAAATACCCTTCATCATTTTCATCTATATATCCAAAATGAGTATTGGCTTGTACATAATGAAACTTAGTAGTTTGTTTATTTCGTTTTATACTTTGCTGCCCCTGTATCGTTTCAATACTCGATAAAAAGAGGCTTAGCAAACTTATGATAAGTATTCTACTCATTTGTTTATTTTTGAAATATTGCTTGTAAAATGTTAATTCACCTTCTTAATAACTATACAGCTGCTTTCGAATTCTCGCTTTTTCCCTTAACTCTTTTGGAAGTTTTACTTTTGCCATCCATAGTGGAGCAATCCGCTCATAAGAAACTAGATATACATTTAAAACATCTTTCTCCAAAGAATCAAAAGTTACATATACTTTTCCAAGACCTTTGTGGAAATTATCTACCCATTTCCCTGTCTTTGTGTCCGTCATCAGTAAATAACGTTGATATTCTTTAGGCATTAAATCTTCATCATAAGTTAGTGTCGCTTGTGCTGGATTATACCGTCTCCCTTTTGAATAGACATTGAAACCAAAATGAAGACCATATAACTTTTGTTCTTGTGCTGCTGATAAATCGAAATTCCCAATAGTAATCGTATACGGAGACCATTTCCCTGTGATCTTAATTTCAAGAAGACATTCTGTATCTTGAACAGCTACACTTTCTATAGTTACTTCATCTAAATGTGATAACCAGTTTACATCAAATTTTACTGCTGTCCTTGGAGAATAAAACCCTTCATCCCTAAACTGTGCAAATTTTAATGGTTGTTTTTGGGGTTCTAAAATAGATCTATACGTTTCTTTTTCTATTTTTCTTTCATCATATCCTATAAATAACCCATACTCTATTTTATAATGCTCTTCCAGATCTAGTAATGCTATAGGTCGATTACTTTTATGACCAACTTCTAATACTTCAACATTCCATTTCCTTTTTATTGGTCCTCGTAAATCCGAAAAATCAATAACGATATCTTCAGAATGGTTCGACAATTTCTCATAATCAAAGTCTGCAACATCAAAACCAGCGATCTTCACTCCTGGATTTTTATAGGCTACTAGCTTACGGTACAAATCTTTAGGAAATACGAACCAACTATGTGCTAGCAATTTATTTTGATTAAAATTTACTGGATTTTTTACTCTAGAATCAAAATCAGAATAATCTTCACTTGTAAGCACCATCTCCCATTTTCCTGGATCAAGACAACCATTGACAATACTTGCACGATATGTCCTATCTATGGCGGCATTATAATCGGCATTGTTTACTTCAGATTTGAGTATAGAAAATTCCTTAAATTCTCTTCGGAAATTCACTCCGTATCGATTAAATTCTTCTAAAAGAAGCTCTGGATATAAGTTATCTCCTGTAGTATTATAAGTCGGTATAATCCGCATTAAATCAAAGTCATTAAACAGCACTTTATTTCCTATTTCATCTTCAAAAACCATATCAACTAAGACCTTTCCTCTAGGCATATTATCTTTTAAAGACATACTCACTTTATTAAAATGAAGAGAGATAGAATCCTCGGCATATACTAAGTCTTTTTCCGCAGTATCATATTTATAGGTAGATGAAGGACTCTTCCCATACATTTTTATCGTATTATTATGGGTATAAAATAATTCACTAATTTCTACAGGAGCCGTGTACTCTGAATCTCCTGTACTCCATTTAGGTGTATAACAGCTAGTGGTCAATAACGAAAACATAATTATGGATAAAGAAAACTTGACATAGCCTTTTTTCCTTTTTAAGTTCAATTTGTATTTCATGTGTTAATTTCAGTTTAACAGAGGGATTATTTTAAACCCTAAACGGAAATTCTAAATTGAAATTATATGAACACAAAATTACATGGCTTTATAAAAATAAAAAAAAGACACTATAACAGTCTTTTCAAAGCTTAAAAAAACAACATCCACCTGATAATCAACAATATAAATTACTAAAAAACCATCATATTTGAACATCATATTTTATATAAAAAATACTAAAATACTTTATATTCACAATATATTCACGATCACTATAAAATATTTAATCACACCTAAACCTTTTGATTATTATCATTCCAGAAGAATATTAAGAAGAATATTAAAATGAAGGAAATTAATTTGGTATTATGGAGTATTGTGAAGTGATTAGTATGTAAAGACTTTTCCCAACTTATCTAAATATTGTGTCGTAGTTTCTTTTAAGTAGCCTCCCATAGCAATAACTGTTTTATCAAGTAGATTCATTTTAAAAAATGAATACTCAAATTGATGTAATTCTCCGTTCGTTACAGCTATCCGTTTTTGGACTAAGATTTCATATTCAGATCTAGAAATATTATTGATGCCACCTTCATCAATATACTGATAAATCCGTTTTTCAGTTTGTAGTAATGCCTTTTCTAAAATGGATAAACTTGACGCGGCATCTGCCAAAATTTTTCGTTGTGTACTGATATGATCTGTAGCTTTATCTTTTTCAGAGGCTACTTGATGATCTGTTTTTTCTATAGAATAATACTCACTATCAATATCACGATTAAACTGCTTGACGGTTTGTAAATGGAGTTGCGCTAAATCGCGCATAGGATGTATTACTGCTGCAAACTTAGCTTGTAATAGTATATAGTACTTCCGCTCTTTAGCTAATGTACCTTGATCGTGTTTATCTTTTGTAATTAAGAAAAAATCAAGAACCCCTTCTTCTACTTCATGATCTATTGCTCTGGTATTAGTCAATAATTGGGAAAATGATTCTGCTTTAGTCGTAAACTGATGAATAAAGGCTAGTACCTCATCCAGAGACTCTTGCCCTTTTTCTTGAAAAGGATCGTTGTCTAAATCTATCGGTTTCAGTTTTTGTTTTGAGGACTTATTTTTTATTCCATCATCCTCAAACAAATCATCATACAAACTAGGCATAGTACTATGGGAATCGATTTTAATAATGTTCTTCTTTCAAAGATAGTCATTTTTTAAAAAGCGTTTCATATCATAGATCTTCATACAAACAAACACTGGTTTTATTTCTCTTTTTTTTGCTTTCTAGTAGTAAGCCCTATCAGTACACCAACACTCACTGTAATTGTATTGATATGATATGGTCCTACTTCACCACTATCGAGATAGGAAATGTCTAAATTAATACCTCTATTTCTACTTCCTGTATGAAAAATACACCCTATCGATGGACGTACTACAAAATTAGTTGCTTGATACTTTCTTGTAATTTCCTCATCTATAAAACTATTAGATCTTCTTATAAACCCTATAACCTCAGGAAATTCTTTATTTAAAGAAACTCCAATTCCTAAACCGGCATAACAGCTTATTGCTCTTTTCACAAAATAATAGCGTCCATTGAGTATCCAAGTATTTATGTATGTTCCATTTCCTAAAACTCCACCATTATCACCGATATAATTAGGTATTGTATTGTTTTGATATAATACTGAAATCTCTGCTTGATCTGTAATTCCATAACCTACTTCTAATTGAGCTGTAAATCCTATATCAGAAAATTCGGACACCTTATTTGTTTCTATACCTACACCAAAGCGTGCTCCTACTTTTAATTGTGCTATTGCTATAGTTTGTATTCCTATACATGCTATTAAACAGTATACTATTTTTTGTATTCTCATAATTTAAATTATATATCAATAGTACTTAATTCTTGAATCGCTATTCCTAAATTTGAGGTACTCAATCGATATTGATATACTCCTGAAGTACCTATAGCAATCAATAAATCTCCATGAATAATAACATCAAATGCATTTTTATTGATCGAAGTGATAAACTTTGCGGCATTAGGGTTAGATGAATTAGGATCTGAAATCTCAAATACTTTAATCTCATCATCACATACAATTAAATAGTCTCCATACAGTCCTAATCCTTTTGGAGCAACAAGTCCCCTAGAGTTAATCAATACGGGGTTCTCTATAGTAGTCACATCGTATACCTCTAGTACATTAATATCCGCACCACATTCTGTATTTGAATGTAGACTTACAAAAGCAAAAGTATCGTTTGCTACAACAGGATCACAAGCAGTGAAGTGTTGTACATCTGCCAAGCGTTTTGGAAACTCTGGAGTACTAATTTCATAAATAAACATCCCAGTTCTAGATCCCATATACAGGTAATCCTTATAACTAAATAAGGTTTCAATATCAAACCCAATAGGTACATTGTTTACTAATACAGGATTTGTTGTCTCAGTAATATTAAATACATTAAGATCTGTTTCATCTACCGTATATAAATAATTTCCTTTTAAAGCAAAAGTAGCTAAAGAACCCCCTTGTCCATCTGGAGTTCCACTACTAACAGTAGTACTTGCGCTATCAGCATCACAATTGACTACACCTATAGCCAAAAGCAAAATCATATAATATCTTTTCATATTAGTTATTTTTTAATGTCCAGTTGGTTACTACTTCTTCTGTAATAGGAATATATCCTTCTGGAGAACGTAATGGCGGAAATGTATTTGGAACCCGTTTTGTTACGGTAAGTTTATTTGTAGTGGCATCATATTGCACTGCCAAAAGATCTGTGGCTTGATTGATATATAACATATTGTCGCGTATTGCGATATCCGTAGCCCCTGGTGCTGTGATGAATGCTATTGATTTAGGGCTTTCTGGATTGGTATTGTCATATACATGAAACCCTTGACGCATTTCATTAACGAGTAGAATATTCTCTTTCACATAAATTTTTCCAGCTGTTTCTACAGCTCTAGGCGTTGTAATCGCTACTGAGTTTTCAAAATCTGTCCGACTCATGAGTACGGGAAGGTATGATGATGGGGTATGATCGGTATAGTCATCATTATCCGTATAACAAGCTGTTTGAAGGCTAATGAATATCCCTATACCTAAGTATCGTATTATTTTCATACTGTTTTAATTATCTAGTTTTTTATTCTTATTTAGACTTAATAAATAAAAATGTATATAATTTAATTTGTTTTTATCCGTATTAAACCAGTATACTTTGTTCCTTTTTTATAAAAAATCATCAAATGTCTTTAAAACTATTGTTTTGATATTAGGACAAGAAAACAATAAAACGAGGGTAATTCATTTGAATTATTTAAGGCTCAAAAATAGAAACTTTAACACAACATTATATTAACAATGTGTGAACGACTGAAAACATATAGTGAAGGGTTAAAAATGATACGTAGTTTGATCAGGAAAAGAAAATCGTAAAAAGCAGAACACCTCATAAACCTTAGAGATTAATGAGGTGTATATGAAGTTATACGATTTGCGAATAATAATTTCGTATATAATCCTATTCTTTTTCTACTATTTATTCGTTATAAAATTAAACAATAGCTACGGCTATTCTTTGATTTTATGCCTCTAACTAGCGAAAAATTTATTAGATTCTAAATA
>CALFCI010000006.1 GCA_937951135.1 uncultured Aquimarina sp. | reverse complement strand
ATTTAACCCACAATATATCACCAAAAACAAAGAAGAATACTTAAAAAAACGATTAATACAACTTGAAAAATTAAAAGAAAAAACAGAGTTGTTACTTGCTGATTATCAAAATGTTGCTTAGTTAGTTATATGATAGGTTTTTAACTATTTTCTGAGCCCAATCAAATCATTTAGCATCTCGAAGCGAGCTTCAAGGCATTACAATTAGCGCTATACTATCCTTAGAAATGATTCTTATCGCCTTGCATCATAAATACGAAATCGTATGCCTACACGTAAATAAATATCAAAAAATTTACTGCTCCCCGATTGTAAATTATCTACAAAATCATTCATCACTCCCGCTTCTGCCATAACATCAACCATCTCTCCTATACCCAAAGAAGCACCCCCTCCATAAACACCACCGATAATTACTTGCTCAAAATTTTCAGATTCTAAATCTACTCCAGCGACTTCTACACTTGTATTCACCCTAAACGAAGGGCCTACATTAAGAAAGGCCCTAAACTTATCTTTATTTTCTCCAAAAAGATACCTGAATTTTGGTGAAAACCCTACCTGTAACACACTTACATCCCCTGTCAACACGCCACTAGTGATCTCACTGTTGCGTTGTAGTAACTCTAAAGAAAAAACAATACTTGTTCTTGCTCTATTACCCAGTAAATACCCATAGCCTGCATTAACATAAAAACCTACACCTGCATCAGTGTCTCCACTATCTACATTAAATGTAGAATATAATGCGCCTCCACTAACTTCCCAGCGGTATTGCCCATAAGAAGCGGCAGTGCATAAAAGAAGAGTAAAACTAAGAAGTAGTTGTTTATAATTCATTGTTTTTAAGATTTGAGAGTTAGTCGCCTTCGAAAATACAAAAATATTTTTTGCAGGCGTAATGACGGATAAAAAATATAAAGATCTAAACAGACCTTAAATTATGACGTTAAAATAAAAAAGACGCTATCAATTGCTTGCTTCCATTGAAAAACTATCTTTTCTTTAAAAAACACAAAAAAAGGTTGCCATTGATTTGACAACCTTTTTAAATCTATATATTTCAAATACTGAAATTAAATTCATCTCTTTCTTTTATTTTTGAAGATCAGAGTACTCCTTTCGATCACTCCTTATGCATAAATGCTTGTTTTTCTAATAAAAACGCTTCCGTTTCTACTACATCTTCATCTGGCACACAACAATCTACAGGGCATACTGCGGCACATTGTGGTTCTTCATGAAACCCTTTACATTCGGTACATTTATCAGGTACAATGTAATATACTTCATCACTTACAGGTTCTTGCGCATCATCTGAATTTACTGCTTTTCCACCAGGCAATACAACATCACCTTCTAAATCTGTACCATCAGAATAACGCCAATCATCTGCGCCTTCATAAATAGCCGTATTTGGGCATTCGGGTTCACAGGCTCCACAATTGATACATTCGTCTGTTATTATAATTGCCATAGCTTTTTTTATTCTAAATTTGCAATGCAAAAATAATGCCTATACCAGTGATAAACAAATTTAGCCATGACTTTAAGTGATCGTATTGCCGCTTTTTCCAAATTAGGTACATTCTTACACCAATGTACCGAATCCAGATATTCCCATTCAAAAAGTGAAGGTGTTTTTGAAGCTCCAGAGCATTATGAAGAGTTGACACGTATTATAGAGTCGGCAGTTCATTATAATGGATGGTTTACCAAAGAAAATGTGCATTTTTCATTAGCGCAATGGAGTGCTGCATTAACATCGGAAAATTTAAACCATTGGGTAGCCCCATATACCATAGCAGAAAGTAGTGACCTTACTATAGCCATCATTTTGGCAGGAAACATTCCGCTAGTAGGATTTCATGATGTTCTATCTGTATTAATATCAGGACATCATGTAATCATCAAACCTTCTTCCAATGACGATAAATTAGTACCCTATTTAATTTCATGTTTAATTGCGATTCAACCTGCATTTAAAGACCGTATTGCCATAACTGAAGGAAAACTTAGCGGTTTTGATGCTATGATTGCTACTGGAAGCAATAATACCGCTCGGTATTTTGAGCATTATTTTAGCCATGTACCCCATATTATTCGTAAAAATCGAAACTCTGTTGCGGTGCTCACAGGAACAGAAACTCCTGAAGAATTACATGCGCTAGGGAATGACATTTTTCAATATTATGGATTAGGATGTCGAAGCGTTTCTAAACTTTATGTTCCTAAAGGATATGATTTTGATCTTTTTTTTAAAGGGATTTACAATCATAATACCATTATTAATGGTGCTAAATACGCAAATAATTATGATTACAACAAAGCAGTGTATTTAATGAGCAACTTTAAACTGTTGGATAACGGTTTTGTATTGCTTAAAGAGGATACACAATACTCCTCACCTATCGCGTCATTATTTTATGAAACCTATGACACTATAACTCAACTTCAAGACCAATTGAATGCCGATACTGAAAAGATTCAGTGTATTGTGAGTACCGGATTTTCTAAAACGAGTATCAATTTTGGAGACACACAATGCCCCAAACTTTGGGATTATGCCGATGGCGTTGATACACTAAGCTTTTTAACACAATTAATTGAATAATTTTTTCATTTTGATGGTGGAATTGTATTAGATTATTAGCACCTTTGTGCTGTTTTTTTACCTGTCTTACGATTCAAGGTAATAGAGCATTAAAGAAACACAATAAATACAATAAAAATTACTGATGAAAAAGCACAACTTTAGCGCCGGCCCATGTATCTTGCCTCCAGAAGTATTTATGGAAGCATCACAAGCCGTATTAGATTTTAACGACTCTGGTCTTTCTATTCTAGAAATCTCACACCGTAGTAAAGATTTTATAGCAGTAATGAACGAAGCCTGTAGTTTGGCTATTGAATTATTAGGCCTAAAAGGTAAAGGATATAAAGCCCTTTTTTTACAAGGTGGAGCTAGTACTCAATTCTTAATGGCTGCTCATAATTTATTACAAACTAGAGCGGGATATGTAAATACAGGTTCTTGGAGTAGTAAAGCCGTAAAAGAAGCGCAACTTTTTGGAGAGGTTCTTGAAATCGCTTCTTCAAAAGATGCTAACTTTAATTATATTCCTAAAGGATATGATGTTCCTGCTGGTTTAGATTATTTACATTATACCAGTAACAATACTATTTTTGGAACACAGGTTAAAGACTTCCCTACCACAGATATTCCTTTGGTAGCAGATATGAGTAGTGATATCTTTTCTAGACAAATTGATTTTTCTAAATTTAGTTTGATCTATGCTGGAGCTCAAAAAAATATGGGACCCGCTGGTACTACTTTAGTAGTCATAAAAGAAGATATTCTTGGAAAAGTAACTCGTCAGATTCCTTCTATGTTAGATTACAAAACACATATAGATAAGGATAGTATGTTTAACACACCTCCTGTATTTGCTGTATATGTGTCTATGTTGACCTTACGATGGTTGAAGAAATTAGGAGGCGTTGCTGCTGCCGAAGAATTGAATGAGAAAAAAGCAAAATTAATTTATTCTGAAATTGATTTAAACCCATTATTCAAAGGGTTTGCTGCTACAGAAGATAGATCTGCGATGAATGCTACATTTACCTTAACTGATGAAGCATTAAAAGATACTTTTGATACCATGTGCAAAGAAGCTGGTTTAAACGGTGTAAACGGACATAGAAGTGTTGGAGGCTATAGAGCAAGCATGTATAATGCTATGCCTTTAGCAAGTGTTGGAGCGCTCGTAGAAGTAATGAGTGAACTAGAAAGTAAAGCCTAATTAGTGTTTCATTTTAAGTGTTTAATTCTAAATAGTATTAGCATTTCACATCTTTAAAATGAACTTTAAATTAAAGTAAAAGATTTCCAGATGTATGGAAATAACATAAAAACAATAAAAATGAAAGTATTAGCAAACGACGGCGTATCACAAAGCGGAATTGATGCTTTAGAAAAAGGAGGTTTTAAAGTAGAAACCACTACTGTAGCACAAGATCAGTTAGTAGATTATATTAACGCTAATGAGATCTCTGTACTTTTAGTACGTAGTGCTACCAAAGTAAGAACAGATATTATTGATAACTGTCCTTCATTAAAGATTATTGGTCGTGGTGGTGTAGGAATGGACAATATTGATGTCGCTTATGCTCGTGAAAAAGGATTAAGTGTAATCAATACACCTGCAGCATCTTCTGGATCTGTTGCTGAATTGGTTTTTGCTCACCTATACGGAAGTGTACGTTTCTTATACGATTCAAACCGTAACATGCCTCTAGAAGGAGATAAGAAGTTTAAAAACTTGAAAAAAGCGTATGCTGGTGGAATCGAATTAAGAGGAAAAACATTAGGTGTAATTGGTATTGGGCGTATTGGTCAAGCTACTGCACAAATTGCTATTGGAGCAGGGATGAATGTTATTGCTTTTGATCCTTTTATTAAAGAAGTTGATATTCCTTTATCATTTTTTGATGGCCAGTCTGCAAATTTCAAAATTAAAACGATCTCTAAAGAAGCGGTATTACAACAAGCTGATTTCATTACATTGCATGTACCTGCTCAAAAAGACTATGTTATAGGAAAAGCTGAGATTGCACAAATGAAAGATGGTGCTGGAATTGTAAACGCTGCACGTGGTGGTGTTATTGATGAAGTAGCTTTAGTAGAAGCTTTAGAAAGTAATAAGTTAGGATTTGCTGGTTTAGATGTATTTGAAAATGAACCTACTCCTGCAATTAAGGTCTTAATGAATACTAAAACTTCATTAACTCCTCACATTGGAGCTGCTACTGCTGAAGCTCAAGATCGTATTGGTCAAGAACTAGCGGATCAGATTATTAGCCTTTTAAAATAAGTCCTAAGGTTATGCCTTTATTGGACACCTTATACTTATAGTAAAAAAGAGCCTGTGTTTATAAATAAACACAGGCTCTTTTGTTGAATAAAAATTGATTTAAACTTTTCCCATCTGCTATACCAATATATTTAACCCGGATTATGCAATAGCACTTCGTCATGAAGTTTGAAATTGCGATAAAATATGATGTTTTCTAAAATTTAGCATAGCATCGCTATGGTTAAGTTTAAAAACATAGCGGAGCGGTATATTTTGAAGTAGTTTCAAGCCGTAATAGATTTTCTACTGCATAATCCGGGTTTAA
>CALFCI010000005.1 GCA_937951135.1 uncultured Aquimarina sp. | reverse complement strand
GACCAGAAGTAATTACAAATTGCAATCAGATTTTTGCAAGGGATATTGCTTTGGTTATTGAAGATAAAGTTATTGTTAGTAATATTTTGCCCGATAGAGATCAGGAACTACAGGCTATTCAGTATGTTTTAGATACTATAGCTCCGGATAAAGTATATCGTGCTCCATCTGAAGATATTCATTTTGAAGGAGGTGACATTATTATCCATCAAGATCATATTTTTATAGGAACTTATAAAGGCGATGATTATAAAGATTGTATTGTTGCCCGCACCAATGCTAAAGGTGTTGAATATATTCAACAATTGTTTCCAGATAAAATAGTGAAGGCGTTAGATTTAAATAAATCTATGCTTGATCCAAAAGATAATGCATTGCATTTAGATTGTTGTTTTCAGCCTGTAGGAAAAAATAAAGCGATCATTCATAAAGAAGGTTTTAGGAATGTAGCAGAGTACCAATATATAGTCGATTTCTTTGGGATAGAAAATCTATTTCATATCGATAAGAATGAAATGTATAACATGTGTTCTAATATCTTTTCTATTGCAGAAGATGTAGTGATTTCTGAACAAAATTTCACACGATTAAATGACTGGTTGCGTTCTCATGGTATTACCGTAGAAGAAGTACCTTATGCTGAAATCGCAAAACAAGAAGGGTTATTACGATGTTCTACAATGCCATTGATACGAGATTAATCGTATTGTATTTCTAAGATCAAATGAATGCTATCAGGTACTAAAATATGAAGCAAGTCACCAATGCCATAGTGATGATTCGTCCTATGTGCTTTAGAAGTAACGAGCAAACTGCTGTTAATAATTATTATCAAAAACAAGGACAAGTCATCGCCATGGATCTTACTGCAAAGGCACAGTATGAATTCGATGCATTAGTAAATATATTAAAAGAGAAAGGTGTACAGGTAATTGTAATTCAAGATACTCCTGATGCGGATACTCCGGATGCCATTTTTCCAAACAATTGGATTTCATTTCATGAAAATGGAGATGTAGGGATATACCCAATGTTTGCCATAAATCGGCGAAATGAGCGGAGGCCCGAAGTTTTAGAAGAAATAGAAGCTATTGGGTTTACTATTGAGAACGTAGTTGATTATACGACTGCAGAGGATCAAGAAGTGTTTTTGGAAGGTACAGGTAGTATTGTATTGGATCGTGTGCATAGAAAAGCATATTGCGCGATATCTCCAAGAACTAACGAAGAACTTTGTATAGAATTCTGTGAAGATTTTGAATACACGCCTGTGCTATTTACAGCATACCAAACCGTTGCAGATAAACGCTTGCCAATATACCATACCAATGTTATGATGGGTGTTGCAGAAACGTTTGCTATCATTTGTGCGGAAAGTATAGATGATAAAAAAGAACGAAAAAATGTACTTACTCACTTAAAACAAGATGGAAAAGAAGTGATTATAATTTCAGAAGTACAAATGCTTCATTTTGCCGGTAATGTACTGCAAGTTGTAGGTTTCGATGAGAAACGGTATCTTGTCATGTCGTCGGCCGCATATTATAGTTTGCATAAAGGACAACTTCAAGCCATTAGAAAGCACTGTGAAATAGTGCATAGTGATTTAAGTACAATAGAAACGCTAGGAGGCGGCAGTGCCAGATGTATGATAGCAGAGGTGTTTTTACCTAGGATATAGTTGATGGCTGTCAGTTGTCGGTTGATAGTTTTTACTTCAAATCGGTATATACTTCAACACTAATCTTAGCTTTGCTATGTTGTCACGGACAACGATCAACCAACAATCAACTAAAGAATGTTATCTAAAAAAACAAAATACGGACTCAAAGCATTAACCTATATCGCTAAAAAGCGATGTAGCGACCCCGTATTGATCTCGGAGATAGCGGTTAATGAAAATATTTCTAAAAAATTCTTAGAAAGTATTTTACTTACCCTTAGGAAAAATGAGTTGGTAGGTTCAAAAAAAGGAAAAGGTGGAGGGTATTACCTGATTAAGCCTCCTGAAGAAATTACTATGGCATCTATCATTAGGGTGCTAGAAGGGCCAATTGCTATGGTGCCTTGTGTTAGTCTTAATTTCTATAAGCACTGCGATGACTGTCCTGATGAAGATGCATGTGCTGTGCATGAATTGATGGTTGAAGTACGGGATAGTACATTAAAGGTTTTAGAAAACAAAACCTTGGCGGACTGTATGTAATACAATTTGCATATAACTTTTTCGGATATTGAATAGGGTGCTATTAAGAATTACAATATGCAATTTCAAAATCTAAAATCAATAGCGTCCTAAATAGTATCATGACTTCTTAGTTTTCCTTTATCTATAGTGCTTTATAAGCATATTTCGGCATGAGGGGTTGTGAGCATGAATTCTATTTTTGAACTAAATAGCAGCAATTTGAAAAGACAAAATAATGAAATTCAAGGACTTAATTTAGTCTTGGTTCTTGGTTCTAGTAGCGAAGCGTCCCGAACCATCGGGGTTGTTTGTTATAATTAGGACGCTATTGATCTAAAATCTAAAATTGTAAATTTGTATTACACCATTTCTACAAGCAAGCCTTCTTCTGTTTTATTCACCTTAGCAAGGTTATTCTTTGTTAATCCTTTAATTGTTTTGTCCCATTTTTTATTGCTTAAACCTGATTTTGTTTTTAAGTCAGATAATGACATTTTGTTTTCTGTTTTCAAGATGTCTAAAATTGCTTTTTCCTCATCATTTAGTGCAATGGTTTTTTCAGCTCTAGCTTCGGGTCGCATTTGTGGGAAGAATAATACTTCTTGTATCGATTGATTGTTGGTCAAATACATGATCAATCGATCCATACCAATCCCTAGTCCAGATGTAGGAGGCATTCCATATTCTAAAGCCCGTAAAAAGTCTTGATCGATAAACATCGCTTCATCATCGCCTTTTTCACTTAGTTTTAATTGTTCTTCAAAACGTGTTCTTTGGTCAATAGGATCATTTAGCTCGGTATATGCATTTGCAATTTCTTTACCGCAAACCATCAGTTCAAAACGCTCTGTTAATTCAGGGTTATCACGATGTTCTTTACATAAAGGACTCATTTCTTTAGGGTAATCCGTAATAAATGTAGGTTGGATATAGTTGCCTTCACACTTTTCCCCAAAAATCTCATCAATCAGTTTTCCTTTCCCCATCGTTTTATCTACTGCAATACCCATATCTTGTGCCGCAGCTCGAAGCTCATCTTCAGATTTGCCAGTAATATCAAATTCCGTGAAATGTAGAATCGAATCTGCCATAGTGATTCTAGCATAAGGAGCTTTAAAATTGATGATGTGTTCTCCAAAGGTAGCCGTTGTCGTTCCATTGACAGCCAAGGCGCAATGTTCTAGTAAGGTTTCTGTGAAATCCATCATCCAATTATAATCGGTATAGGCCACATAAATTTCCATAGCGGTAAATTCAGGATTATGGGTTCTATCCATTCCTTCGTTACGGAAGTTTTTAGAAAATTCATATACCCCGTCAAAACCACCAACGATCAATCGCTTTAAATATAATTCATTGGCAACGCGCAGGTATAAAGGAATATCAAGGCTATTGTGATGCGTAATAAACGGTCGAGCAGAAGCACCACCAGGTATCGGTTGCAATACAGGAGTCTCCACTTCAAAATATCCTTTGTCATTAAAAAAAGAACGCATAGCATTAAATAGCTTTGTTCGTTTTACAAAAACCTCTTTTACTTTTGGGTTGACCACAAGATCAGCATACCGTTGGCGGTATCGTAATTCTGGATCATTAAATTCATCATGGCTATTTCCATCTTTATCAGTCTTTGGTAAAGGCAATGGTTTTAAAGATTTACTTAGTAATTTAAAGCCTTTAACCATTACAGTTTGTTCTCCAACTTGAGTGGTAAACAATTCTCCTTCTATACCTATAAAATCTCCAATGTCTAATAATTTTTTATAGACCTCGTTATAGTGTGTTTTGTCTTCACCAGTACAAATCTCATCCCTATTAAAATAGACTTGAATTCTACCTTCAGCATCTTGTAGTTCTGCAAAAGAAGCTTTTCCTTGAATACGTCTCGACATTAATCGACCAGCAATGATCACTTTTTTTCCTTCAGAAAACTCCTGTTTAATACGTGTAGAGGTGTGATCTACTGGGAATAAATCCGCAGGGTAAGGATTAATGCCTAAAGCACGTAATGCGTTTAGTTTTTCTCTTCGTACTACTTCTTGTTCTGATAATTGCATATACTACTGATTTAAGACCGCAAATATACTAAGAATTCGGAAAACAGGAAGCTAGAATTGTAGATATAGTGTGGAGATGTTTAGTAGGGATTAGTATCTTTGCAATGCTTTCTAGTATAGCAAAGTGAATTATAATATAAACACTAAAATGGAGTAACAGATGAAGTCGAATAACCTATTTATTTGTGGATTTGTGATATTGTTAGGGCTATTCAGTAGCTGTGAGATTGTACAAGAAATTCGTTTTGATGCGGATGGAAGTGGAAAATATACTTTTGAGATAGACATGTCAGAAATGACAGGTATGGGAAGGGATAGTTCATCGGATTCATCAAATAAACAGTTGGATACACTCATTAAGTTTTCAGATTTTTTAGCGCTAAAAAAAGATAGTATTAAAAAACTAGATAAAGCCGATCGCAAAAAATTAGAAGGGTTAGCAGCGTATGATATGTATATTAAAGCCGACACCTTAAGCAAACAAATGAAAATGAGGTTGGGGTATGTTTTTACAGATCTAGAAGACCTGAATCGGTTTGCTGAAAAGCTAGAAGGTGTTGAAGTGAAGGAGCTAGAGCAATTCAAACAGCAGCTGAAAGGAAATCAAGCACCGGATACTAGTGCTGTAAAGAAACCGGACTTATTGAACTTTAATGCATATTTTGTAACGGCATTTTCGAAAACTAAATTTTCTAGAAGAATTTCGGACGAGATGATTCAAATGTTTGAAGAAAAGAAAGATACAACGATGACAAAGGACAATCCAATGTCGAATATGATACGTTTTAAGCAGCGCTATATTTTTCCATATCGGATTATTAAAGTCGATGGAGGGAATCCAGAAAAAATAAAAATCCTTTCCGATTTTAAAAGTGTTGAAGTAGAAGGGAATGTATATGATATTAGTACAGACCCTAGAGTATTCGATCTGGAAGTAGAATTTGAAAATGAATAAAAAAATAATCGTAGAGGAGTTAGGTGTTGTTGATTATCAGAAAGCTTGGAGGTATCAAGAAACTTTATTTAAAGGAATTCTAGAGCGCAAAGTCCAAAACCGTAGAGAAGAAACTGCACACCCGACCATAAATTATTTACTTTGGGTAGCACATCCACATGTGTATACCTTAGGAAAGAGTGGTGACTTTAGTAACTTATTAGTATCAGAGGAGCAGTTGGAGGCTAAAGGTGCGACATTTTATAAAATCAATAGAGGCGGTGATATTACCTATCATGGTCCTGGACAAATTGTAGGCTACCCGTTACTCGATCTAGATAATTTTTTTACAGATATTCATAAATATTTACGATTGCTAGAAGAAATGGTGATCCGTACCCTTGCTGAGTATGGGGTTACAGCTACTCGAAGTGAAGGGGAGACCGGAGTATGGCTAGGCGTTGGAACACCTTTTGTAAGAAAAATATGTGCTATGGGCGTGCGCGCTAGTCGTTGGGTGACCATGCATGGTTTTGCACTAAATGTGAACACCGATCTTGGGTATTTTGATCATATCGTGCCCTGTGGAATTCAAGGGAAAGCGGTAACTTCCTTACAAGCAGAATTAGGAATTGTAGTGGATGAGATGGATGTAAAAGAAAAATTACAATTTCATTTTATGGAGCTTTTTGAGGCACAAGCAGTAGTTGCGAGTATAAAAAAATAATCGTGATTAAAATTTTACTCTAAGCATGCTAATGCTATAACAAGAAACAGCCGTCTAACAGATACCCTACTTTCAATTCATTTTATACAATAAAACACTATTGTCTTCACCCTGTACCACAAACTCTAATTTAGGATCCTTATCGATATTACCAATACACAAGGCAGAAGTTCCATATACCGGAAAATTTGGAATGGGCTCCGCATTACTATCATATAAATACACTTTTTTAGATTGTATATCTGTAATAGAAATATAAATTTTATTTTTAATATAAAATAACTGCGGGTGCGCATACACCCCATAGTCGAGTTCCACAGTTTTTCCTTTAATGGTTAATATATTATCAGTAAAAGTAACTAACGTCTTATTTGTAGCTACAATATGATGTGCTGTAGCTAAAGCTAATTCTTCCTGTAAAATTTCACCATTGGTTTGAATTTGAAGTAAATTTCCTGCAGCCGTAGTTGTAGCAAATGTATTTTTGTGTTGATACCAAGCATTATCAGAGAATTCAAACGTTTCAGAAACCTTAACTCTAGTTCTACCCAATCGATCTAAAATGTTAACCTGTCCAGACTTTTCTGTAAAGATGATATGGTCTTTAGCACCAATGCGGATATGTTTTGGAGTTTGCGCAATTTCAGTTTTTGCAGTGGTATACCGGAATCCTTCCACGTGCATCCCTTTAGCATCAAACATTTTTAAGGTATTCCCTCGAGTGACTAAAAGGCGATAGGTTTTATTCTTATCATAATCAAAAACCGCTAAAGGTTGTGTTATCGAAGTATCAAAATGTTTTGGAAACGGAGCAACATCTTTACCATCTCTATCCAATACATACAATGTATTGGCGGTAGCAAATGCCAATTGATACCGTCCGTTTTTATACATGTCGATTTGTTGAATTTCGCCTAAAATCGGACCGTCTAGTTGTTTTTTCCAAAAAATAGCCCCTTGTTCAGAAATAAGATACAAGTGGTTGTTAATGTCTTGTACGGCAACATCCATTCCTTTTGTTCTATGATTTTTAACTAAAATGGGGGTATTCAACAATTCGTATTCCAATGTTGTTGCAGCAATTTGTGTCACCGATGCAGTCCGACCTTTGGTGGTGTTTTTTTGAAAAACACTATGAAGATGAGCAAAATCCTCCTCTTTAATAAATTGTAAGATACCTAATGGGTACTGATCGGTATTCACTTTATCCCAAGCTTTAGTGTAAGCTTCAGATACATTTTTACTAATGTGTGTTGCATTTTTGTGGGTATTACCAATCATGAGTATTGAAGCAGCATCAGATAGTTTTGTGGTTGCGTTTTTATAATATGCTTGTTCTCCAATTACAGAAGTATTGAGTATATGTACAATACAGCTTTGTAAAGCTTCTTTGGTAGACGAGAAAATAACCATATCCTCGTATACGGTATAAAAAGAAGCGTTGATTTCGGTGATTAAAGGTTGCAATGTTGTTACAAAAGCACCAGGATGTAAATAACTATAAATAGGCATCCCTCTATATGTACTTACTTTTTCGCCATCGAGTCGTTCTAGGGTGCTATTAATATCTAAAGCAGTAAGACTAAAGAGTTTGTTTTTATCTAAAAAGACAATACCAAATTCTGAAATCCCAGAAAGTAAATCATCAAATTCATCAGAAGCCTCTTTTAGATTTCGATCTTGTGCCAATACAAGGTTTTTTTTCAAGATATCATAATCATCATAAGTATATGAAATACAACCGTGAGCAGTTAACGGTGTGATTTTAGCAATTTTATTTTCTTGTGGGAGTGTCTGGTCAAAAATACCAATGGTACTAGATAATGAATCTTTTTCCATGGCTACTCCATTAAGATAGATCATTTGTTGTGTTATCGTGGCATCTATAGCCATCCAGCCACTAAAGTTTTTTGCAGCATCTAGTGTAGCATTTGGTAATAAAGTATGGTGTAATGGTGCTAACTGTTGCCCATCGATAAGAATAGAAAGTGCTGTGTCGGGTGCTGTAATTTCAAAAGACTGTTGTAAATCTTTACGTATAGTTATAGGTTTGTCTTGTTGCCGAATTGCATTTTCAATACACAATTGAGAAGAAGAAGCAATAAGAATATTGTCTTGTTGAGTGACAAAAAAAGTATGACCTTTTTCGGTAACCTTATGAAATGTTGTGTTGGCGTAGGTAAGCGCTTCTATTTTCTTTTGAGATAAGGAATCTTGTTGTAGTAATGCGGCAGTATATGGAGTGATATACGTATATTCATAATCATCTTTTCCAACTGGAGAAAAGCAAAGCAAGCCTTTAGATTGTTGTAATTGCTGTAGTACTGCTAATGCTTCAAAGTAAGAGAAAAACGGCAGTGCTGTATTTTTTTTAATAAATTCCTGGTCACGCAATTGGTGTTTCGCTTGCTCTAAATCATTGATCTTAATGATTACTTGTGTATTCTTTGGAATAAATTGTAATAAAGAAGTCTCCTTTTTAGCAGTAGGCGTACAGGCTACTATCAAAAGAATACATAAGGCATAACCGATTTTTTTCATGTTTCGAATGCTTTTTATAGCGCTTAAAAATAGAACAATTCAAATTGTAATCTAATGTTTAATTCCCAAAAGTATTACAGTACCTCAAAAATAGAGAAAACCATAGCCTTTGCCAAGCCGTCATATGTTTAATACAACTTATAGCTGTTTTTTTTCATATCGAATAGCTTACAAATAAGAATTACGATACAAGATTTTAAATGCACATCCCTAAATAGAGTTGCCCGTTTTTATGTTATTGTTTCATTGTTAAAAATAGTTATCAGTTAGATGCCTCATGAGTTCGCTCCGATGTAGTTGACTAGTAATACCAATTACGATATACGGTTTTTGAATTGAATATTAGATTAATCATAGAAATCAGATTGAAGGATAGCCTTAACTATCGATATATGTTGAAGTATCTTTATTGAAAGGAAAGTATTCAGTTGTTTGTACATGTATAAAAATATAACATCTTTATTTTGTCGTTTTTATGTGTATTTTGTCGATTTTTTGTGATTTGAGAATTCTTTGTACTTGTTTTTTTACGAACTTAGTATATCTTGTTATACCCTTGTTTTATTAGAGTTGTGTCTAATTAATATTACGGTAAAAACATATATTTTTTAAAGAAAAACCCTACATATGAGAAAAACGCTACTTTTGTGTTTATTCCTGTCTTTTTTTGTTAAAGTTTCATACGCTCAAGTAAAAGCAGGAGATAATCCAAATAGTATTGATCCTGCTTCACTTTTTGAATTAGAAAGTACCGATAAAGTTTTTGTAGTAACACGTATTACTACATCAGAAATGAATGCAATACTACCTCTCAATGGGGCTTTGGTCTATAATACAGATCAAAATTGCTTGTTTCAGTATGCTAACAATACATGGAATAGTTTATGTGTCAATGTTTCAGTGAATGAAACTATAACTTTTTTGATTGATAATAGTGATGGAACCTTTAGTTATAGTGATGAAACAGGAAGCTTAGTTACAGTGTCGAAAGCATTATTTAGAGATAATGGTGATAATACGTTTACTTTTGATAATGGCGATGGTGCTCCAATAACATTCACCGTTGATGATGCAGATGCAGATCCAAGTAACGAGGTAAATACTGCTTTTGCAGTAGTCGGTACGAACTTACGGATTACAGATAGTAATAGCAGTATTGATGTTCCATTGGCAGATATCGGTTCAGACGATCAAACGATTACAACCTTTAGTTATGATGATAGTACGAATGTGCTGACGATAACCTTAGAAGATGGCAAT
>CALFCI010000004.1 GCA_937951135.1 uncultured Aquimarina sp. | reverse complement strand
TCTAAATAACTCTTTCAGGTATATGAATTAAAAATAATGTGATAAAGCTCAACAAATGTATTTTCGTTGAGCTTTTTTACTGGATCGTACTGCCTTGATTTATTTCTAAATTACGTTTAGACATTTAAAATAGTATGTACGCCGTGATTCTGTGAGATGAAAACGATAGTCCAACCAAAAAAAAATGTAATCCCCTACCCTTTACACATCTATAAATGATACAACCAAATAGATATAATAAGTATTATACATTTTGATTCTATTTTTCCTCTCCCTAAAGGGTAAATCGAAGAAATTTTCATTCCATCCTTTAGGATTTGAGGCAAAGAATGAATATTGTAGGCTCCAATAATCCCTTTATTATTAAAATGCACAACGGATTAAGTAGTAATACGCTTAAAGCGAAAATATAAGATTTCGTAAACACAAGAACCTTATGTACTGATGAAACCATCGTCACCAACGCTCGCGCTATGATACCTTACTCAAAGCTTTATATCACTTTGGAGAGCGTACAGAACAAGTCACAAATGATGAATTGATGGGAGTATTTTTATAGTTTTTCTTTTACAGCTTATATCCCTTTTGCGGTATGAGCGACAGGTATGTCCCAGGCTTCTTTAATCTTACCATCAATAATACACCATACCACAATAGCATCAATCTCCATGGGCTTGCCTTCCAGTGACAACGTATCTTTAACATGTGTGATGATTAGTTCATCTCCCATAGGGAGTATGGATATAGGATTCACCTTAAAAGTACCACTAGTGCGACCTGCTAGCTTCTGGAAGAAATCTGTTAAACCAGAGAGACCAAAATAGTCTCCTTCTAACTCGGACAACTTTGGATTTATATAATGCCAAACAAAGTCTTCAGCTAGCACATCAGCTATAGTACTCGGATTTGCAGGGTTAAATCTCTTTAAAATACTGATATTTGGATGCTCTTTATTCATGATATTAATTTTAACTAGTTTACTTTTTAAAATGAATTGCCTTCAATATCAATGCCCCATACGTAACTGATTTGATCTGTTTTTGTCAAGGCATTCTTAACAAAATTTTCCCTCCAGTCATTTGGGTCCTATAATCGTAGATCGCTTCTTTCACTTGTTGTATAGGATAGATTTTTCTGATTTCACTTTTGAGATGACTTGGTATTTGTTTCTGTGAGCGTTTCCACAACAGTAGCATTTTTACTAAACTTTGCTTGCTCATCCAAGGACCTAGCCAGAAACTGTCAATCCTCTTATTTTCAAAAATCAAAAGGTCAGGACTCACTTGAATACCTTGTTTGGAAAGTGCGCTAAATACAATCACCTTACTATTTTGTGGCATCGCTTTTAATAGCTGATTCGTTAATGAACCTGCTACTGCATCAAATGCTATACGCGTATTTGTTTGATGACATACATCACGTAGTTGTTGTTCAAATCCTGCTTCATTACTATTCAGAACAATGTCAGCACCTTGAGCCTTGAGAAGATCCACTTGCGCCTCCCTGCGAACAACATTTATTATTTTAATTCCTTCGTTTCTCCCCAGACTGTTCACCATTTTTCCAAGTGAGCTTGCCGCAGCAGTTAATAAAATTGCTTTATGTCCTCCTTTTTTCGAAATGTCTATAAAAGCACTGGCCGTAAGGGGGTTTATTATGGACATTGCACCTTGCTCTAAACTCAATGATCTATTCAAAGGTAATACGCCTCCTTTAACGCTTTTAACTACATACTCCGACCAAACACCGCCGCCTATTCCCCAACCACTACAGGCAACTCTCTTACCAAGAAAATAGTTTGCCATAACTCCTGGCCCAGCAGAAACAACTTCTCCAGAACCTTCTCCACCTGGAACAATTGGCGTTGGATTTTTTAAGCCATAATACCCCGTCAAAGTTGCTAAATCTGAAGGGTTTATTGGTGCGAAGGCAACTTTGACCAAAACTTCGTTCCTTTCTGGTGTTGGTACCGGTCGTTGCTCAATATGTAAGGCATCAGCACCAGAATAAGAATTCAAAACAGCCACTGTCATAGTATCCGGAATCTTTATTTTTCTCATAATAGCTCAGTTTTGTAAGTTTTGATTTCAGTTAGCACTATCCTAGCACTTCGCTATGTTCTAATTGCCTGACCAGTTCTAGAATAGGTTCAATACTATCTTTGTCTACATGGTCGAAACCATAGCGCTCTTCTTTACTGGCGACTGGATCAGGATTGATAAGGGAGCCGATCCACAGACTTAGCCGAATCAACCAATTGACCTTGGTATGGTCTAATCTGCCGCCAAGGGCTACATGCTCCATTTGCGAAAATAACCAGGAAGGAAGGGATTTGGCAACCCATCTATCGAGTTTATCACTTGGTCCAGCACCAGAGACTGAAAAGAGGATCTTTGATCGGTCCTTGAGGGTGCTGAGATTCGCCTGTGCCCATTTTCTAATAGACAGTTTCATATAGATGATCGAACTACCCAATATCAGATAATCGTACTCGGTAGGATCGGCATTGGGATCCTTGATATCGAATACCGGTAATCCTGTGGCTTCACTGATCCAGTTGGCATATTGTTCTGTACTACCGTATCTACCTGAGAAAAAAATTGCTCCGTTCATAGTGCATTGTTTTTTATTGGTTTTACAATATCATATCACGCTTTAGGCCCAAATACGATCGCCTCATCTCCCGCATCGATGAGCTCACAACTTTTAGAAAAGCTACTACCATCAAGTTCTATATAAAATCGTATGCTATCTTCCTCGGGAGAAGAAACAACGGGAAGCCAACGGTATGGTAAATCCAATTCGGTTACTTTCGGCTCCATTAAATTAAGAATAGCATACTGCCCTTTTTGGTGCTGAAATTTGGTTGGTTTTTCAAAACTCAATTCCAGCGTTTTGTTATCGACTTTTTTACACTCTAAGAGTCTAACAATTCTCTGGTCAACATACTCCGCATCATCACATGCTGACCATATTTTATCTCGATTCATCTGCAATGCGGCTAAAAATCCACCCATGATGGAACCTTCAAATCCACCGCCAGGGAATGTCCATGCCGAAGCAAAATACAAGTTGGGAAGCAAGAAATTATTTCTCAGGCGATTAGTAGCAGACTGCTCTTTGGTTTGAGCAAATCCGTAAACCGATCCAGCTGTATTTGCAGTAAATCGTTTAATCGTTTTCGAAGTGGCGACTTCGTAATATTCGATGCTTTCCCGTATTCCTGGAAATTGTTTTTCTAATCGGCCTAATAAAATTTGGGCTACTTCTTCCTTTTTCGCCTTGTAATCTTCAGTGCTCATTCCATCCCAGTCTTTCAGATAATCTGCGCAACAGATCACTCCCACAGATTTCCCAGGAGGCGCCAGTTGGGAATCTACTTTGTTGTAATCTACAAAAACGAAACTGCGTTTTGACCAATCGCCTGTATTGTTAGGGTGTACGTCCTTCAAGCTCTTCATATCATCTCCCTTAATAGAATTGGAGTAGTGTTTTACACCAAAGGTGGCTACATCCGTATTAAAGCCTAGATAAATGTTTAATAAGGAGCAAGCATTGGTTTTATCAGCGATTTGTTGTTTGAGCTTAGTTGCATGAGGTTCATCCAGCATATCTGGTACCACAGGAATGGCACAATTAGCAACCACATTATCACAGGAAATGGTCTCGGGTTCTAGATTGTCATTAAATCGATCGCGGAAGCTGACTCCAGTCACTTGACCATTCTTGGTGATGATCTTTTCGGCCTTCTTACCTAGTAGCACAGTGCCTCCATGCTTTTGGATATATGCGGCAAGATGGTTTGACAGTTCTTGTGAGCCCCCTTTTATGAAGTAACCACCGCTCCCAATAAAGCTGGAGAATGGCAGGCCGAAGTAGAACATGGATAAAGTATAAGGGTCATCGCCCCAATACACAAGATGCGTTACCATATCGAGTTTTGCCTTTTCATTACTGATGTACTTATCCAACCAAGAGCCAACCGTATGTCGAGATGCTTCTACAAGATTTGGATAAAGCAAAGGCATAAGCGGATAGAGTAGCTTGCGTTTCAAAGGTGTGCGAGGCAACTTGACACCTTCTTTACGTATACCATCAATGAATTTCATGAAGCGCTTGATCCCTTTTTCATCTTCAGGATATTTGTCAATCAGTGCTTTGGTCGCTGCGTCATAGGTGTGTGGAAACACAAAGGTCTCTTGATCTGAAAGCACAGCATATAACTCAGGTACTTGTAGCAATTCAACCCCTTTATTGACATCTAGCATATCGAATAATCGCAAAATCGCCCCATCTTTTTCTAAACCACACATTTCATGAAGACCAACTTCTATGATGAAATCGCCTCTTTTAAAAGTGGTCGCACACCCACCGGGTTTGTGGTGTTGTTCTAACAGGAGAACCTTCTTTCCGAATTTTGCGAGGGTGGCTCCAGCAGTGAGGCCAGCTAAGCCTCCTCCAATAATAATAGTATTATATTTCATACTAATTCATTTTAATTGCAAATTCGACACTCAGGAAGGTTACCATTTTGAATCTAGAAAATGTCAAGTGAGAGAACTCAAAGAATGGTGCGAACTTTCCCGTGATCTATTAATTTCAGGTTGAAATTACCTTCGAAAGATCAATTATAAAATGACTTATATCAGTCTCGTTCACTTTTTATGGCGCACTACTTCCCATCATTTAGCTATTAGATCTTACTATTAGAAAGCGTCATAAAACAAACATTTAACGAAACATAGTAACAGGAGAACGCTACCATAGGAAAACAAAAGAGTTCCCCATTTTTACAGCTCTTAGCCCCTATTTATATAATCGTAAGACTTTGTAGGGAAGCTATTCACTTTATCAGTATTCATGAAAATCGAAATACATTTCTTGGGAATCGGTATCAATGCGTATACCTTTAAATCATACAAAACTAGTTTGTTAGACAGAAACTCTGAATGTCTTTAATAGATCAGAGCGCATATAACACCCGTTATAACTTAAAATAAGCTTACTAATTTGTTTATATCGCCGTAAGTAGAAAGTAAAACCATAGCCAAAGTTATGCTTTGATTTTCAATTTTATCTGGCCATGCTATAATTCAAATTATTAAAACTTCTTTTAAATCATAATTGGTATAATTTAAAATTGATCATTATGTTAAAAAAGATTTCAAATGTAAAGGGAGCTCAAAACTTGAGTGAAACGGAACAAAAGCAAATAGCTGGAGGAAGACCACCAAGAAATACTTGCCATTCTGATGCAGAATGTACCTATCCACAAAGATGTATAGCCTGCATTTGTACTGCTCCTGGTGATCCACTATAACTGTAATGGATACATAAAATTTGAAGAGGGCGTCTAAAAAATATGAGTTTAACGAAACTATATATTTTTTAGACGCCATTTTTTACATTCTAAAACAATCTATTACTGATAAAGAATATATATAAGTATTTGTACGCTTAAAGCGAAATTACAAGACTTCGTAAACACAATCCCCTACAAATACAGAAGCTATCACCTATCAAATCAGCAAATAATACTCCTAAACTCCCCCTACACTTCCCCCTCTCTACTCTAATAAACCCTCAAATCCTTCGTTTACAAACTATTTATGTACATTTAACACGAGATATACTTTTAGAACACATCAAACCGTGGGCATAGAAATTCCCTCATCCCCCAACAAGACGCAGTGCATACGTACCATACAAATGATGATACTTTTAAAATAGAATGTATCCTCATCGATGTCTATCAAAGGATTTATACCATCAATACCTCATGGGAAGAGCGATCAAATTATACGAGAAACTACATAAAGATGCTTTGTGCCTATTATTTTGTTTGGCGCTTTGCATACCGCTACCTTATCACACCGCTATTGCTCAAGAAATACCCACATCAAACCAACACTTTACACCTACTGAAATTTGGGAATCAGGATTACCCTATATCGAGAACTATACCTCTGGAGACTATAAAAGCAGTCCGCAAAACTGGGCGTTTACAGAAGGTAGTGATGGATTTTTATATGCAGGAAATACTGCTGGCGTATTACAATACGATGGTGCTACGTGGACGACCATTCCTTTACCAAATAAAAGTTTAGTACGATCTATTGCGGCTTCTGCAGATGGAAAGATATATGTAGGTGGTGTCAATGAGCTAGGATACCTAGCACCTGACGCAGTGGGCAAGATGCAATTTTACTCACTCAAATCATTTTTGGAAGAAGAGTATCAAGAATTTCGTGATGTCTGGTCTATCATCGTGATAGACGATCTGGTGTATTTTCAGTTTGCAAACGCGCTGTTTAGATGGGATGGAAAAGCGTTTCACACGTGGAAACCTAAAGAATTCTTTGGAAGTACTTTCAAGGTAAACAATGAAGTATATATTGATAGTAAGGGCGATGGCATCCTAAAAATAGAAGGAGATTCGCTCAACGTAATTCCTGGAGGAGAACTTGTTGTTATTGACCGTGCAAAAACCGAGGGGATACTCTCCCATAAAGACAATAACCTCTTACTTATAAATGCGCGGTTTGGAATGTCTATTCTCGATGGAAAAAAAATCATACGATTCAATCCAGAGAGTAATGCAATCTTTCAAAAAAATCGCATTTATAAAAGTATTCGCTTATCTAATGGTGACTATGCCATGGTTACTTCTTCTACAGGTTTGTATATCGTCAATGGCGAAACTGGAGCTATCAAAAAAAGAATTGGCAAGAAACAAGGATTGATTAGTGATGTGCTCTTTAGTGTGTATGAAGATCGTTTTGGTGCTATATGGGTTGGTAGTGATAATGGAATCTCCAGAATTGATTGGGCATCGCCGTTTCGAAGCTTTAACGAATTCAATGGTCTTCCAGAAAGAGTTCGATCTGCGATGTACCATAAAGCAAGACTCTTTGTAGATAGTAAAGGCTTGTATGAACTGGTGAAGAATGACGCAACACAAGAAATCAATACACCTAGCTTTAAAAAAATTGAAGGCATTGAGAATACGATTAAATCGATGTTACCTTATGAAGATGATATTCTTGCTTTCAATTCTCAGTTTACATTTATCATTGATACCAAGAATACCCTACAATTTAAGGAGCGTCATTCTGCCTTTACATTTACTTCAGTTCTCCGATCGACCATCGATCCTTCCAAGATCTATGTAGGGGGATTAGAAGGTACATTATTTGAATGCCATTATGAAAACAAGCAATGGATCGTACTACCGGAACCTGTTCTCCAAATAGACGGAAGCATTGAAAACATTACAGAAACTTCAAATGGAGATCTTTGGCTAGAAACTAATTATCACGGAATTTATTTCGCTGAAAAGCAACAGAAAAAAAACACTACAGAAAAGAGATTTACCCTCAAGCAATTTGACACGTTATCTGGGCTCCCTACGATGACGTATAACTTTCTGTATCAATTTGATGATCAAATACACGTCACTGCAGATGATGGCATGTATCGCTTCAATGAAACCGCCCAAACCTTTGAAAAAGATCACCTCTTAAATGACCAATACACGCCAGAAGTAAATGCGTATGGATATATAGGTCGATCTACAGATGGTACAGTATGGCAAACCGTGAGAGAAGGTTTTGAAAACAAACTCTATGCCTTACGTGAAGACAAACTAACCGAAGTATCAGAGTTCAATCTATATACCGATTTCGATATTTATAGCATGGAGTTCTTGGATGATATTCCGCTATTATTAGGACCAAAGGGAATGCTCGCGTTTAATCCAAGCCAAAAAAGACCCTCCAAAAAGCAATTCAATGCTCACATACGCAAGGTATTGGTAAATGGGGATTCATTGGTATATGCGGGTGCATACGCTTTCGCGAAAGCAGCAAAAGAAGTAACCTTCTCTCATGCTCAAAACAATCTGAATTTTGAATATGCCCTCCCCTATTTTAATAGCGCCCAAAACAATAACTATCAGTCATATCTGGAAGGCTATGACACATCCTGGTCTTCCTGGTCAACGGAAACGAAACGGAATTACACCAATATCCCCGCAGGAGATTATACATTTAAAGTGCGCTCCAAGAATGTGTACAATCAACTAGGTGACGAAGATTCCTATCGCTTTTCCGTGCAACCGCCTTGGTATGGGAGTTGGCTGGCATATCTCTTATATGCACTTGCTTTAATTGCATTGGTTTGGTTTATAAGTCGTTGGCGATCTAAAGAATTGCAAAAGAAAAATGAACGTCTGGAAGAAACCATTTCTGAACGTACACAGGAAATACAACAAAAGAATACTGTTTTAAACCATCAAACAGAACAACTGGTGGAACTCAATGAAGCCAAGACGCGGTTATATTCTAACATTAGTCATGAATTCAGAACACCTCTCACAGTGATTCTAGGGATGACCGATACCTTGAGATCTAATTATGAGAATAAGGTAGATGAGAGTCCGAAAAAGTCCTTAGAAATGATCAAACGCAACGGGAAGAATCTTTTGCATTTGGTCAATGAATTACTCGATCTCGCCAAAGTCGAAAGCGGATCGATGGAACTGGATTTAGTGCAAACCGATGTCGTTCCTTTTATAAAATATTTTAGCGAAAGCTTCCACTCCTTAGCAGAATCCAAGAATATAAATCTCACGGTATATTCCGAAATTGATTCGGTAGAAATGGACATTGATGTGAACAAGTTGGCGTCTATCATTTCCAACTTACTTTCTAATGCGATCAAGTTTACGGCACCGCATGGCAAGATCATTGTACATCTCAATACCCTGAAACAAGAAACTGGAAACGCTTTACTTATCAAAGTGCAAGACAACGGCAGAGGCTTGAATCAGAAAGATATGTCTCATCTTTTCGATAGATTTTATCAAGCTTCCAATGCGTCTTCAGAGCAGCAACTAGGGACCGGTATTGGTCTTTCGCTCACCAAGGAGTTTGTTGATTTAATGCAAGGAGAAATCACGGTAGAGAGCACATTGGAAAAAGGAAGCACGTTTACGGTTCAAATTCCGATTACAAATACCGCTTCTAAAGTAAAAGAAGCACAAAGTACTATGCCCGCTTCCACCAACTTGCCTACCGGACAGACCGCAGTGGTGTCGCCAACGTATGCAAAGGAACTCTCTTTAGAGGAAAATACATCAGATCTACCGCTCGTTTTGATTATTGAAGACAATATGGATGTCGCTCAATATTTAAAGGTATGCTTACGCGAAAAATACCAAACAATGCATGCCACAGACGGGAATAGCGGTATCCAAATGGCGTATGAGAACATTCCTGACATCATTATTTCGGATGTGATGATGCCCAATAAAAATGGCTACGAAGTCTGTGCTACACTAAAAGCCGATGAACGCACCGATCATATTCCTATTATCCTCCTCACCGCCAAAGTGAGCGAAGAAGATCGATTAACAGGATTGACGCATGGTGCTGATGCGTATTTGGCAAAACCCTTCAATCAGGAAGAATTATTCACCCGTCTCGATCAGTTGATATTGGTTCGGAAAAAACTGATCAGTAAATTAGAACAGAATGGTTTCACAAGCGTTCTAAGTGAAAAGGTAGAAAACCCGCAAACCAAATTTGTACAACACGTCATCAAGGTTGTTCTCGCGCACTTGGACGATGTTAATTTTGGTCCTACCCTGCTCGCGGAAGAAATGCATTTAAGCGAATCTCAAATCTACCGAAAGTTAAAATCGATCACAGATAAATCTACCGCTGTTTTTATACGCTCTGTGCGCTTACAAAAGGCCAAAGAATTGATTCAAACGTCCAATAAAACCGTCTCCGAAATTGCTTATGAAGTCGGTTTTAACGACCCTTCCTGGTTTAGTAGAGCCTTTAAAGTAGAATTTGGCGTTCCTCCTAGTAATTATTATAAATAATTAATAATCAAACTATTAAAATCAATCCTGCAAGAATACTCCATGCTTTTTTAAGCGCATTCACAAATACTACATGTGAATGAATAAATAGTGAACGTCCAAAAATAAGAAGCCCCATACTTTAGCGCTAAACAAAAACAATAGCGTTATGGGAACTGCTGAAATAAACACTAAAAATTCAAAGTTTGTTATCTCTTTATGGGTATTCATCTTTTTAATTTTATCCAGTTTTACTCCACTGAATGCTCAGGATAGTAGGGATCATAGAAAGAAACAATCCGTGCAAAAAACGGATGTAGAATTATTTAATCCAAAAAGCACAGAAAGAGTACAGAAAGAAGTAAGCGTTTTTTTGCCATTTCATAAAGAGTCAAAACTTGTGTCTATGGAATTTGTAGATGGTATGGCTGTTATTGAAGGGGATATTGTATTAGGACCTAGTCATCTATATAATGGAGAAACCCAACAAGCTGTCGTTATTGATGGTGACACCTATCGTTGGAAAGATGGTGTTATTCCCTATACCATTCAAAGTGGGCATCCTAAAGAAAGTCTAATTCACCGAGCCATTCAACATATTCATGAGCAAACCAACCTTAAACTAGTTCCTCGCAGTGGTGAGAATGATTATGTAACATTCGTTTCGGGGGATGGTTGTTGGTCACGCGTAGGGAGATGTAGTGGGAAACAGAAAATTAATATTGGGAGTTGTGGTTTTGGAAGTGTCGTCCATGAAATTTTACATACAGCTGGTGTATGGCACGAGCAATCACGTGAGGATCGTGATGAAAATATCACCATCCTTTGGGATAATATAGAATCAGGTAAGAAGCACAATTTTAAAAAACACGTTTCCAACGGAATTGATATTGGTGACTATGATTGTAATTCTATCATGCATTACTCTTCCATGGCATTTAGTAAAAATAATCAACCTACAATCATAAGTAA
>CALFCI010000003.1 GCA_937951135.1 uncultured Aquimarina sp. | reverse complement strand
AGTTTTCTACCTTTTATAAAAACAGTTGAAGGATTTTGTAATGCAGACAAGTTTAATAAGGGATTATTATCTATTAGTATTAAGTTAGCAACTTTGCCAACTTCAATGGTTCCCATAGTATTCATTATCGAATGAGTTTCTGAGGCATTTACTGTGGCTGTTCTTAGTACTTCGTAATTAGAAAGTCCCGCTTCCTTATAAAATGCAAGTTCTTGATGAATTGAAAACCCAGGAATAGTGACGCCGATTCCAGCATCAGTACCGCAGATAATAGTTGTACCAGCTTTATGAAGATTTTTAACGATTTTTAGATGAAGATCATGCTGGTCCTTTATAGCCTTAACAATAGAAGAGTCTCTTAATTTAGTATCATACCATCTTTCAAATTGAGCTTTACTATCCACTTTTTTGATAAGCGGATTCATAAATTGAAGATCCTCTGATGCTAATATTTCATCATCAATAAGCATTTGATAAATGTTATTATAAACAGTTAAAGTGGGACTAAAAGAACTGTGTTTTGATTTTTCGAATTCATTGAATACTTGCTTTAATTTTAATGTATCTAATATATTATAGTTTAATGGTTGCTGAACAATATCTTCCGCATGTTCTATTGATTTTATTTGTGGATTAAAATGATATGAGTAAGGTACTTTCTGTGAAGGGTGTGCAACAATATCTATGTCAGAGATAATTGCTTGTTCAATGACAGCATCAAATATATCTTCTGTTAAACCATAAAATGTTTTAATGAAATCGTATCCTCTATTCTTATATGAAATCACTTTTTCTTTGGCTTCATCGGGGCTTGTTAATTGTAAATTATCATCACCAATGAATTCAGGACCTGTAAGTTTCGGACCTGTAGTAAAAAACATGGGGGAGATAATCTCGTCATTATTTATATCTTCTTTAAGTCTTAAATGCATTGGCATACCCCATAAATTCCGAACTGCTGTAATTCCATTAGATAGATATAGTCCAAGTTCATATCTATCCCATACGTGAACATGCATATCTATAAGACCTGGTGTTAGATACTTGTTTTTTGCATCAAGAATTTCAACACCATCAATTTCAATAGTATCTGCAATTTCTTGAATCATGCCTTCTTTTATGTACACCATTTTATTAACTAGAATAGTGTCTTGACTCATTGGAATTATATTGACGTTGGTAATAAGAAATGAATTGTTATTAGCAAATTCATTGTTTTTAACTTTTAAATAATTGGTGCTTTGTGTGTCTACTAAAAGCGCTATGGCAATAAAGATTAGTAAAACCCCAATAATTATAATAATGAATTTAAGAATTCGTTTTACTATTTTCATCTTTAGGTTAATGATTGTTAACGGTTTGTCTTTACTTGTTTACGTATGAAACGTAGCGTACGACGTCTGCCATAGCAGTGGGCGAGTAGGTGCGCTGGCGATACTACATTTTAGATATAACAAAGTACTGAATTTTTACTAAATACTCAGTCCTTTTTTAGATGCTCCAACCATAAAACTTCCAAGTCTTCTTTAGATAGGTTATAAATTTCACGAACGTTTTCTGGCGTAATAATATACTGCTTCAATTTTTCAAGTCCATAGGAGTCTACTAGAAATTCAATAATGGTTGCCGACATTGGGTATCCGTTCATATCTCCAAATTGGTAGCTATTCGCTTTTTCTAATTCCTTCCAAGAAGGAATGGTGTTGTTAAGTACGTTAGCGCGGATTATTTTGCGTTGAGATTTGGTGAGTTGTTTCGCTTCATAATAGGCATACCCTTCATTTAACCAATTTGGTAAACCTGTAAGCCCTTGTTTCGTAAAATTCAGCATCACGGTATGTACAAATTCGTGAACAATGGCTTTCATTAGAGATTCATACGTATGTGCACTTCCCGGATGTAAAGGGCTCACCATTTTTAATTCGTTTTTATTGGCGGCTCCAACAACCCAATCAGGTGCATTTGGTGCGTAGATAGCAGTATGAAATGATGTGATATTTGGATAAATGAAAACATCAATTTTTGATTCAAAAAGAGTTTGCATATTCTCTGTTATTCTTGAATAATTGCTTTCAAGAGATTTTGACACATCTTCAAGAACGCTAGTATCCCCCTTTTTTGAATAGAAATTAAAATGCTCACTCTCGAATTCTAAGTCTAAAGACGATGTGTTTTCTTTTTTAAAATTATCGTAGTCAATTGTTTTGGTTAAAGGAATAAGAATAAGTGGGGATGTTAACTGAGGCTCTATCCAACGGCCATTGATACGTTGCCCATCTTTTTCAAAAATCCCCTTATAAATTAATTGGGCAGCAGCACTTTCTAAAATGATAGAGTCTTGCTTGATATAAACGGTACTCAAAGGTATCCCTTGAATTCCTTTACTCGGTACGCCTAAATTTCCAGTAAGTTGTCCTAAACTATCTTTAAAAATATTGAAAACTACTTCTGGATTTGCATCACCCATGGTGACTTTTCCAATCCAAGAACTCGGCGTCATTGATGTGTTGGTTTGCTGACTGTATCCAATAATTGGAATGATACACATAAGGAGAAGTAAGAACTTGAGCTTTATAAATGTTTCCATTTTAATTGGACGCCCCAAATCAATATTTGTTACTTATACCGTTTACCAATTGAATTTACCGTAATAAAACACTCTTTTTTCCTTTCTATTTCAGAATAAAAAGAAACCGTAACTATGGCTATTCTTTATTTTTCTTCCTCATATAAAGAAAAAAATAATTATTTTCTTTTCCAGTAAAATCAATTGGTAAATGGTATTGTTTGGTTGCTAAGATTTATTGATCATGATAAAAGTTATTATGTCGCTGAGTACGCTACTTCGACTACGCTCAGCATAGCTTTCGCGAAAGCGTATTTAAAAAAAAATTTCTGAGAATATGATTCTATAAAAAAAGGTGCTTACAATAAGCACCTTTTTTATAGAAATAGATATAAGGTTTTATCCTTTTAAAAATTTCGCTTTATATTTTTGCCCTTCATTTTCTACCTGAATAAGATACATTCCTTTTGAAAGAGCACTAATATTAAGGGGTCTAGAAGTTTCAAGTTGTTTTGTCATGATAAGCCTACCATCCATTCCAAATACTTTTACAGACACGTTTGAAGCATTGTTTATGTTGATATTTATGAACTCTGTAGATGGGTTAGGGTAGAGCTTAAGCGGGTTTTCGCTTGTTGTTTCAAGATCGTCTACAGAAAGATTTTCTTCTTGAATTCTGTAAAGTGCCGCCGTTGAATAAAAAAGTGGTGCATTCCAGTTGATCGTTACCTCATTTGAAGAGTATGAACACCACGTATCTACATACGATCGTGCAGGATCGGTGCTAGGATACCCAGGGCAGCCATCTTGTTGACCCGAGTGAGGACCACCAGCCACCATACCTGGTACTGCATCTGTAACAGCATCTGCTTCAGAAATTCTGTGATGCGGATTGTTCATAGATAGATCACCAAATCCGCTTACAAAACAATATCCAGTTGCGTTACGACCTAGTAAATAGTCTGAGGCTGTAAATGCGGCATCTAAAAAGGTTTCATCTCCATCAATTTGGTAGGCCATTAATAATAGCATCATTTGATTACCAGCTTGACCATTACTTCCCCAATTATAATCCCCAGCGCCCATGCCAACCCGCATAGCACTGTTATTTACCTTCTCTTTTATTTGATTAGTTGTTTCTAAAAGTTTTGCTGTTGCGCTAGCCACATCTACATCACCAGAAAGCTGATTTACATTTGCAATGATTGAGATAAGCGCTAGAGGGGCAGTATATCCCCAGAATGGAACTCCGTTGCCGATAGCTTCGACATCAATATCATCATTATATGTTTGGTCACTGGTCGTAATAAAAAGCTCTACCGCTGCCCACTGAAACTCATCTGTGACATTGGTATCTCCATATTCTCCTGTAAATACATCGTCAGGCTGATCATAATACACCGTTGGGTTTGCTTGTGCCCACGTATACGCACTTTCTGATGCGGCGATGAGTTGTGCACTATAGCCAGGGAGTTGAGTTTCATAATCTGCATAGATACGCGATGCCATCGCGGTGACTGCTGCAAAATTAAGTGCAGCGGCAGTTGATTTTTGAACTACATAACGATCTGCTGTATACTCTGCAGGCATGATGATTCCTTGGAAGTTCAATCCTGTTAGTTTATGATACACACCACCATCATTAGGATCTTGCATCGCTAACATCCAATCTAAATTCCATTTTATTTCATCTAAAACATCCGGAATATCATTTGATGATTCAGGAATATCGTAGGCTTTTGTTTCAAAATAATCTGGATAATGCTCAAAAGCAGCGAGTAGGGTATACGTGCTAATTCCACTATTTACTATATACTTATTATAATCTCCAGCATCATACCATCCTTTTGGTGCAGAGATAACTGTACCTTCGGGACGAGCATCTGATGCTGCTGAAGAATGTACGAGTATTTCTGTATCAGGTAATCCTAGAGGTCTTGCATAGTCTCCTCCATATTCAGCAGTGATTTCTGTAGAGGCTCTGTTGTAATAATAATATTTAAAGGCAGCCTCGCTTAGCGCCTCGTATACATTTTCGCTTACGCTAAACTCAGCTTCTTCATCGTCAACGGTGATTACATACGTTCCTTCGGTGCTAATTTCTGAAACATCTATTGTCGCTACATATTCTTGAGATTCATTCCAGAGTTGTGGTGCTGAAGTCATTCCAGAAGCGACGGTCTCTCCTTCTGCATCAAAGACAGTGTAAGGCAGAGGATCAAAATCGGTTTCTGAAGTGAGGTTAATCAGCTTTTCTCTATTTAAGTGATAGCCTACCTGATTATATCGTATGTTTTTACCAGCTGGTAATGCATCTTCTAGCGGTTGACCTATAGAAATCCAATCAATATCAATAACACCTTCATACCCTCCGGTAGCATCATTTACATAAAAAAGGAAATTAGTAATTGTCGTAGCATTTACAGGGCAAGGTGCATCTGCAGATTCACAGGGAGTTCCACCATAACCTCCATCTAGAAAGTCTCCTTCAAAATCTAAGGTATAAATAACATAATCTTCTGTAAAAGTAGCTGAGCTTGCTTGCAGGTTGGTGACATAGCCTTCAGCGTCTTGCATATCTATACGAAACGAAGGCATATTGGTTCCTTTTGCTTTGATGTAAAGTTGTGGAGCAGAAGAAACATCAAAAGACATTTCTGTACCCATATCGTGTAAATTGTATTCAAAAGCATTATATGCTCCTGCGGTTCCATTGGCAACGATATTTAAATGACCATCTACAAGGGATACACTATACGCATCATTTGACTCTGTTGTTAAAAAGTCATCAAATTGATCACTATATAGCAGAGGTGATTCTTCTTCGGTTTCAAGTGGTTCCCCTACAGAGATCCAATCTATTTCAATAGTTCCCTCATAACCACCTGTGGCATCATTTACAAAAAATACTAGATTAGCAATCGTAGATGGGTCTACGGGACAAGGTGCATCGGCAGATTCACAAGGGCTACCTCCATAACCTCCATCTAAAAAATCACCTGTAAAATCTAGCGTGTAGATGGCAAAGTTATCATCTAAGGCTACAGCATTAGCTTGTAGATTTGTTACGTACCCGGCTGCATCTCTC
>CALFCI010000002.1 GCA_937951135.1 uncultured Aquimarina sp. | reverse complement strand
CACTTGTATCATTTTTATAGGATCATAAAATAATAAACTAGCCTTTGGATTGCGTTGGATTTGTTTCACTTTTTGAGTACGAGCATCCGTGTAAAAAAGTATGGATAATGAATTCGTTACTTCGCGAAGTACTACAGTTCGCAGCTTCGGAGCTGATACATCCATAGTTGCCAATGTACAATATCGAAAAGGATGTTTTTGGACAGATATGCTTTCTTGTAAAGTAGTTTTTATCCAAGTAAAAATAGTATTTAACATAGAGTTTCTAAGAAATAAGTAGTGAATTATTTACTATTGGTACTCCATACGGTATGGTGTAACCAATCGGTACTGCCTTGAAGCGCTTTTGTGTACTCACAAGCCTTTAGGTGTGTATTTCCTTGTACCGGTATAAAAGTAATGTCACAACCAAGTGCTTGTGCTTCGGTTATTCGTTTACGCGCTTTTCGAATTGGAAAAAAACGATCTTCCGTTCCTTGGATCACATATATAGGAATGTTTAGTTTTTCTGTTACTTTGCAAGAAGAAGCCATTAAAATCATAGCTGAAAATATAGTACTATGCTTTTTTGCATACTGCCAACCAGCAATAGCGCCATTACTATATCCAAGTAAAATAATTCGTTTTGGATCTACAGGCCAATGTTTTTTTGCTAAATCAATGAAATCAAGTATTCTTTTCTCTAAATGTGCTAACGTCCAAGTACGCCAAGCTCCCGAGGGGCTAAATATGATTCCGCCAGTGTCTTTTAATCCGGGGGTAGCCAAACAATCACTAAATTGGGTATAGTTCTTACTTCCAATACCTCCATGTAATACAATGACTAAAGGTACTTTTGAATTCGGTTGAATTACTGGTATGTTTATATCATAGTTCCAGTAAGCTCCATGACTCTCCACTTTAAGTTTATCAATACGATGCCCTGCAACAATAGGAATATTAGTGAATGAAGCTTCATTAATACTGCTTTTATAGGAGGTAGTCCCTCGCGTATCCAATCCACTTTTACAAGAAAATAAGATGCATATTGGGATATAGATAAGACAATAGCGAAAAAAGGACATGATTGTTTTATGTATAAAAATACAGACTATTTTTGAATTCAAACACATATTATATAATATGGAGGATAAGTGTATTGAAAGTGGATGTACACTTGACTATTGTAGTATGTTTATTGGAGGCCAAGAAACTGGGGTGAGTTAGCTACTTCAGAGCAAGTGCACAAGGCATACAACGGAGATCTATTTTTTACATTTTGAGGCAAGCCTCGGAGAATTAAACTCCACAATGTGTATTAAAAAAATAAAATGAAAATAATGGATAAAGTAAGTTTAATTATAATGTAACGTTAAAAACTAAAATTAATGCGTTCGGAATTTCTGTGTTTTTAATTTAATGTTATTTTTGCCTATGCAAAATAAAGTACTCATTTTAGATTTTGGATCACAGTATACACAACTCATTGCAAGAAGAGTAAGAGAGTTAAATATTTATTGTGAAATCCATCCCTTCCATAAGGTTCCAGAACACCTATCAGATTTTAAAGCAGTTATCCTTTCAGGGTCTCCGTTTTCGGTGCGTAGTGAAGATGCACCACATCCTGATTTATCAGCAATACGCGGTAAAAAACCATTGTTGTCGGTTTGTTATGGAGCACAATATTTAGCACATTTTAGTGGAGGTAAAGTAGCCCCTTCTGCGACAAGAGAGTACGGTAGAGCGAATTTATCTTATGTAAAGGAAGGAGAATTGTTCTTTGAAGCAATTTCTGAAGGTTCACAAGTGTGGATGAGTCATAGTGATACTATAAAGGAACTGCCTACAAATGGTGTTCGTTTAGCGAGTACTGGAGATGTGCAAAATGCAGCGTATAGGATAGAAGGAGAAGAAACCTATGCAATTCAATTTCATCCAGAAGTATATCATTCTACAGATGGGAAACAACTGTTAGATAACTTTTTAATTAAAATATCAGATATTCAGCCTGATTGGACTCCGGATTCTTTTGTAGATACTACGGTGTCAGATTTAAAAAAGCGATTAGGAGACGATAAAGTCGTATTAGGACTAAGTGGAGGTGTAGATTCTACTGTTGCAGCGATATTGTTACATAAAGCCATAGGAACCAATTTACATTGCATCTTTGTAAATAATGGGCTCTTGCGAAAGGATGAGTTTCCGGCAGTATTAAAGCAATACGAAGGCATGGGTTTAAACGTAAAAGGCGTAGATGCTTCGGCACGTTTTTTGGATGCACTTAAAGGAGAAAGCGATCCTGAAGGGAAACGAAAGATCATAGGAAAAATATTTATAGATGTTTTTGATGATGAATCTAAAAAAATAGAAAATGCAAAATGGTTAGGACAAGGAACGATTTATCCAGATGTGATAGAGTCGGTGTCTGTAAATGGTCCTTCGGTAACTATAAAATCTCATCATAATGTAGGAGGGTTGCCAGATTATATGAAATTGAAAGTAGTAGAGCCCCTGCGAATGTTGTTTAAAGATGAGGTAAGAAGAGTAGGAGCTTCTATGGGAATTGATTCAGAATTATTAGGAAGACACCCTTTTCCAGGGCCTGGTTTAGGAATTAGAATACTAGGTGATATCACTCCAGAAAAAGTGCGTATATTACAAGAAGTAGATGCTATTTTTATCTCAGGATTAAAAAGAGATGGACTATATGATAAAGTTTGGCAAGCGGGTGCAATGTTATTGCCGGTAAACAGTGTAGGAGTTATGGGGGATGAGCGTACTTACGAAAAATGTGTAGCGCTTAGAGCAGTAGAGAGTACAGATGGAATGACTGCGGATTGGGTTAATTTACCGTATGAATTTTTGCAAAAAACGTCAAACGAGATAATAAATAAAGTAAAAGGCGTTAATAGAGTAGTTTATGACATTAGTTCTAAGCCACCGGCTACGATTGAGTGGGAATAAGAAATATAGTTTTCGGCTTTCTAAAGTTTAGAAAGCCTAAATAATTTAAATATATCGAATGAAGAATTTTTGGTTGTTTCTGTGTATTATCATTGCAAATTTCACTTTTGCACAGCAGTATAAAAGTCATCAAGTAGCAAAAGGAGAGAATGTATATCGAATAGCAAAAAGATACAACACGACTCCAGAAGCAATTTATAAAATGAATCCTGGAGCAAAGGATAAAGTTTCAATAGGACAAATCTTAGCCATTCCTATCGTAGATGATTTCGAATATGGTACTCATGTTGTTGCAAAAGGAGATACAGTATATAACATTGCGAAGCGATATAATACAACTACAGAAGCAATATACCTGTTAAATCCAGACGCTAAAATTGGAATTAATATAGGACAAGTATTGCGTGTAGGTAAAACGCAAAAAAAACAAGTTATAGGGGCTCCAGCTTCAGAAAATTCAGTGCAAACCGAAGAATCGTCTCCTGTAATTTCGGCTGATGATAAAGAGACTGTAGGAATAAACGATCCAAAAATTGAACGTTTTAAAACGCATAAAGTAAAACGAAAAGAAACCATATTCAGTATTGCTAAAAAATATAAGATTACTGTAGATGATATCAAGCGCTTTAATAAAAAATTGTACTCTAATCCAATTAAGAAAAAGGATAAACTTCGGATTCCGATTTATGCGAAAGTGAAAACAGAGGCAATTACAAACTCAGCAGTAACATCGAACAATAGATTGTCATCAACTACACTATATACCATTAAAGCAAACGAAACGAAATACGGAATTGCTAGAAAGCATGGTATTACTATTAAAGAATTGGAATATCTGAATCCAGAAATGAATCCGGTATTTCTAGTAGGAAGTAAGATTGTGGTGCCAACTACGATTTTTGTACCTTATAAAGATGTCATGAAATCTGGTTTTGAATTGTATGAAATACAACCTAAAGAAACCATGTTCAGCCTAGTGCGAAGATTAAATATATCCTCAGAAGAATTGTTAAAGCTGAATCCATATATAAAAGATGGATTAAAGGTTGGTATGGTAATTACGATACCAAAACAAAAAGAAGGAGAAAGTCTTGAAAAAACTGAAGCTATAGAAGAAGGACAAGTAATTAATTTAGAAAATAAGTTGTTTAATTATACCCCTAAAAAAATTGCATTGATGTTACCTTTTGGTATCGATACGATAAACGCTAATTCAATGGCACGTACCGAAGATATGTTAAAGAAAAAAAAGGGAGTTCGAGTAGCATTAGATTTTTATAGTGGAGTGCTTATTGCATTAGATTCAGCAAAAAAGAAAGGAATCACTACAGAGTTATCTGTATTTGATACCCAAAAAAATAATAACGCAGCATTTATTAAAAACATTATCAGTAACAATCCATTTGATGAGATGCAAGCGGTTATAGGGCCATTATATCAGACTAATGTAGAAACGGTAGCCTCAACCTTGAAAAAGTATGATACTCCGGTGTTTTCTCCAGTATCTAAAAAAGAATCTAAATTGTCCAGTAATTTTTTTCAAGCAAGACCTACAGATGAAATGTTACAGGATAATATTGTTGAGTATGTAGCTAGTAATGGTGTAAATAAAAATATAGTATTAATTATTCAACCAGGAAAGAAGCATGAAGTAATAAAGCAAAAATTGATAGCGAAGTTCCCACAAGCTAAAGTTGCTCAAATGCAAAAAGGGAATTTTTTATACGAAACTCATTTGAATAAGGTATTGTCTTCGAGTAAGCCTAATTGGGTATTCTTAGAGTCTAATGATGTAGCATTAATTAGTAATGTGATACCATTATTAAATGCGAAAGCAGAGAGTAGAAAGATTACATTGTTTACTACAGATAAGAATAGTGCATTTGATGATGATAATATAAAAAATGAATACTATTCAAAAGTACACTTACATTACCCATCTGTAAATAAAGAATTGGAAAACCCGTCCAATACTTCATTTATTAAAAAATATGTGAAGAAATATGGAGTAGAACCGAATAGTTATGCTATTCGTGGTTTTGATATTACCTATGATATTTTAATGCGATTAGGTACCGCAGACGATTTGTATCACGCAGCTACATATAAAGGTACTACAGAATATGTAGAGAACAAGTTTAACTACACACAAAAACTTCTTGGGGGCTATTACAATAAAGAATCATATTTAATTAAATATGATGAAAATTTAAAATTAACGATAGTGAAATAGTGCTTGCATAAAATAATATATTAATTTATACCAGTATATAGATGTTTAGCGGATAGTTCTGCTTGGATAATACTCAATATCAGAGATATTATAAGTTCTTGTTAAAGAAAGGTGTTTTAGTTGTTAAAAATTTAAAATTCAGTGAGTTACGATGAATTTTTTCCGATTGTATGTAGTGTTTAAATATTTTAAATTGATAACTGTTCAAATGTTGTGATAAAAGCATACGATTTTTTGATCGAAATTTATTATTTTAGTAGAAGCAGATTTTACAACTACATAATAAACCAATAGTATAATTGTAAATTTGTGGTATAGTAGTTGTATTGATTAAAAGAGAAGTGCTATTGGAAATAAATATTCTATAGATATATACGTCATGCTACCCCGGATGGTTTTATATATTAGACTTAAGTTCAACAAAGGGGTATAACTATTATAATTATGGGTAAATTTTTTGCCATTTTTTTAATTTTAGTTTTTGCTCATGATGGTTATGTCGAGCGGTTTTCATACGCGGAAAAAAGTAAGCTAGATTGGTTTGATTTTAAAGGAGAGCCTAAGCATAGAAGTGAATTCGATGCAAGCTTGAATACAGGGATTACGTATCAATGGTCATATAGTAGTCAGGATAGAGGAGCAATAGAACTTAATTATGAAGTAAATAGTTTTTGTTATCCAACAGAGTCATGGGTAAAGAAAGGATATAGAACCTATTATTTATTGTCACATGAGCAACTACATTTTGATATTTCGGAACTGCATGCCAGAATAATGCGTAAGCGCCTGCAAGAGTATAAGCCTGGCAAGAATATAAAACGAGAGTTAAATAAAATGTATAAACTCGTAGAGCGTATGCGTATTAATATGCAGGAGCAGTACGATGTTGAGACCGATCACTCCAGAAATAAAGAGAATCAAAAGAAATGGGAGAAAAAGATCAGAACCTTGATTAAATATTATCAAGATTATGGCGCTTAGTACTGTTTAACAATCATTAAGAATGATGGAGATACAATATCCTAAAAAAGATTTTCTACTACAATTAGCAATAGCAAAAATGCCTTTTGGGAAATATGAAGGGTATTACCTTATTGATATTCCTGAGTATTATATTGTTTGGTATCATAATAAAGGGTTTCCAAAAGGAAAATTAGGAGAGCAGTTACAAACAGTATATGAACTGAAATTGAATGGATTAGAGCACCTTATTCATAGTATTCGAAAATTTTAGCATAGTGCAATAATTCTCAGATTCCCATAATGTATTTTTATTGAAAATATGAGGAGCATAAACTTTTTACTAAGCACTGTATTGAGTGCGTAATAACAAGGTGTCTATATAAAATGGTATAACATAAGGCATTGTATATTTAATACGATTTGCGAATAATAATTTCGTATTTAGAATCTAATAAATTTTTCGCTAGTTAGAGGCATAAAATCAAAGAATAGCCGTAGCTATTGTTTAATTTTATAACGAATAAATAGTAGAAAAAGAATAGGATTATATAC
>CALFCI010000001.1 GCA_937951135.1 uncultured Aquimarina sp. | reverse complement strand
TGATAAATTTCGTATACATTTTTATTTTTAATTGTAAAACCACAGCCTGTTTCAAAACGGATTTTTTTATTTGTAATCTCTTGTTCTGTATCGCTTGCTGGTGGTGCTAAGGGCATATCGCAATCTTCGGGTTCTACCTCGATTTCGACAGCACCTATTTGAATTTGCGGAATACTATTATACATGTTTTCTGCCCAAGTATCAAAAGTAGCACGCTCATGTGGGCGTAATGAGATTTTATAAATCGCACTATTTTCAAAATCTGCTATATTTGTATAAGGGTATACCCCATTGGTGTCTTGAAGTACCGTAGTATCTCCTACACGCACTGTGAAACTATCTGCACTGGCAGTACCATCTGTTAGTGGTAAAATTTCTGAAGCAGTACCTGTTATTGTAGTATTTCCAGTTCTTAATCGTAGTACAAGGTTTCCTTTTTGACAAGGATCTGATGGGGCTATAAAATCTGTAGTTTCTACAATGATATAGACATCTCTCCCGAAAACACTTTCTGTAATGGGTTCAAAACTAACACTTAGGTCAGTAGGCGTACTGCCTACAGTCACTACTTTTTTTGCAAAATATGCATTTACAATACTAGGAGAAACTACTGTTAATCCTGTAAATTCTGTTCTAGTATATGAATATCCTTTTATGTTTACAGATGCCATATTAATTGTTGTTTTGTGCCTGTGGTTTAACTTTTAATTTTAATCGCATGGTGTCTGCTGTTACTGTTACTGTCAGAATATCATCTTCTAGTGGTACACCTTCATATTCAAAATCCAATTTATTACTATCCAGATCAATTTCTGCTTCCTGTCCCACCGCTCCTGTGGTTTTAAGTACATAATACACTTCCATACCTGCAACAACTCTACTTTCAGGAATTGGTTTTCCATCCAAAGTTTCATAATGACTTGCTGATATTTCAGGGTTTGCAGTTTCTTCCCTTGTCGTAACCGGCGCAGTACGTTCTGCAAACGGATTACTAGGATTTCTAGGCAATTCGGTCACTACACTTTGGTAGCGTACAATAAGCGGATGAATGACCACCCGCATCAGGTCTATGCCTTCAAAACCTTCGTATGTGTTGGATTCACCCCAGTTTTTAAACTTGGCGTTGGCAAACTCTAGATCACCAGAGACTTTGTTTTCGATACCATTATCCACAATTAAAAACTCTATATGTCCACTAAATGGTCGTCTAGCGGCAAAATGTTCTATCATTTCACGGTCTACACTTTTGCCTTGTGCGATTAAAAATAAGGTGATATTGGAATGTCGAACCGTACTGCTAGGGCGTCCCGTTTTATCGGTATGTTGTGCATATCCAAAATGGATATCCCAGACCAGATACCGGATACCTTCGAATACAAAGATGATTTGTGTGTTTTTCTTGTTCATTTTTTTTATTTTAATCCATAGAATTCCCCGAGGCTCTGCGTCGGGTGTATCGACCAGATTCAAGACTTTTAGAACCAAGATTCAAGATAAAATAGCGTCTTGTTTCTAAGCGGTCTTATCTCTGATACCGCGTATTTGATCTTTATTTTAGAATTATACCCCTGTAATCGTCCATGTTTTGGCAGTAAAATCAATAGCATGTACCAAAGTTTGTGTGGCAAACCCTTGTGCATACCGTTGTTTAAATACGGGGTCACTAGTGATGTAGTCTACTACTTGTTGATGTTGTGAAAACGGGATTTCTGAAAACGGAACTTCATGTTTTATAAACCCAAAATCACCTGTAGCCGATGCGGTTGCATCTGCATCGTGTACTACCGTATAAAACAACTTACGATCAGGATTATAGTCGCTAATGATGTCGATATGTACATTTGCAGTGCTATTGGCATCGATACCCGGTGTATGCTTAATTTTGAATTGATGATTACAAATCAATATACCCTTGCCGTCTAGCATTACTATAGATGGAGTGTAGTTTTGATTGGTTAAGCATATTCTGCCGATACGTGTTAAATTGCTGATTAAATAGTCTTGTGGACTAATCCTTATATCGTTATTATAGTCCAGTTTAAAATCTGGATGTAATGAAGCGTTTATAGCTGTATGGAGTGATGAAGCGTCCGACATGTTTTTAGGCATTAAAGATTTATACCTCTAAATGTACCGTTATTTATTTATTTTTTGAGCGTGATTTTTCATAAAAAAAAGTTAAAATTCCCGTGATGCGAAAAAGTGTATTTTGAATGCAATCCGTCGAAGTTGTTTTGAGCTATTTTTTTTGGCAGAAAGGCTTGCGTTGTCCCTCACTAGTAGTATTCTAACCTTCCTGTAGTATTAGGGGTCAGGTTGATGTGATGTTTATTTGGGATCGGTGTGGTAAAGCAGTTAACAGGATTCAGTAAAACACAAAACAGCAGTTTTAAAAGATGTTTTTCTCTAAAGTATTGCAGTTGCATTGGACTAAACAACGATAGTATACTCCTTGCGATGCATTAGAAAGTAATTAATCATTCAATTTCAATACCGCCATAAACGCTTCTTGTGGGATTTCTACATTTCCTACTTGACGCATACGTTTCTTTCCTTTTTTCTGCTTTTCTAGTAACTTTCGTTTTCTAGAAATATCTCCACCATAACATTTGGCAGTTACATCTTTTCGTAACGCTTTTACCGTTTCTCGAGCAATAAATTTTGCTCCAATAGCCGCTTGTATCGGAATATCAAACTGTTGACGGGGGATCAACTCTTTTAATTTTTCACAAATCTTTTTTCCAATATCATAGGCGTTATCTTTATGCAATAATGCAGATAAGGCATCTACAATATTCCCATTCAGGAGTACATCTACTTTTACTAGTTTAGAGGCACGTAACCCAATAGGCGCATAATCAAAAGACGCATACCCTTTGGATACGGTTTTTAAACGGTCATAAAAATCAAAGACAATTTCTGCCAGTGGCATATCGAAAGTAAGCTCTACACGCTCTGTCGTTAAATAGGTTTGATTGGTGATCTCTCCACGTTTTTCAATACATAAAGACATTACCGACCCTACAAAATCAGACTTCGTTATAATCGAAGCTTTAATATAAGGTTCTTCCACACGATTCAGTGAAGAAGGTTCGGGAAGATCAGAGGGGTTATTTACAATAATAATTTCATCAGTATTTTTATGCGTAAAGGCGTGATAGGATACATTGGGAACCGTAGTAATTACGGTCATGTTAAATTCTCGTTCTAGACGTTCCTGAATAATTTCCATGTGTAACATTCCTAAGAATCCACATCGAAAACCAAAGCCTAAAGCAGCCGAACTTTCGGGTACAAAAACTAATGAAGCATCATTCAATTGTAATTTTTCCATGGAAGCCCTTAGCTCCTCATAGTCTTCGGTGTCTACAGGGTAAATTCCGGCAAATACCATTGGCTTTACATCTTCAAATCCAGCGATAGCATTTTGAGTAGGCGTTTTAGCATCTGTAATGGTATCTCCTACTTTTACTTCTTTCGCTTCTTTTATTCCAGTAATCAGGTAGCCCACATCTCCGGTTTTGATCACAGATTTGACGACTTGATTGAGTTTTAGTGTTCCAACTTCATCAGCAGAATAGGTTTTGCCAGTCGCTACAAACTTGATCTGTTGTCCTTTTTTAATTTCGCCATTGATCACTCTAAAATAGGTTTCAACACCTCGAAACGAATTGTATACCGAATCAAAGATTAAGGCTTGTAATGGCTCGTCAGGATTTCCTTTTGGCGCAGGAATACGCTCAATAATAGCCGTTAATATTTCTTCAATACCAATTCCAGTTTTGGCACTTGCAGGAATAACCTCTTCTGCATCACACCCTAAAAGGTCTACAATGTCATCGGTTACTTCCTCTGGATTGGCACTTGGTAGATCTACTTTATTTAATACGGGTATAATTTCTAAATCGTTATCTAAAGCAAGATATAGATTGGAGATGGTTTGTGCTTGTATGCTTTGTGCTGCATCAACAATAAGTAAAGCCCCTTCGCAAGCGGCAATAGACCGTGATACTTCATACGAAAAATCTACGTGTCCTGGAGTGTCGATAAGATTTAGGATATACTCTTCCCCTTTGTGCGTATACTCCATTTGTATGGCATGACTCTTTATCGTGATGCCACGCTCGCGCTCCAAATCCATATTATCCAACAATTGTGCTTTAGACTCGCGCTCGGTTACCGATCCTGTGAATCCTAATAAGCGATCTGCCAGGGTGCTTTTTCCGTGGTCGATATGTGCTATAATACAAAAGTTTCTAATATTCTTCATGCGATCCTATGTTCAGTATTTTATGACTCAGACCTACTAGGTTTCCAAAACCTAGTAGGTCTAGAGGAATTTGCTAATGCAATAGCCCACAAATATAGTCGATTTCAATAGCTTTACAGGATTCTTAACCAGAATTATTTTTGGAGTAATCGAACTCAGGTGATTAGATGAGAATTTGTATTTTTGCAAAACAGTTGAACCTGATTTTAGTGCAGTATAGGCGATAAAGAACAAGGGGCAACTATAATTCTAATAGCTACAGTATATAGTATATGGCAAAGATAGGAGATATTGATGTAGGAGATTTTCCGTTGTTATTGGCTCCCATGGAAGATGTAAGTGATCCTCCATTTCGGGCATTATGCAAAGAACAAGGAGCAGATGTGGTGTATACCGAGTTTATTTCTTCGGAAGGGTTAATTCGTGATGCGGCAAAAAGCGTTATGAAATTAGATATTTATGAAAAAGAGCGTCCGGTAGGGATTCAGATTTTTGGAGCAAATTTAGATTCGATGTTGCGTTCTATAGAAATTGTAGAAGCTTCAAAGCCAGATATTATTGATATTAATTTTGGGTGTCCAGTAAAAAAAGTAGTAAGTAAGGGTGCTGGGGCAGGGATTTTAAAAGATATAGACCTTATGGTTTCGCTTACCGAAGCGATGGTGAAGCATACAGACCTTCCCATTACGGTAAAAACGCGATTGGGTTGGGATCACGATTCTATTCGCATTGTAGAAGTAGCAGAACGGTTACAAGATGTAGGGATAAAAGCGATTGCTATTCATGGGCGTACTCGCGCACAATTGTATAAAGGGGATGCCGACTGGAAACCTATAGCAGAGGTGAAAAATAACCCTCGGATGCATATTCCAGTATTCGGAAATGGGGATATCAATACTCCAGAACGTGCCATGGAAATGAGAGATGAATATGGATTGGATGGTGCGATGATCGGACGTGCTAGTATTGGTTATCCTTGGTTTTTTAAGGAAGTAAAACATTATTTTGAAACAGGAACACATTTAGCGCCACCTACCGTAGAAGATCGTGTACAGGCTGCCCGAAGGCATTTAGAAATGTCGATTGCTTGGAAAGGTGAAAAATTGGGGGTCTTTGAAACCCGTAGGCATTACACCAACTATTTTAAAGGCATTCCTCACTTTAAAGAATACCGAACCAAAATGGTAACTAGCGATGATTCAGCAGATGTGTTTGCGGTGTTTCGAGAAATCGAAGATATATTTAGTGGGTTTGAGTTTGTGTGAGATATAGATACTAGACCGCTACGCTGTTAGATATTAGAATCTAGACCACTCCGCAGTAGGATTCAAGATGAAAAATCATAGTGTCTCAGATTCTTAGCATCTTTGCTTCTTACCTCAAAAATTTTACAGTGAACTTCGTATCTTTGCATAAAATTAGAAGTACCAATGACCATACAGGAAATACAGGAAGAAATCGTTGATGAGTTTAGCATGTTTGATGATTGGATGCAGCGATATGAATATATGATTGACTTGGGTAAATCCTTGCCGCTTATTGAGTCACAATACAAAGTCGATGACAATAGTATAAAAGGATGCCAAAGTAAAGTTTGGGTGCATGCAGATATGATCGAGGATAAAATCATATTTACAGCAGATAGTGATGCTATTATTACCAAAGGTATTATTGCAATTTTGATTCGAACATTTTCAAATCAACATCCCACAGCAATTCTTGAAGCGAATACCAATTTTATTGATGAAATTGGATTGAAAGAACATTTGTCACCGACACGTGCTAATGGTTTGGTGAGTATGATTAAACAATTAAAGATGTATGCACTTGCATACCAAACGCAACTAAAATAACAACCTATACTATGAGTGATACAATCAATACAAACGATCTTGGAGATAAAATTGTTGGTATAATCAAAACGATTTACGATCCAGAGATTCCGGTAGATATTTATGAATTAGGTTTGATTTATGACGTGTTTGTAAATGAAGATTATGATGTAAAGATCTTAATGACATTAACATCACCCAATTGCCCTGTTGCAGAATCATTACCAGAGGAAGTACGTGAAAAAGTAAAGTCCCTAGATGCGATCAATGATGTGGAAATAGAGTTGACTTTTGAACCTGCATGGACTCAAGATTTAATGAGTGAAGAAGCAAAGTTAGAGTTGGGGATGCTGTAAAGAATTTATACTTGAGACCGTTTCACTATTAGATACTAGATTTGAGACAATAGGCAGGAGACAAAGAAGCAGGACAAAAAAACGGGATACCTGAAACCCAATACCTAAAATCGAATCATGAGTAAAGAAATTGTCAATCGCATTGCGAATAATCAAAATTTAATCACTGTTGATCTTGAGGACTACTATCCAGAAGGCAAACGGATGGTGTTGGATATTAAAGATTGGCTATATGAAGGTTTGATTTTGCGTGAGAAAGAATTTAGAACACAGGTAAAAGATCATGATTGGAGTCAATATAAAGATGGGTATGTGGCTTTAACTTGTACTACCGATGCCATTATACCGGGTTGGGCATACCTGTTACTTACTACAATGTTGCATCCGTATGCAAAGAACACTGTAGTAGGTACTTTAGAAACTTTAGAAACGATACTGTATCAAGGTGTTATTGAAGCTTTAGATAGTACGGTATATCAAGATAAAGCATTAATTATTAAAGGCTGTTCTAATAAACCTGTTCCAGAAAATGCCTATATCGCTTTAATTCAAAAATTACAACCGGTTGCTAAAAGCGTAATGTATGGAGAAGCATGCTCTGCTGTGCCATTGTATAAAAGAAAATAATCCGTTTATCGAATAATATGGAGTTTTGTCGAAAAATCTGTTTTCATAGGGATACTATTCGAACAGAGAAAGAGACTTCATTATATTTGCGGCGGTATATTTTTTATCAATACTAAAGATTAAAATTGTTCCCAAAAACAGAACTAATAAATAAACCACTTAAACACAAATCAAATGAAAAAGACAGTAGTAGCCTTAGCACTTTTAGCAGGTTCGTTTATGACCTATGCACAAGAAGAAACTCCAGTAGAAGTACCAAAAGATGGATGGACACGAGGCGGGAATATCAGCTTATTATTTAACCAATCCGCTTTTAATAATACTTGGACTGGTGGAGGTGTATCAAATATTGCAGCTAATTTAGCAATATCTTATGATTTCAATTATAAAAAAGGACCTGTAACTTGGGATAATAAACTTTTAGTAGATTATGGATTGACAAAACTAAAGGATGATGATTTTACTAGAAAAACAAACGATCGTTTGGATTTTAACTCTTTGATAGGGAAGCAAATTAATCAATCGAACTGGTATTATTCTTTCTTTGTTAACATTAGAACACAACTTGATTCTGGTTTTGAAAGTTCAGACACTCCTCTTCTTGATGGTGCTGGAAATCCAGTAATCGTAAACGGAGTAGCGTTATCTGAATCTTCGAGAACACGAACAACTAAATTTTTATCTCCGGCATACTTCCAGTTTGGACCAGGTTTACTTTGGAAAAAAAGTGATAACTTGAAAGTGAACATCGCACCACTTACAGGAAGATTAATCGTTGTAGATGGTCAGTTTACTGATCCTACAGATACTAGAAGTCGTCTTGATGCAGATAATCAATATTTTGGTGTAGATGCAAATGAAACTTCACGTTTTGAATTTGGAGCTGCAGTAAATGCGTATGCTAAATTTGATTTAATGAAGAATGTGTCTATGGAAAACATCTTAAATTTATATACAAACTATTTAGAAGATCCACAGAATGTAGATATCGATTATACTGCTAATTTTGTGATGACCATTAATAAGTTTTTGTCAGCTAATGTAACATTCCAAGCGATATATGATGACAATGCTAATCGTGATGGATTTCAGATTAGAGAAGTATTGGGTATAGGCGTAAATTATGGTTTCTAGAGTCTACGGAATACCGATAAATAAATTAAAAATATAGTTTAAGTACTTCGAGTAGAAGTTTCAACTATATACTATTTTTAGAAAAACCTATCTTCTGTAATAAGAGGATAGGTTTTTTAGTTCTTATATTTGTAGCCGTTAATATAAACGTATCATGAAGCAGTGTGTTTTTTTGTTTTTTTTGTTTTTTTGTAGTCATTGTGCTATAGGGCAACAAGAATCAGCTGAAATAAAGCGAGACACAGTTAAGCATAATTTAAAACAATCTATACGAGAGTTGCTATTTCCTATTTCAGATAGTGTTGGACTCAAAGCTATGAAAGAAGTGTTGGTAGAGATTACTCCTAAGCCCTTAAAAATGAAACGAAAAATAGGTTGGATTCATAAAGGTAAAACCGATTTATTATTCAATCAGTCTGCGTTTAATATGGATTGGCAAGGTGGAGGAGCATCAAATATAGCAGGAAATTTGAATTTGAACTATGAGTTTAATTATCAAAAAGGAAGTTTAACATGGGATAATAAAGTATTGGCCGATTTTGGACTTACTTTTTTAAAAGGAGAATCTTTTTCTAGAAAAACAAATGATAGAATAGAGTTGAATTCGATTTTAGGTCAAAAAATAAAGAAAACTCTTTGGAATTATTCTGTATTTATGAACTTTAGATCTCAGTTTGCCAAAGGGTATAGCTACACTAAAGATATTGATACAGAAGAAACGATACGAACAGAAGAAACCCATCTTTTTTCTCCAGCATTTGTGCAGTTAGGACCGGGTTTTCTTTGGAAAAAAAGTGATGATTTAAGTTTCAATATTTCACCACTAACTTCACGTATGATTTTTGTAAATTCTAAATTTACAAGTATACCAGAGTACGAAGATAAAAGCTATTTTGGTGTGGAGACTGGTAAAAGCTCCCGTTTTGAGTTTGGTGGAGCGATATCGTTTTATTCCAAGCTTAAAGTATGGAATAATTTTACGGTAGAGAACACTCTAAATTTATATTCGAATTACATCGAGGATCCTTATAATATTGATATTGACTATTTGTTAAATCTCAACTTAGTATTCAATAAGTATATTACTGGTAGTGTCGTTTTTCAAGCCATTTATGATGATAACACCACCAGTGCATTTCAAATTAGAGAGATTATAGGATTAGGACTTACTTACGGGTTTTAGCATTACCATCCGAAATCTTCCTTAATTTTATTTACCTTATCTAGCATATAATCTTTTGTTAAAAAAGCGACTTCATCCTGAATAAAACCACTTTCGTATGCTCTCATTGCTTTTTTAGCTTCTCCAGTCTGTTCGTAGTACATTCCAAGATAGTAATTGCCAAGCATAGTGTCTGGATGTTGTTTTCTTGCTAGGTTTCCTAGTTTTTCCAGTTCATCCCATTTTTCATTTTTTTCCATTGCTGTAGATATTGCAATAAAATCATTAATTCGAATGTTCCGTTTTACACCATACAAATCTTCGGTAGTTTTATATAAATCTACAATGTAATCATAGAGAGAAGTTTCTAAAGGAAGTAATACCTCTTTGTAGGTTTTTTTACTAATAGGGCGGTACATTTCAAAAATAGTTTCTAAGGCTCTAGGAATAGCGCGTCCTACCAGGGTGTAATGTGAAGATTCTTCAAAATTATCAAAGAAATACTTCATGTTAGGACTGTCTATAACAGATAGTTTTTTATGTGTTTTAATGACATTTTTTTTAATCTTTTCAGCATCATTAGTACTAGTTGCCATGTATAGCCAAGTGTTTTCGGGACTATCGGTTAGTACTGCGGATAATCGTTCATCCATTTTTGGAGCAAATTCAGGACTTAGATTAATATAGCCATGAAAAATCGGATTTTCCTTAAATAGGAAATAGTTAATGAAATTGGCAGTATAATCATGTCCTACAATAAGTTTTAACTTTGCGATACGATATGTTGTATTCAAATACGGGATTAATTCCTGACCGATAAATTCATAAAATTGTTTTCCTCTGTTAGCGGGTAGATATTCGGCACGATCATATCTGCAATCTTCTATTCTAGAATCTCTTTGGTTAATACCAACTACAATAGATTCGGGCATGTCTTCCCAATATGAAAAATAATCTACGTTTCCTGCAATGGGTTCAAATAAGTAATCTCCATCCAAAACAACGATTAAAGTGTAAATTTTATCTTTATTTTTTTCATAATTACGAGGCAATTGGATTTTTAATTGACGGTCTTGATCTAACTTAATCGATCGAAAATTCTCATATTTTATTTGGCTATATCCAAAAAATGTAAATAAACACAATAAGCATACTACGATACTCTTTTTCATACTGCAATCTTTAGGTTAACAATTTTTAGCCCTTTCTCTAAAAGAATAGGTCAATATATAAATTATTCACGGAATTCACTAGTTTGTTTTGTATTCGATTTTTGTTTCCTGGGGCACTTTCATAAGCTAAGCGTACTAATTGCGATCACTTTGCTCTATTTAAAATTGGCAATAGAATAAAAGATAAAGACCCTAATATGAGCACAAGTAGTGTTTGTGATCCCCAGATCACCCATCCCAATGCTTCTCCGGATTGTTTGTCAATCGAGTATAATACTAAAATAGCACCAATACTAATAGGGTAAATGCCAATACCTCCATTGGTCATTGTCATAGCGAAAGATCCTACTACAAAAGCGACTAAAACGCCTTCAAAAGATAAATCACTACAACCAGGAATAGCAAATTTTGACACATATATCATGGCAATATAACTGCTCCAGATAAATAGTGTGTGTATGATGAATGACCATTTGTGCTGCATAGTAAATATGCTTTTAATGCCTTCTAAAAGGCCAAGGCCAAATGTTCTAATCTTAACAAGAATTTTATGCTGTGATGTTTTGATACTTCTTAAAAAAAAAATTCCTAGTAAGATGCCCAGAAAGAGTATAAGTAAAGGAAGTATAGGATTAATGTTTTTTTCTACTAAAAATGTAGCTAGAAAATCATATTGTAGTAATAAAGTGATGCCAGTAATGATCAATAATAGTATAAAATCGATAATGCGCTCAGAAACAATAGTTCCTAAGTTTTTTTCAAAAGGTACTTGTTCGTATCCAGATAGTGTAGCACCTCTTAATACTTCTCCCGATCTAGGGATTCCCAAATTGGCTAGGTATCCAATCATGACCGCCATAAATCGAGTGCTAAATTTAGTAGTGTACCCCAAGGGTGTAATTAAATACTGCCAGCGATATGCTCTGGATAAATGAGAAAGTATTCCTAAAATTACAGAAAGAATAATCCACTTCATATCTGCATGTAGTATGGTCTTCCATAATAGTTGGCGTTCATCAGGAGTAGAAGAGTTAATAGAATACCAAATGATAAATACACCTATAGCTAACGGAAGGACAATTTTTAGAATTTTGATGCCTTTTTGATGCACAGAGCTATTGTAATAGGTTGTTGGCTTCGTTAGGAAAAACTAATGAAGGCTTGAATTGCTTGGCTTCTTCAATATCCATCATGGCATAGGTGATTAAGATGAGTATATCATCTTTAGCTACTTTTCGAGCAGCTGCACCATTAAGTGTGATTTCACCACTGTTACGAGGACCGGGTATGGCATACGTTTCTAGGCGTTCACCATTATTGTTATTTACAATCTGTACTTTTTCTCCTTCAATAATGTTAGCAGCATCCATAAGATCTTCATCTATAGTAATACTTCCAATATAATTGAGGTCCGCGCCAGTTACTTTAACGCGATGAATTTTTGATTTTACAACGTGTACAAACATTCTACAAAGTTAATCATTTTTAGTTTAAAGCAATGGTATCTATGAGTCTTACTTTTCCTGCGAAAGCAGCAATAAAGGCGCGATACTTTAGCTTTTCTATTGGTGTTGTCGTAGGTTTTAAGTCCGATTCACTAGCGATATAAAAATATTCTAATGACAATTCCGTGTTTTTCTGAAATTGTAAGGAAACCCATGCACTTATAGTAGTAACACTTTTTGTGCCAAAATCTTCTTTAGCTTGAAGTAGTGTTTTGTACAATAATGGAGCTTCTTGATATTGCTGTGAGGTTAGCCTTTTGTTACGAGAGCTTAATGCTAATCCATTCTCGGCCCTGTGAATAGGGCATCCCACAATAGTTACAGGAAATCTCTCGATAGCGACCAATTTTTTTACAATTTGAAGTTGTTGAAAATCTTTTTCACCAAAATAAGCTCTGGTTGGGGATACTATAGAAAATAAACGGCTCAATATAGTGCCAACACCATTAAAATGCCCTGGTCTAAATTTCCCTTCCATTTCATGCTCTAATCCATCAAAATGATACGTAGTAGCACTAGCCTCTGTTCCGTAAATATCATCTACCGTTGGGGTGAATACCAAGCAGTCTGGTGCAGTTTCAGCGAGTAAAGCTAGGTCTGCCTCTAGTGTTCTAGGGTATTTATTCAAATCTTCAGCGGTGTTAAACTGCGTTGGATTTACAAAAATACTCACCACAATGATATCATTTTCAGATAAAGCCTTATGTACTAGTGCCATGTGGCCTTGGTGTAAAGCTCCCATAGTAGGGATAAAGCCAATTGATATACCCCGCTTTTTTGTGGCGATAATAGCAGTTTTGAGTTCTGAAGAGTCGGAATAAATGTACATAATTGAATATTAAAAACGTGCAAAAATAAGATATTACTAGAAGACTGCATAAATTTTCGTAATTTTGCAAAAATTTATTCTAAATAATAAGGATAAAAAAATAATAATGGTATGAATTCGCTATTAAATTTTGGAAGGTAATACTCTCTGAATGTGAAATCGTGAATGCCATCTTATTTAATGAAAAAAAACAAAGAGAAGAGAGATGAAAGATAAAAAGATATTATATGTGTCGTCAGAAGTAATACCGTACTTGCCAGAGACAGAGATTTCATCGATGTCTTTCGAAGCACCGAGAATGGTCAATAGTAAAGGAGGGCAAATACGAATTTTTATGCCGAGATATGGTAATATCAATGAAAGACGGCATCAACTTCATGAGGTAATCCGTTTATCTGGTATGAACTTGGTGATTAATGATTTGGATATGCCTCTAATTATTAAAGTAGCTTCTATTCCTAAGGAGCGGATGCAAGTATATTTTATAGATAACGAAGATTATTTCAAACGAAAAGCGACGCTTACCGATGAAGACGGTAACTTATTTAAGGATAATGATGAGCGTGCTATATTTTTTGCCAAAGGTGTTATTGAAACCGTTAAAAAATTAAATTGGTCTCCTGATGTAATTCATTGTCATGGTTGGTTAGCAGCATTATTACCACTCTATTTAAGAGATTATTATGCTAATGAACCGTTGTTTAATCATAGTAAAATTGTAACATCGGTATATAATAACGGTTATATAGGTACATTGGACGCAAACATGTTAGATAAAGTCAAGTTTGATGGCATCAAAGAAGATAAAATTAAGGAATTATCTGATCCGACATATACGAATTTAATGAAAGTAGCAATTGATCATTCAGATGCTATTATCGTCGGTTCAGAAGAAATTCCAACGGAGCTTTCTGACCATTTGAAAACAGTGCCACAGCCTGTTCTAGACTATAAATACCCAGATGAGTTTGCAGAAGCGTATGAGCAGTTTTATGCATCTGAAGTATTAGTATAACGAAGTAGCTTAGCAGTGTTTATAAAATGAATATATGTCCATTGGTTTTAAATAGTATTCAAAATACTATGAGTTACTAATACATAGTGTCATAAATAAAAGTAAATGAATTTAAGAAATAATTGTACCCGCTTTATTGTGGGGGTTCTAGCTGTTTTTAGTGTAGTATCATGTGATGATGATCCAAATGCAGTAGGAGGAGAAGTGCTAGGAGATGTTAATTTTAGTGACGAAACATATCAATCTGTGCCAGTAGCATATTCCAAAAAGTTGGCTAGAGTACAAACCAGTGCTATTCCAAGTACTAATGACGGTGCTAGTACTGCTAACATTATAGGCTATTATGACGACCCCGTATATGGACTCTCTAAATATAGTGTGCTTTCTCAGGTGCGATTTAATAATGCAGATAATGTTAGTTTCGTTCCGAGTTTTGGCACTAATCCTGTATTGGATAGTGTGGTATTAAGTATTCCTTATTACAGTAGAGAACTTACTTCGGTTACAGATGCTGATGGTTTAGTGCGTAAAACCTATGCTTTAGATTCAGTATATGGGAGTACGCCAATGAATATATCAGTATATCGCTCTAATTATTTTTTAAGAGATGTGGATCCTTCCATTGCTGGGGCAGAACTAGAGCAACGCCAAGTGTACTACTCTGATGATATTAACAATTTTGGCGCTAGTGTTGAAGATGATTTGTTGGCAACAGCAGAAAATGTTTTGCCTTCTAGCCAACAAATTGTTTTGATTCTCCCAGATGGAGCTGATGAAGATTCGGATCAAGATGTAGTATTCCAAGTGCCGCAGTTAAAAGTGAAGTTGCCTAATGATTACTTTGCAACGGCAATTTTAGATAAAAATGGAACGACAGAATTAAGTAATATTAATAATTTTAGAAATTATTTTAGAGGGATATACCTTAAGCCTGAATTAGTAGGAGCTGAAGGAAATTTATTTTTCTTTAATAAAAATGGAGTAAATATTACATTGTATTACACTTTTGAGAATGCCGATGGTTCTGGAGACAGAAGCTCTGGTAGCGTGCAAATTGCATTTGACAATAATAGTGTGAATGGTATAGACAGCACTTTGGATCCAACCATAGCAACTACATTAGAAAATCAAGATAGTATAAACGGTGAAAAAAACTTATACCTTAAGGGTGGAGATGGATCTTATGCGGTATTGGATTTGTTTGGCGGAACAGTAAGTAATGAAAATGGAGAACAGGAGGCAGAATTATCGTTTTTGCAAAGACAAGATTGGTTAGTAAACGAAGCCAACTTAATTTTTTATATAGATCAAGAAAAAGTTATCTCTGGAGATTCAGAGCCAGAGCGAATTTATATTTTTGATGAAGAAACAGGACTTATATTGGTAGATTTTTCATTGGATAATGTTAGTACAACAAGCCCAATAAATTCTATTCCAAACCATTTAGGAAGAATAAGCCGTGGTTCAGATAATCGAGGAGAATTTTATAAAATAAAGATTACAAGACATATTGTTAATGTGTTAAACGGAAGTATTAATAACAACCGATTAGGAGTAGCGGTGTCTCAAAATGTTAATATATTTGGTGCTGCTAAAGCATTTACCCCTAATAGTACGGAAGATGATATTGTGCCGTTTGCCTCTGTCTTATCTCATGAAGGAACAATATTGTATGGAAATACAGATGATGTGCCAGAGTCAAAACGATTGCGATTAGAAATCTTCTATTCAAAATCTGAAAAATAAAACTAACCAATTAATTAATATTACAAATTATGTGTGGAATAGTAGGGTATATAGGTCATAGGGAAGCATATCCAATAGTCCTGAAAGGGCTAAAGAGATTAGAATATCGTGGTTATGATTCAGCTGGGATTGCATTGTATGATGGAGAAAAAATTAAGCTGTCCAAAACTAAAGGTAAGGTAGCAGACTTAGAAGAACGATTAGAGAAAGAAATTTCTACAAACGGAACTATTGCAATTGGGCATACACGATGGGCAACACATGGTGTTCCTAACGATGTAAATTCGCATCCACATTATTCTAATTCTGGAGATTTAGTGATTATCCATAATGGGATTATAGAAAACTATGATTCTCTTAGAAAAGAATTAGAGAAAAGAGGATATACATTTACTTCGGATACAGATACAGAGGTTTTGGTAAACCTTATTGAAGATGTTCAGATTAATGAAAAAGTGAAGTTGGGGAAGGCAGTTCAGATCGCTTTAAATCAAACGATTGGAGCTTATGCAATTGCTGTTTTTGATATCAAAAAACCCAATGAGATTGTAGTTGCAAGACTAGGAAGTCCATTGGCGATAGGTATTGGAGAAGATGAGTTTTTTATCGCTTCCGATGCTTCTCCATTTATAGAATATACTAATAATGCAATATACCTAGAGGATGGAGAGATGGCTGTGGTACGCAGAGGTAAAGAGATTAAAATAAGAAAAATTAAAAATGACCGTAAAGTAGCGCCTTATATTCAAGAGTTGCAATTAAATTTGGAGCAAATTGAAAAAGGAGGATACGATCATTTTATGATGAAAGAAATTTATGAGCAACCCGATGCTATTAGTGATACTTATAGAGGTAGAATGCTAGCAGCAGAAGGCATCATAAAAATGGCTGGGGTTGATGATAATTTAGCAAAATTATTAAATGCAAAACGTATTATTATCATTGCATGTGGAACTTCTTGGCATGCAGGGTTAGTTGCAGAATATATTTTTGAAGAATTAGTGCGTTTGCCAGTTGAAGTTGAATATGCATCAGAATTTAGATATAGAAATCCTGTAATTCATCAAGATGACGTTGTTATTGCGATTTCTCAAAGTGGAGAAACAGCAGATACAATGGCAGCAATTAAGATGGCAAAAGAACAAGGAGCTTTTGTGTTTGGAGTATGTAATGTGGTAGGGTCGTCAATATCTAGAGAAACACATGCAGGAGCATATACACATGCAGGTCCAGAAATAGGAGTTGCATCGACTAAAGCATTTACAACGCAAATTACAGTGTTGGCATTGATTGCTTTAAAATTAGCAGAGCGTAAAGGCACAATTTCAAATAGTGAGTTTTATTCTTATTTACAAGAGTTAGAACGCATTCCTGCAAAAGTAAAAAAGGCATTAACGTATAATGATCAAATCATACCTATTGCTAAAGCGTATAAAGATGCGAAAAACTTTTTGTATCTAGGACGAGGATTTAACTTTCCAGTGGCATTAGAAGGTGCATTAAAGTTAAAGGAGATTTCGTACATTCATGCAGAAGGGTATCCAGCAGCAGAGATGAAGCATGGTCCTATTGCGTTAATCGATGAGCACATGCCAGTGGTAGTGATCGCTACCAAAAAAGGGCATTATGATAAAGTGGTGAGTAATATTCAAGAAATTAAATCTCGAAAAGGTAAAATTATAGGTATTGTTACAGAAGGAGATGTTACGGTAAGAGAATTAGCAGATCATGTAATTGAAATTCCAGAAACAGAAGAATTTTTAATGCCATTATTGTCTACAATTCCATTACAATTATTATCCTATCATATCGCAGTTTTATTAGATAAAAATGTTGATCAGCCTAGAAACTTGGCAAAGTCAGTTACTGTAGAGTAATAGGGATTACATATTATTATTAAGAGGTTATCTTTTTTAGATAGCCTCTTTTTTTATGGTGTAATTACAGATTAAAATTATTGCTATAATGTGGGTGTTGTGCGTAGAGTGTTATGGGATTTCACAACAATAATTAACTTAACTTTAACTTTAACAATAATGATAATATACTTTTATAACCGAATCATAAAACGTAAATTGCCCCATATTTTTAAAACTAATCACACATTATGAAACGTATTACATTAGCACTACTACTTTTAATGAGTATGACGGCTGTATCACAAACATCAATTAGCGGTAAAGTCGTTGATGAAAAAAATCAACCCATATCAGGGGCAAATGTTGTTCTACAGGGAGAAAATACTGGTGCAACTACAAACTTTTATGGCTTATTTGAGTTTGAAGTAACACAGGTACCACCTTTTACTATAGTAGTAAGTAGCGTGAGTTACAAACTTGAGTCTGTTGAGATCACAGCAGAAACTAAGGATATTACTATAATTCTTAAAGAAGGAGCAGAATTGGATGAGGTGATTATTTCAGCTTCACGTACTCCAGAGCGTATTTTTGAATCTCCAGTAAGTATTGAACATATTGGTAGAAAGGAAATTAAAAACACACCATCTGTAGACTTTTTCAATGGTTTAGAAAATCTTAAAGGAGTAGATATTAATACCGGGAGTTTAAATTTTAAATCTATTAATACTAGAGGATTTGCAGATTTTTCTAATGTACGGTTTGTACAGTTAATTGATGGTATGGATAACTCTTCACCAGGATTAAACTTTGCTTTAGGAAACTTATTAGGAATTAATGAATTGGATGTAGAACGTGTTGAATTATTGCCAGGAGCATCATCTGCATTATATGGTGCCAATGCGTTTAATGGAATTTTATTTATGACCAGTAAAAATCCGTTTGACCATCAAGGGATTAGTGCTTATATCAAAACAGGGATTACGTCACAGGAAGCAGCAGGTGATAATGAATTCTATGATTATGGAGTAAGAGTAGCGCATGCTTTTTCAGATAAATTTGCCGCCAAAGCCAATTTTTCATATTCAAAAGCTACAGATTGGGTTGCCAATAGTACCACAAATAAAAACAATGCCGCTACCGATCGGTCATCCGATATTAACTATAACGGATTAAATGTATATGGTGATGATTTCAATGTAGGATTAGACTTTGATGCGCTTGCTGGAGCACCAGAAGGCACTTTTGGTAATGCTGCTGTTTCTAGAACAGGATATGATGAACGTGATTTACTAGGGGATGGAAAAGCGAAAAGTATAAAGTTTGATGCGGCTTTTCATTATAGACCTTTCGCAAATGATTTAGAATTTATATATTCTGGTAGAATTGCTAAAGGAGCTTCTGTATTTCATGGGTTTAATAGATATGCACTTCGTGACTTCTTTATACAACAACATAAATTAGAAATTAAGAATGATAATTTCTTTATACGAGCATATAAAACCATAGAAGATGCAGGAGATTCTTATGATACAGGGTTTACAGGAATTAATTTAAATAGACAATGGAAAGATGATAATACCTGGTTTGGTCAGTATGCAGGAACATATATACAATCAGTTTTAGCAGGACAAAATTCAACACAAGCACATGCTAATGCTAGACAAACTGCGGATACAGGACGTTTTTTACCAGGAACACCAGAGTTTAATCAAGCACTCGGTCAGGTAACTAATGATACTAATTTAATTACAGGTTCAAAATTTCAGGATGAGACTTCCTTAGGTCATATAGATGCAAATTATAATTTCAGTCATTTAACTAAAGATTTTGCAGATATACAAATAGGAGGATCATTTAGAGAGTATAAATTAAATTCTTCTGGAACGATTTATACCGATGCAGATGGCCCTATTCGCTATTCTGAATTTGGGATTTATACACAGGTTCAGAAAAAGTTGATGGATGAGCGACTAAAAGTTACGGCATCAGTACGTTACGATAAGTCAGAGTTGTTTGATGGCAACTTTTCACCTAGAGTATCTTTAGGGTATACATTGGGTGAAGAAAGAAATCATAATATAAGAGCTTCAGTACAAACGGGATTTAGAAACCCAACGACTCAAGAGTTATTTATAGGGCTTAATGTAGGGCCTGTAATTTTAACGGGGTCGGCAGCTAGTAATTTAGATCGAGATTCTAGAAGTTTTGCATTAAGTGCTGCTGGAGCAGGTGCTACAGGAGTGTCTTCAGTAAATGTAACACCAAGAGCTGCTTTTGAAAATGCCTTTTCGTTAAGTTCTGTGCAAAATGGAACATTTCAGGCAACAACTACAAATACTGTGAAGCCAGAAAAAGTGACTGCATTTGAAGTAGGGTATCGAGGAAAAATAAATCGCTTTAACATTGATGGCAATATATATTATAACCAGTATAAAGATTTTATTTCTATAAAAACCGTAGTTGTCCCATTATATGGTCAAGCAGGTGATGGGGCATTATCATTATTCGCATTACAAAATGGAGATACTCAGGCATATCGCCCTTATGTGAATTCGGTTGTGGATATCAGTTCTTTAGGAGCTACCATAGGGGTGTCTACAAAAATCTTAGGAGGTTTTGATGTTGGAGTTAATTATACCTATGCAGAACAAGATTTTGACCAAGCTAAAGATCCTGATTTTAGCAGTAATTTCAATACCCCTAAGCATAAGGTAAAAGGAAATTTTGGACATAGACAACTCTTTAAGAACTTTGGATTTAATACAACCTTCCGATGGAGTGATGATTATCTTTGGGAAGCTCCTTTTGCAAATGGTCCTGTACCTGCTTATTTTGTAGTAGATGCACAAGTAAATTACACCATTCCTTTTTTGAAATCAATGCTAAAAGTAGGAGCGACAAATCTTGGAGGAGATGAGTATTTTACAGCGTATGGAACAGGGTTGATTGGATCTCAATATTATGTAGGGCTAACGATTAACAATTTATAAAAAAAGAACTGTTTTAGTACGGTATTCAAAATTTACAATAGTGATAGTGTTAATTTCACAAGACTAATCCTGATAGAATTATTTTTAAAGGAAAGTGTTGAATTTAGGGAGGTGAACGCGCTATTGATTTTAGATTCAAAAAAACAGAATAAAAGACAGTATTTTTTAATATTAAAAATACTATATTTGCAGCCTGAAAAAACACCTTATATAGTATGCTTAATACTAAGGTGTTTTTCTATAGATAAGTACTAAATATTAAATAGTTATATAATGTCTCAAGTTATAGGTAAAGTATCACAAATTGTAGGTCCTGTTATCGATGTAGCATTTGCTGCCGGTACTGAATTACCAAAAATATACGATTCGTTAGAAATTACTAAAGTAGATGGTAGTAAATTGATCTTAGAGATCCAGTCTCACATTGGTGAAGATACTGTACGTACCATTGCAATGGATTCATCTGATGGGTTAAGTAGAGGAGTAGAAGCAGTAGCTTCTGGATCTCAAATACAAATGCCAATAGGTGGAGATATTTATGGTCGATTATTTAATGTGATTGGTGATGCAATTGATGGGTTAGGAGATTTGCCAAAAACAGGAAATGATGGATTGTCGATTCACCGTCAGGCTCCTAAGTTCGAAGATTTATCCACAGCGACAGAGGTTCTATTTACAGGAATCAAAGTAATTGATCTTATTGAACCGTATGCAAAAGGAGGTAAAATTGGATTATTTGGAGGAGCTGGTGTAGGTAAAACAGTATTAATTCAGGAATTGATTAATAATATAGCAAAAGGTCATGGAGGACTTTCTGTATTTGCAGGAGTAGGAGAAAGAACACGTGAAGGAAATGACTTATTGAGAGAGATGTTAGAATCAGGAATCATTAAATATGGTGATGATTTTATGCATTCTATGGAAGAAGGCGGATGGGACTTGTCTAAAGTCGATAAAGAAGTAATGAAAGAGTCTAAAGCTACTTTCGTATTCGGACAAATGAATGAGCCACCAGGAGCACGTGCTCGTGTAGCACTTTCTGGATTAACAATAGCAGAATATTTCCGTGATGGAGCAGGAGAAGGGCAAGGAAAAGATGTATTATTCTTTGTAGATAATATTTTCCGCTTTACGCAAGCAGGATCTGAGGTGTCAGCATTATTAGGTCGTATGCCTTCTGCGGTAGGATACCAGCCAACATTGGCAACAGAGATGGGAGTAATGCAAGAACGTATTACCTCTACAAAAAATGGATCGATTACTTCGGTACAAGCAGTATACGTACCTGCAGATGACCTTACCGATCCAGCACCGGCAACTACTTTTGCGCATTTAGATGCAACGACAGTATTATCTCGTAAAATTGCAGAGCTTGGGATATATCCAGCAGTAGATCCATTGGATTCTACTTCTAGAATTCTTTCTGCAGATATTTTAGGAGATGAGCATTATGATTGTGCACAACGTGTAAAAGAGTTGTTACAACACTATAAAGAATTACAAGATATTATTGCGATCCTTGGTATGGAAGAATTATCTGAAGAAGATAAGCTTGCCGTATCTAGAGCAAGACGTGTACAACGTTTCTTATCTCAGCCATTCCATGTGGCAGAGCAGTTTACAGGTATTCCAGGAGTATTAGTAGATATTAAAGAAACCATTAAAGGATTTAATATGATTATGGATGGAGAATTAGATCACCTTCCAGAAGCAGCATTTAACCTTAAAGGGTCTATAGAAGAAGCTATTGAAGCAGGAGAAAAAATGTTAGCAGAAGCATAAACTAGTAATGAGATATGAGATATTAGTTAGTAGTAAGAACTTCTAAATACTCCATACTCAGTACTCAATACTAATAAACTATGTATTTAGAAATTGTTACTCCAGAAGCCATATTATTTTCAGGCGAAGTTATATCTGTAGCTGTGCCAGGGATGGATGGAGAGTTTCAGATGTTGGATAATCACGCGCCTATTGTCGCTTCTTTGGGACAAGGAACTGTAAAGGTATATGGAGATTTGAAATTAGAAGCCAATGTTGCAGCTAAGTTTACTAAAGGTGATCAAGGAGCTACATTGCTTCAAATTAATTCTGGAACGGTAGAAATGAAAGATAATAAAGTTATTGTACTAGCAGATTAGTAAATACAATATCAGGGTAAAAAGCCATTATTTAGTATACAATTGTATACTAAATAATGGCTTTTTTGTTAAGTAATACATCTAAGGACACGACAAAAAAGCATAATGAGTTGATTTTCAGTAATGTTTATTTGGTAGAATACTGAAGAATTATAGTTTGTTTTAATATGTTTCTTGCAAACCTAAACCTTATGCTTTATCCAATCTTAAAAACAAAATATGAGTACTCTAAATCAACTAAAACACAAGATTTTTATGCATAAAGCTTAGGTCGCAAGATGCTATATACATGACGACAAGAGTTTGGAATACACGTAAATGAATGTAAAAAAAATAATACGTGTTGTAATTGTATTATTTTTTTCATAATGAAGGTAGTATAAAAGAATTGTATATTTACTAAAAACAGTGTTTATGTCTTCTCAATTTCGGTTAGATCGGGCTTTTGCAAATGCAAAAATCATTTCATTTAATGATACCGATAAGTTTATACTTTTTAGTGATTGTCATAGAGGAGATAATAGTTTTGCAGATGATTTTTCTAATAATAGGAATATTTTTTATCATGCAATTAAACATTATTATAACAACGGATTTACCTATTGCGAGTTAGGAGATGGGGATGAACTTTGGGAAAATAGAAAGTTTCAAACACTACTTGAAGCGCATAAAAATGTATATAAAATCTTAAAATTATTTCATCAAGAAAATCGATTAGTAATGATTTGGGGGAATCATGATATGGTGTATAAAGATCCTAAATATGTAAAAAAACACCTGGACTCTTATTTTGATCCTAAAATCGGAACCGAAATTCCTCTTTTTTTAGATCTAAGGTATCATGAAGCTGTAATTTTAAAACATGAGGATACACAGCAAACATTATTTTTGTTACATGGCCATCAAGCAGACTTTATGAACTATGTCGCTTGGAAATTAAATAGAATGTTAGTAAGAGTATTATGGAAACCACTTCAGATTATGGGTATAGCCGACCCTACAAGTCCTGCTAAAAATTATAAGGAAACTATTAAAGTAGAACGAAGAATCAAAAAATGGATTACCAGTAGAAACAATCAATTTACGATTATAGGGCATACCCATAGGCCTAGATTTCCTGAAGTCGGTGAGCCTAATCTATTTAATGACGGTAGTTGTGTACATCCAAGATCCATTACAGGAATGGAGATTGAAAATGGAGCGATTTCATTAATCAAGTGGGAAATAGCTACTGCCGAAGACGGAACTTTAAAAATCATTAGAGAGTTGTTGGAAGGCCCTCAACAATTAACAGAATTTGAACCTTCAGAGAATTCAGGAATTCGCTTGTAAAACACATACCGTTCACGCCATACCTCTTTAAGTTCGGTAAAAGCTAATCGTTTATATTATTCAATATTAATAACCTCTTCAATCTGAGGCGCATATTTTTTGATCGTCATTTCTACCCCAGATTTTAAAGTCATCTGGTTTACATTGCATCCCACACAAGCCCCTTGTAACTGGACTTTAACGCGTTTGCTATCTTC